>JADLBN010000242.1 GCA_020847675.1 Burkholderiales bacterium | reverse complement strand
CGCGTAGCAGGCGAGCAGAGCGCCGATCTCAGGATCGCTGAACGGATTGCGCCACGCCGTGCCGCGGTCGCCGCGCACGCCCAGCAGGAGTCGCGCGGCGAGTTCGTCGCGCGGCATGCGCTTCGCCATCTCGAACAGGTCGAGCGCCGGCAGCCGCGTGTCGGCGGCCGGCGCGTCGTGGCATCCGGCGCAGGCCTGGCGATGGATGGCCGCGCCAAGGCGCAGCCGCTCCGGGGTCGCCTCGGCGGGCAGCAGCGCGCGGGCGTCGAACGGATGGCGGCCGCGAAGCGCCTCGATACCTTCGCGCAGCGCGCGCCAGTCGCGCCGGGCGAGGGCGTCGCGCAGACCCTGCACGGCGCCGGCATCCGCGCCCGCGCGGCGCAGCATCAGCGGCAGCGACGCGATCGCACCCGCAACGCGTGCGCGCAGTCCCTCGCGACGCAGATCCGGTTCGGAGGGATCTTCGAGGCGGCGCAGATCCCCGGCGACCACGACCAGTTCGGCGGCAAGGCGCCGCTCGCGCTCGCCCTGGGCCGCGGCGTCGACGGCGAACGCCGCCTCGACCGCGAGCGCGAGGACGAACGCGAGTCCTGCCCGCATCCCGCGTCTACTGGAGCTTCACCTTCTGCTCGACCGCGCCGCCCTTGAGCATCGTCCACTCGGTCATCGAGCCGTCGTACATCTTCGCCTTCTTGTTGCCCATCAGTTCGCTCGACACGAACCAGCCGACCGACGCCCAATGCCCGGTGTTGCAGAAGCTGATCTGGTCGCCCGTGGTCGGCACGCCCGCCACCTTGTAGAGCTGGTCGAGCTGCGACCTGTTGCGGAACTCGCCCATGCCGTTGACGGTGAGCCATCCGTTGGGCAGGTTTTTCGCGCCCTCGATCGTCCCGCTCTCGGTGGCCTTCGGGTGACGGTTGATGCCGGCGTACTGGTCCTCGGGCCGGTTGTCGACGAGCAGCACGCCGGCTGCCTTCGCCTTCCGCACGTCGTCCATCGTGACGATCATGTCCTTGCGGACCGCGATCTTGAACGTCTTCGGCTCGATCTTCGGGGCGCCGGTCTGCATCGGGTTCTTCTTGTCCTTAGTCCACGCCGCCATGCCGCCGTCGAGGATCGACACGTTGTCGTGGCCCAGCACCTTGAAGGTCCAGTAGACGCGCGTCCCGACGCCCATGTCGGTCGACGACATCCCGGCCGGAACGAGCACGACGTGCGTGCCGTTGTCGATGCCGAGCTTGCCGATCGTCTCGCCCAGCGCGTCGAGCTTCGCCGGGAGCATGTCGGGAACCTTGTCGCTGCGCTCCTCGCGCCAGCCGTCCTTGGCGTAGTTGCTGTTCACCGCGCCGGGAATGTGGCCGCGCAGGAAGTCCGCGGGCGGCGCGAAGTCGACGTAGACGATGCCGGGCTTGTCGAGGTTCGCCTTCACCCAGTCGACGTTCACCAGCGGATCGGCCGCCGCTGCCGGTCCCGCGACGAGCCACAGCGCGAGGCCCGTCACCAGCGTCCACCGGCTCCCACAACTCACCCCTCGGCTTTTCATCGGTCCTCTCCTCGATGCTCAGTTGCTGATCGTCAGGTCGGAGTCCAGGATCGCCGCGATCACGCGGTCCCAGGCCTCGTCCTCCATGTCCCGGCGCCTCAGGTCGATCGACACCACGCTGTGCGCGGGTTCCAGCCGTCGCAGCGCGGCGATCACGGTCCGGGCGTCGGGAAACAGACCGGTGTCGAGTTCCAGGATCTTCACAGGCAGAGCACCTCGTCGGATCTTGCGACCAGCGCAGCGAGCTCCCCGGCATCCACCAGCGGGAGTTCGCCCGCCATCGCGGCGACCGTCGTCACCGGTTCGATGCCGGTAATCTCCAGCAGTTCGGCGTTGGCGGCGTTCTCCGCACTCTCCTCGACCGGCCGGTCGAGGAAGACCAGTTCGACCGTGTGGCCGACGATCGTGAGCCCGGCAGCCACGCGCATCGCTTCCGCGTGGTTGCGCCGCGCGAGGACGAGGAGTTGCTTGGTGCTCACAGGCTGACCACGCGGAGGGCTTCGCCCACCAGCGCGCTGTTGACGGTCTGGCTGCCGAGTTCGACCGGGCAGCGCGCATCCGCGCGATGGCGGTGCCACGACGCCTCGCACACGACCGCGCGGGCGTCGCCAAGGGCTGCGAGCAGCGCGGCATCGTCGAGTCCGAGCACCCCTTCGTCGGTGAAGAAGGCACCGAAACGATGGCCGCCGCGCCGACAGGCGCGCGCGAGCGGCGCGAGCAGCTGCGCGCCGGCCCGCGAGGAAACGTGGAAGAGGATCTCCATCACGCGGCACGCGGCTTCGCGATCCACCAGCCGGCGGCGAAGGCGGCCAGCGCGAGCGCGGCCGCCGCGGCCAGCCATCCCGCGAAAACGTTCGCGACCGGTCCGTTGGACTCGACGGGTCCGGTCGGAAGGTTCGCGCGCTCGGGGTAGCCGGCGGCATCGAGCGGCAGCGAACCGTCCGCCGCCCACTCCGCGAAGCCCTCCGCGTAGAGCCGCACGTCGGCACTGCGGCCGGCGACGAGCAGCGTGAGGTACGCCAGCCCTTCGTACGCGTCGTGCGCGTAGGCGACCGGCGCGCCTTCCGACGGATCCGGCAACAGCGGCTTCGCGCTCTCCGGATCCGAGGGCGGACGCAGCCTCGGCGCCGGCAGACTGATCGCACCGGGCAGGTGGCCCGCGCGCGCGACGCGGGCGGTCTCGCCCCAGTACTCGCCTTCCGAGCGACCGTCGAGCAGCGGAGGCGCGGGCCGCATCGCGCGCAGTTCGTCGCGCAGCACCAGCACCTGGTCGCGCATCGGCGTCTCGAACACCGCCTCGCGGATCATGCCGCGCTCGCGGCCCGGCGCCGCCGCGCCGTCGAGGGCGCGCGCAACCGGTTGGGTGAGCACCAGGACGCGGCGTTGCCCCGCGACCCAGAGCAGGCCCGCGACGAAATCGCGTTCGGTGGCGTCCCCGCCCGTCACCAGCACGCTCTCGCGGCCCGTGAGGCCGGCCGTGCCGAGGAGCCACAGGATGTCCCGCGGATCGGGCAGGCGGCGGTTCGGGCCGAGGAACTCGCCCGCGGGGAGGCAGCGAGCGCCGGCGAGCGACTTCTCGCGACAATCGGCCAGCGGCCTGGCATCTACGATCACGACCTCGCTCCCGGCCGGAACGGTGCGCACATAGGCGAAGTCCGCAGACGCACCCGCAGCCGCGGAGACGACGAGTGCTGCGAAGGCGAGCAGGCGACCCATGCTCAACAGCCTCCGAACCGGCGGACGGCCGGAGTCGCCTCGCCTCCGCCTTCGCCGGCGCGGGCCGGCGGATGCTCGATGTAGTAGCCGACGAGTTCGATCACCGACACGCGGCCGAACCCTCCTCCGACGTCCACGTCGGGAAGGCTCTCGGCCGGAACGGCGCGCGCCGTCGCGTCGACCGTCGCGCGGGGCAGCGCAGCGAGCCGGAAACCGATCGCGCACACGACCAGCGCCATGGCCAGAGCGGCGACGCAGAAGACGAGGCTCTCGCGGTTCACGGCTTCACAGGGAGTCGCTGAAGAACGCGAGCGCCATCGCGCCGAACGCGAGGCAGAACAGCACCAGGTGGGCGATCGTCTGTAGATCCATCGTCAGCGGCCTCCTCCCTTGAAGTGCCGGACCAGCTGTTCGAGCGGGACCGCCTCGCCGGTCGCCGGGTTGGTCACCGGCGGCGACAGGTGAGGCACGCCGTCGCGCGTGACGCGCATGCCTTCGGGCGGCCGGACGTAGACCCACGCGACGCCTGCGACGCTCGCCGCCACCGACACAGCGACGAACACGCGCATGAGCACGCGGGCGAGCACGTCAGTCTTTCCGGATGTAGACCCGCCAGCAGGCCGGGTCCTTGATCGTCTCGACGTGCGTCGCGTTGAGTTCGTCGCACATCGGCGGCAGCGCCTCGACCGACGTGGGGTTGTCGACGAGCACCTCGACGAGACCTCCCGCGGCGATCTCGCCCACCGCCTTCTTGGTCATGAGCTGCGGGCGCGGGCACGAGTCGCCGCGACAGTCGACGCGGCGCGCGACCGCGTGGCGGCTCCCGTCGCTCAGCACGGCCTCGGCACCCGTCGAGGCGTCCTCGACCTTCTTCTTCGATCCGAAAAGTCCCATCCGCCGGTCTCCGCTGATGATCGCGTCAGGCTTCCTGCCCGGCCGCGTCCTTCTGGTGTCTTTCGTGCCTCTGTTGCTGCGCGCGCTCGCGCCGCAGGATCGCGCGGTAGATCGCGAGCAGGACGGCGAACTGCACGAGTCCGAAGGCGATCGCCGGGACGCCGAACTTGTCCTGGAGCGTGCGGGCGTTGGCGAATCCGAGCTGCAGCGCGGGCAGGTTGGGTTCGCCGGTCATCGTCTGCGGCGCGGGCG
This sequence comes from Burkholderiales bacterium, assembly GCA_020847675.1. GTDB lineage: Bacteria > Pseudomonadota > Gammaproteobacteria > Burkholderiales > Casimicrobiaceae > VBCG01. The sequence goes on along the minus strand of JADLBN010000242.1, from coordinate 7,568 downwards.
GCCACCAGTTCCACGACCACACGAGCGAGAACAGGAACATGCCCACGAACGTGAACACCAGCGCCCACAGCGCGCCCACGTTGCCTTCGCCGGTCTTGACCCAGGTGGAGACCGTGCAGGCGCCGGCGAGCACCATCCCGATGCCGAACAGGAACAGTCCGGCGAATGTGTTGAGCCCGACGTCGAACTCCATCGGGTGCCCGCCCCCGAGGCTCATGAACCCGGTGAAGGCCAGCGTCAGGATCATCATCGCCATCAGCATCGCCTTGGTGTTCCGGTAGGTCTTGAACATGATGGCGTCGCGCAGCGCCGCCGTGTTGCAGAAGCGCGAGCGCTGCATCAGCAGGCCCACGACGGAACCGAACAGGAACGCGACCAGGCATTCGACGACGGGAGACATCGCGGCTATCCCTCGAGCAGTTTCTTGTAGACGAGCGACCCGACCCACGCCCCGGCCAGGATGCCCGAGATCGCGAGGTAGCCGCCGAGGTTCATCTCGGGCAGCAGCCCGAAGAAGGTCGACACGTTGCAGATGTAGGCCATCCGGATGCCGATGCCCATCAGGAGCCCGCCGATGGTGATCATCAGCCACTCCGACGCGCGCCGCGGCATGCGCAGGTAGAACTCCTTCGACAGGATCGCTCCGGCGAAGGCGCCGAAGAGCATGCCGAGACTGATGTAGATCTTCCAGTAGTCGGCCCGCGGCGGGAACACCACGTTCCAGAACGGGACGCGCTGCAGGTCGTCGCCCAGGACCGCCTGGGCCATGAGGCCGGTCATCATCGTCTCGCCGCCGCCGACCGTCCAGGCGCCCAGCAGCAGGAACAGGAAGACGTCCAGCACCGCGATGGCCGCGAGGGCGAACACCGGATCCAGCGTCTTGCGGAAGAATTCCATCGATCCTCCGGCCGGGCGCCCCGCGGGCGGTTACCTCTTGTATGCTCGCGATTATAGGGACGACGACACGGCGGGTGGTGGTAACTATTGCCAACGGGCGGGCCGCGGGGGAACGAGAATGAAACTCTATATCGAGGTCAACGACGCGCTGGACCATATGTTCAGCGCCTGCACGACGTCGCAGATCAGCGAGTTCATTCCGGAGAAGCGCGGATTCCGCATCCACGGCCACAGCACGACGATCAGCCTCGAGCGCGCGTTCTGGAACGTGCTGGACGAGATGGCGGCGGAATCGAACCTCGCGCTCCCGCGCCTGATCGAACGGGTGCACGACGGCTGCCTCGTCGCGAACGACAAGAACATCGCCTCCTGCCTGCGGGTGATCTGCCTCAAGTACCTCAACGTCTACAGCGGCAGCGGCAGCGGCAGCGGCGCGGAACGGCCGGCGTCGAGGCGCGTCGCCTAGGCGCGCGGGACCGGGACGGCGCCGGGCGTTCCGCTGCGTCTCGCGCAACCGGCGCGCATCCTCGGGGCCGAACGTGCCTGCGATCCCGGTGCCGTGCAGCCGCGGCGTCCCTGCGCCGCGGGCCCTTCGCTGACGGGTCGGCGATGGCGGCGTCGACCCCGCATCGCATCCTGATCGTCGGCGGCGGCGCGGGCGGCCTGCCGCTCGCGGCGGCGCTCGGAGAGCGCCTCGCGCGCAGGGGACTCGCCGAGGTGACGCTCGTCGACCCGTACCCGACCCACGTCTGGAAGCCGCTGCTGCACGAAGTCGCGGCGGGGCGCATGGACGCCGATTCGCACGGCGTCGACTACCCGGCGATCGCGCACCGCCACGGGTTCCGCTTCCGGCAGGGCGCCATGACCGGCCTCGATCGCGCTGCGCGAACGATCCGCGTGGGCGCGGTGTTCGACGACGAAGGGACCGAGGTCCTGCCCGAGCGCAGCCTCGCCTACGACACGCTGGTCATCGCGGTTGGCTCCGAGTCGAACGACTTCGGCGTGCCCGGCGTCGCGGCGCACGCGATCAAGCTCGACACGCCGCCGCAGGCGGAGCGCTTCCACCGGCGGCTCCTCGCGGCGTCGGTGCGCGCCGATCTCCGCAAGGGAGAAGGCGGAGACGGCACCGTCTGTGTCGCGATCATCGGCGCGGGGGCGACCGGCGTGGAACTCGCGGCCGAGATCCGCCACTCGACCCGCGCGCACGCCACCTACGGGCTCGACCACCTCGATCCGGAGCGCGACATCAGGATCGCGCTGATCGAGGCCGCGCCGCGCATCCTGCCGCCGCTGTCGGAGAAGATCGCGGCTGCCGCGACCGAACTGCTCGCGGCCTTGCGCGTGGACGTCCACACGGGCGAGCGCGTCGTCGAGGTGACCGGCGAGGAGGTTCGCACCGCGAGCGGCCGGCGCCTTCCCGCCGACCTCCTGGTCTGGGCCGCCGGCATCAAGGCTCCGGCGTGGCTCGCGGGCCTCGACGGACTCGAGACCAACCGCGCGAACCAGCTTCTCGTGCGGCAGACGCTGCAGTCGACGCGCGACCCGGACGTGTTCGCTTTCGGCGATTGCGCCGCGTGTCCGTGGCCGCAGTCGGGACCCGGCGCGATCCTGCCCCCGCGTGCGCAGGTCGCCCACCAGCAGGCGACACTGCTCGCGAAGTCGATGCGGGCGCGCCTCGCGGGCCGTCCGCTGCCCGCGTTCCGGTTCCGCGACTACGGCTCGCTCGTGTCGCTGGGCGAGCTCTCGGCCGTCGGATCGCTCATGGGCGGACTGATCGGAGGGAGCCTCCTGGTCCAGGGGCTGATCGCGCGCTGGATGTACGCCTCGCTCTACAAGATGCACCAGGTCGCGCTGCACGGCGTCGCGCTGGTGGCCTTCGACACCGTGGGGCGGACGCTGCGCGGGGGCCTCGAGCCCCGCGTCAAGCTCCACTGAACCTGCGCGGCGCGCGAGGTTATACTCGGACAGCTTCGCCTGGTCATGGCTCCCGAGCTCGTTTCCACCGTCGTCCTCCTCGTGCTGGTCCTCGATCCGTTCGGCAACGTTCCCATCGTGGTCGCGGCGATGCGCGAAGTGCCGCACGAGCGCCGCCGGCGAATCATCGTCCGCGAGTGCGCGGTCGCCTGGGGCCTCCTGATCGCCTTCCTCGTCGGCGGCAAGGCGTTCCTGTCGCTCATGCACCTGTCCGAGACGTCGCTCGAGATCGCGGGAGGGGTGATCCTGTTCCTGATCGCGCTGCGCATGGTGTTCTCGCACCCGGAAGGCGTCTTCGGCGAGACCTCGGGGGCCGAGCCGTTCATCGTCCCGATCGCCGTGCCGGCCATTGCCGGGCCCTCCGCGCTCGCGACGGTGATGCTGATGGCCTCGCGCGGGCCGGGCGCCTTGCCCTCGCTCGCCGTGGCGGTCACGATCGCGATGCTCGTCACGCTCGCGGTGCTCGCGGGCGCCGACCGCGTGCAGCGGGTGATCGGCGAGCGCGGCGTGCTGGCGCTCGAACGGCTCATGGGCCTCGTCCTCACCGCGCTCGCCGTCGAGATGCTCCTGTCTGGCCTGCGGACCTTCGCGGAGCAGCTGCCCCGCTGAGCAGCATGGTCCCGCCCGACACCCGTCCCGACCCGGTGCCCGCGAGAACGCGCGCGATCGACGGCCGTCGCCCCGTCCGTGGCGAGACCGAGGCGCCGCGGCACGATGGCGACTCGCGACGGCCGCTGGGCGAGAGCTTCCTTGCCCACTTCCTGCGCGCGCCGGCGCTGGTCGGCGGTGTCGTGCCCTCGTCGCGCGTGCTCGCGCGCACGCTCTCGCGCCATGCGGCGGGATTCGACGCGATCGTCGAACTGGGCGCCGGAGCTGGATCGGTGACGCGCTGGCTCGCGGGGGACCACCCGCGTGCGAGGCTGACCGTGATCGAACGCGATGCCTCGATGACGCGTCGCCTCCAGCGCCTGTGGCCGCGCGCCCGGATCTGCGCGGCCTGCGTGCACGAGCGCCCGGACGCGCTGCTCATGCAACCGGCGAGCGCGGTCGCGGTGTCGTCGCTGCCGTTCCGCTCGCTTCCCGACGATCTCTCGCGGGCGACCGCCGCGGTGATCGAGCGTTTCCTGCTCGCCGATCCCGCGCGACGGCTGGTGCAGTACAGCTACGGGCTGCGCGAACCGTTCGAGTTCGGCGACGCGAGACTGCGATGGCGGCGCGCCGAACGGGTGTGGCGCAACGTCCCGCCGGCGATCGTCTGGGTCGCCGGCGCGCGAAACCGGGGCGAATTCCGGTGAGCGGAGTTCCGAAGAAGCCGGCCGTCGCGACCGTCGCCGATCGTGCGGCCGTCCCGGTGTGGGACTGGCCGGTGCGCGCGGTCCACTGGGCGATGGTCGCCTGTCTGGTCGTGCTGGTGGCGAGCGGCCTGCGCAAGGGCGACGCGATGGCGGTGCACATGCGCGCGGGCGAGGTGCTGCTGGCGCTCGTGCTGTTCCGCATCCTGTGGGGTTTCGCGGGCAGCGGCAACGCGCGCTTCGCCTCGTTCCTGCGCGGCCCGCGCGCCGCCGCGCGCTATCTGCGTTCGAGGCTCAGGCCTCCGCACGAGGTCCACATCACGCACAATCCGGTGGGCGGCTGGATGGTGATCCTGCTGCTCGCGGCGATGCTCGCGCAGGCGACGCTCGGCCTGTATTCGAACGACGACGTGTTCTGGGACGGGCCGCTCGCGAGCACCATCGCGAAAGAGACCTCGGACTTTCTCTCGGCGATCCATCGCCGGTTCGCGTGGGTCGTCGTCGGGCTGGCCGCCGTGCACATACTGGCGGTGCTGGTCTACCTCTTCGCCTTCCGCGAGAACCTGATCCGCCCGATGATCGTCGGCAGCAAGCGCCTGCCCGCGGGGTTCGGCACGCCGGAGGCTGCGCGTGCTTCGTCCGCGAAGGCGATCGCGCTCCTGATCCTGTGCGGCGCGGTCGTCTGGTGGATCGTGCGCAAGACGCCGGCCGTCGCCTGAAACGACGAAGGCCGGGCGCGGGCCCGGCCTTCAAATGCGCACGCCGAAGCATCCGCCTTGCCCCGTTCGGTCGCGGAGCGGGACCGGCCTCCTTCCGCGGCGGGGCGGGGTCCGGCCGATCCGTGCGGCTACTTCGCGCGGAACTCGTCGTGGCAGTTGGTGCAGGCCTTCGCGGTGGCCTGGACCTGCGTGCGCATCGTCGCGAGATCGGTGCCGGCGACCTGCGCGAGCTTCGCCGCCTCGCCCTGCATGGTCTCCGCGAGCTTGTCGAACTTCGCCCGGTCCTTCCAGATTTCCGGCTTGGCCTTGGTCGGGGCGCCACTCTCGGAGCCCGGCGGGAAGCCGTCGTGCCAGGGCATTTCGGAGAGTTCGGCGACGAACTTCGCGCTGCGGGCGGCGACCTTGGCGTCGTAGGGGCGATCGCCCTTCGCCATCGGCGCGAGGATGCCGAAGAAGTGGAATCCCATCGTGGCGAGGGAGGACTGGCGGTACTTGATCGCCCGATCGGGCGGCACCTGCGCGGCGACGACAGCGGAAAACGCGCCGACCAGGGCCAACGCGGTCACGACGGGTACGACGGGCTTTATGCACGATCTCCTGTGGGGGAAGGGGACAGCCGCGAATCGCCGCGGCGTCTCGACCCAAACACCGGCGGCGCGGCGATTATTCCACACGCGAGCGGTCAGCCGGCCTCGGGGGACGTGGGAACGAGGTCGCCGTCCTCGCGCCGTATCGCGCCGGACCGCAGCAGTTCGTCGACGACCAGCGCGGCGAGGCCGGCGGGCGACAGGCGCAGCACGGCGTCGTTCATGTCACGATAGAGGCCGACGCTGCCGACGTAGTCCGGGACCGCGGCCTCGGGGAAGCGCCGCCGGTCGAGGAGCGCGAACGCGAAGATCGCCTTGGCTGCGTAGCGCGCGACGCGCTCGTCGTCGGCCTCCAGCGAGGCGAGCCGCGTGTACGCGAACTCCAGCGCGGCGCCGACCTCGCCGAACGGCTCCCCGTGGCCGGGAATCACGCAGCGCGCGTCGAGCGAAGCGATCAGGTCGAGCGTCGCGCGCGCCCCCGGCATCGCGCGCGGGTCGAGGGCGCGCGGCATCAGGAAGCCGAAGCCGCGCTGCCACAGCGCGTCGCCCGAGACGAGGATCCGGTGCTCGGGGTTGAAGAACACGAGCGCACCCATGTCGTGGCCCGGTGCCGCGAGTGCCCGCCATTCGAGGTCGCCCCACACCTGCGTACTGCCCGCCTCGATCGTCTCGCCGACCTCGAAACGATCGACGCGCTGGTCCGCGTAGCCGTAGAGCAGCGCCTTTTCGTCCCAGGCCCGGAACAGCGGCGCCTCCGCGGCGGGCACCGCGATCGGGCAGCCGTAGCGCGCGGCGAGCGCGGCGTTGCCGCCGACGTGGTCCGAGTGCCCGTGCGTGTTGACGATCTTCGCGAGCGGCTCGCCCGCAAGTCCGCGGCGGCCCTCGACCAGCGCCATCGTGAGCGGAACGTGCCGCGAATAGCCGGTGTCCACGAGCACGTGACCGTCACGGCTCCTGAGCAGCACGTGATTTGCCGAAAGCCAGTCGCGCACGAACACGTGCACCGACGGCGGCAGTTGCGGCGAACTCACGCGAGGGTGCCGAGGAACTCGCGCACCAGCGCGATGCGTTCGTCGAGCATCGGCGCGGCGCGGTCGATGCGAACGCGGTCGGGTCCGGAGAAACGCGTCCGGCCGTCGCGCTGCATGCGCAGAATCAGCTTCGCCGGATCGAACGGGGGTTGCGGCACGAACTGGATCGTCGTGCGCTCGGGGCCGGCGTCGATCTTGCGAACGCCCAGCGGCTTCGCGGCGATGCGCAGGCGATGCGACGCCACCAGCGCAATCGCGGGCTCGGGCAGCGGCCCGAAGCGGTCGACGATCTCCTCGACGATCGCATCGACGCCCGCGGCGTCCTCGGCCGTCGCGAGCCGTTTGTACAGGACCAGCCGCTCGTGGATGTCGTTGCAGTATTGTTCGGGAAGGCGCGCGGGAACGTGGAGCTGGATCTCGGTCGTCACGCCGAGCGGCTCCGCGAGGTTCGGCTCGCGGCCCGCCTTCAGCGCCGACACGGCCGACCTCAGCATGTCGGTGTAGAGCTGGAAGCCGACCTCGGCCATCTCGCCCGACTGCTCGTCGCCCAGCACCTCGCCGGCGCCGCGGATCTCGAGATCGTGCATCGCGAGGTAGAAGCCCGAACCCAGGTCCTCCATGAGCTGGATCGCCTCGAGCCGCTTCTTCGCCTGCGCGGAGAGCGCGTCCTCGGGTGGCGTGAGCAGGTAGGCGTAGGCCTGGTGGTGCGAGCGGCCCACGCGCCCGCGGAGCTGGTGGAGCTGCGCGAGGCCGAAGCGGTCGGCGCGCTCGATGACGATCGTGTTCGCGGTCGGCACGTCGATGCCGGTCTCGATGATGGTCGAGCAGACGAGCAGGTTGACGCGCTGCGCGTAGAAGTCGCGCATCACCTGCTCGAGCTCGCGCTCGCCCATCTGGCCGTGCGCGATCGCGACACGCGCTTCGGGCAGCAGCGCGGCGAGGCGCTCGGCGGTTCCGCGGATCGTGTCGACGTCGTTGTGCAGGAAGTAGACCTGGCCGCCGCGCTTCAGTTCGCGCAGCGCCGCCTCGCGCACGATGCCCGACGAGTACGCGGTGACGATCGTCCGG
>JADLBN010000241.1 GCA_020847675.1 Burkholderiales bacterium | reverse complement strand
TGCTCTCCGAGGGCGTCACCCGGGTGATGGAACTCGCCGAGCGCGCGAAGCGGATCGCGATCGCCGACCACAGCCGCACGTTCAACACCGCGCGCGTCGAGGCGCTCGAGCTCGACAACCTGATCGAGGTGGCGAAGGCGACCGTCGTGTCGGCCGAGGCGCGGCGGGAGAGCCGCGGCGCCCAGGCGCGCAGCGACTACCCCGAGCGCGACGACGCCAACTGGCTCAAGCACACGCTCTGGTATTCCGAGGGCAACCGGCTCGACTACAAGCCGGTGAATCTGAAGCCGTTGTCGGTCGAGAGCTTTCCGCCGAAGGCCAGAGTGTACTGAGTCATGAACGATGAAGCGCTGCGCGCCATGGCGAGGTACACGAACGATGATGCGCTTCGCGCCATGAAGGATGAAGGGGCCCTCGCCGGCCGTCGCGGTCGCGCCTTCACCGAGGCGATGGCCGACTCATGTTTTACGGAGGCGCGAGCCGAATCATGAAGTTCCGCATCTACCGCTACGACCCGGAGAAGGACGCGAAGCCGTACCTGAAGGACTACGAAGTCGCGCTCGATCCGCACGACCGGATGCTGCTCGATGCGCTGGTGCGGCTCAAGACGGTCGACGACACGATCGCGTTCCGCCGCAGCTGCCGCGAAGGCGTGTGCGGCAGCGACGCGATGAACATCAACGGCAAGAACGGTCTCGCCTGCGTCACCAACCTGCGCACGCTCGCCGAGCCTGTCGTGCTGAAGCCGCTGCCCGGCCTCCCCGTCGTCCGCGACCTGATCGTGGACATGAGCCAGTTCTTCAAGCAGTACCACTCGATCAAGCCCTACCTCGTCAACGACACGCCGCCGCCGGAGAAGGAGCGCCTGCAGTCCCCCGAGGAGCGCGAGGAACTGGACGGCCTCTACGAATGCATCCTCTGCGCCTGCTGCTCGACCGCGTGCCCCTCGTTCTGGTGGAATCCGGACAAGTTCGTCGGCCCCGCGGGGCTGCTGCAGGCGTACCGGTTCATCGCGGACTCGCGCGACCTCGCGACCAACGAACGGCTGGACAACCTCGAGGACCCGTACCGGCTGTTCCGCTGCCACTCGATCATGAACTGCGTCGACGTCTGCCCGAAGGGACTCAACCCGACGCTCCAGATCGGACGGATCAAGGAAGTCATGATGAAGCGCGCGGTGTAGCGGCGGACCGGAAGAGCCGGACGTTGCCCCATGACAGGCCGCCACGGACCGGATGCGCGCGACGCCGATTCCGACCCGCGGCAGCTCTCGCGCCTTCGCTGGCGGTGCCGTCGCGGCATGCTCGAGAACGACCTGATGCTCGAGCGCTTCCTCGACGCGAGGGGTCCGGCGCTGGGCGCGGAAGAAGTGGCGATGCTCGATCGGCTGCTCGACCTGCCGGACGGCGACCTCTGGGACCTGATCTGCGGGAAGGCCGAGCCCGACGACCCGACGCTCCTGCCGCTGGTGCGCGCGCTGCGCGCGTCCTGACCGGAGCGGAGACCTGCACCACGAATTCGACCCATCGACCGGCCGAGCATCGCGCCGATCCGCCGCACGGAGCCTTTCCATGACCGACCGCACCGCCACGCTCACCTTCTCCGACGGTTCCCCGCAGGTGACCCTTCCGGTCCTCCCGGGCAGCGTCGGTCCCGACGTGATCGACATCCGAACGCTGTACGGCAAGACCGGGCGATTCACCTACGACCCGGGATTCCTGTCCACCGCGGCCTGCCACTCGACGATCACTTTCATCGACGGCGACAAGGGCGTGCTGCTCTACCGCGGCTACCCGATCGAGGAACTCGCGGTCAAGTGCGACTTCCTCGACGTCTGCTACCTGCTGCTCTACGGGGACCTCCCGAACGCCGCCCGGCAGAAGGAGTTCGACCAGCGCGTCACCCGGCACACGATGGTCCACGAGCAGATGCAGTTCTTCCTGCGGGGATTCCGTCGCGACGCGCATCCGATGGCGGTCCTCACCGGGCTGGTCGGAGCGCTCTCCGCGTTCTACCCCGATTCGATGAACCTCCACGACCCGAAGCAGCGGGACATCTCGGCGATCCGCCTGATCGCCAAGCTGCCGACGCTGGTCGCGATGGCCTACAAGTACTCGCTCGGCGAGCCCTCCGTCTACCCGCGCAACGAGCTCGACTACGCGTCGAACTTCATGCGCATGATGTTCGCGACGCCCTGCGAAGACTACAAGCTGAACCCGGTGCTGGTGCGCGCGCTCGACCGGATCTTCATCCTGCACGCCGACCACGAGCAGAACGCGTCGACCTCGACCGTTCGGATGTGCGCGTCGTCGGGCACCAATCCGTTCGCGGCGATCGCCGCGGGCGTCGCCTGCCTCTGGGGCCCGGCGCACGGCGGCGCCAACGAGGCCGCGCTCAACATGCTCTACGACATCCAGGCCCAGGGGGGCGTGGCGAAGATCGGCGAGTTCATCGCGAAGGCGAAGGACAAGAACTCGAACGTGAAGCTGATGGGGTTCGGCCACCGCGTCTACAAGAACTACGACCCGCGCGCGAAGCTCATCAAGGACACCGCTTATCAGGTTTTCGAGGTGAAGGGTCGCAACCCGCTGCTCGACATCGCGCTCGAACTCGAGAAGATCGCGCTGA
>JADLBN010000240.1 GCA_020847675.1 Burkholderiales bacterium | reverse complement strand
GCTCACCAACATCGTCGTGCAGGTGATCGTGATCACCACCTACTGGTCGCGCGATGCCTGCCACCGGATGCTCGACCTCACGGCCGCGGTGGCGCTGATCCCGTTCGTCCTGTGTGCCGGCTACGGCTGGATGATGGCCGCGCGGCGCGAAACCTACGACCAGCGTCCGGAAGAGCGCAATCGCGATCTCTTCATCGCGATCGTCGCCACGTTCTACACGGCGTTCCTGGTCTACGCCGCGGGCATGAAGTTCGTCGTGCTCTCGGCGGTGCTCTACGGGCCGGGCACGATCCTCTCCTACTGGTCGCGTCGCGAGCAGAACCTTCCGGTGTTCACCAAGTCCACCGACTGGGTGATCTTCATCCTCGCGATGATCGGCGCGGCGGTCGGGATCTACTGGCTCGCCACCGGGCACCTCCAGATCTGAACGCTACCGTCCGGAAGCGCAGGGGATTCATCAGGGTTTCACTCAAACGCAACGGAGTCAGGCATGGAAAAGGCGAAGGAAACGAAATTCGGCGTCCACTCGGAAGTGGGCCAGTTGCGCAAGGTCATGGTGTGCGCGCCGGGCCGCGCGCACCAGCGGCTCACGCCCTCGAACTGCGACCAGCTCCTGTTCGACGACGTGCTGTGGGTCGAGAACGCCAAGCGCGACCACTTCGATTTCGTGCAGAAGTTGCGCGACCGCGGCGTCGACGTGGTCGAGATGCACAACCTCCTCGAGGAGACCGTCGCGGTCGGCCCCGGCAAGAAATGGCTCCTCGACAACCAGGTCGTCCCCAACCAGGTCGGGTTGGGATTCATCGACGAGATGCGCAGCTACCTCGAGGGGCTGTCGAACCGAGACCTCGCCGAGACGCTGATCGGCGGCCTGTCGACGCAGGAATTCCCCGAGTCGATCGGGGGCAAGGCGCTCAAGGTCTTCAAGGAGGCCGCCGGCGGCACCGAATACCTGCTGCCGCCGCTGCCCAACACACTCTACACGCGCGACACGACCTGCTGGATCTACGGCGGCGTGACGCTGAACCCGCTCTACTGGCCGGCCCGGCACGAGGAAACGCTCCTTACCACCGCGATCTACAAGTTCCATCCCGACTTCGCCGGCAAGGTGAACGTCTGGTGGGGCGACCCGACGCAGGACCACGGCCTCGCCACGCTCGAAGGCGGCGATGTGATGCCGATCGGCAAGGGCAACGTCCTGATCGGCATGAGCGAGCGCACCTCGCGCCAGGCGATCAGCCAGCTCGCGGCCGCGCTGTTCAAGAAGAAGGCGGCCGAGCGCGTCATCGTCGCGGCGATCCCGAAGATCCGCGCGGCGATGCACCTCGACACGGTGTTCACCTTCGCCGACCGCGACTGCGTGCTGCTCGCGCCGGATTTCCTCGCGAAGACGACCACGTTCTCCTACCGACCGAGCAACCATCCGAGCGGCGTCGAGTTCCACGCCGAGAAGAAGCCGTTCGTCGACGTGGTCGCCGAGGCGCTGGGGTTGAAGAAGCTGCGCGTCGTCGAGGCCGGCGGCACCGACTACCAGCGCGAGCGCACGCAGTGGGACAGCGGCGCGAACCTGGTGTGCGCGTCGCCCGGCGTGGTCTACGCCTACGACCGCAACACCTACACCAACACCCTCCTGCGCAAGGCAGGCATCGAGGTGATCACCATCGTCGGCGCGGAACTCGGTCGCGGCCGCGGCGGTGGGCACTGCATGACCTGCCCGATCATCCGCGATCCGGTCGACTACTGATCGGGGGGACACGCGCCGGGGCTCGAGCGGGAACCTGGCGCAGGAATCCATGCACGACGCGGCGGCCCTCCGGCCGCCGCGCCCGCTTCGCCCCCGCGTCCGCGGCGTAACCGGCGCGCGCAGCAACACCCCGTCAGGGGACTGACCCGATGACCCCCACCCCCGCCCCGCTGCCGCCGCTGTCGCTCAAGGAAGCGCTGATTCCCATCGTCGGCCTCATCCTCCTGGTGGGCCTGTCGTTCTACCTGTTCGGCGACGCCGGCGCGAAGGGGCCGAACCAGGTCGCACTGGTCGTCGCGACCGTCATCGCGCTCCTCGTGGCGAAGCGGCGCGGACAGTCGCTCCAGGAACTGCAGGAAGCCGCCATCGCGAGCGTGTCCTCGGGCATGGGCGCCATCTTCATCCTTTTTGCGGTCGGTGCGCTGATCGGCACCTGGGCGCTTTCAGGCACGCTCGCCGCGATGGTGTTCTACGGCCTGAAAATCCTCCACCCGCACTACTTCTACGCAACGACGGTGCTCATCTGCGCCATCGTGTCGTTCTCGATCGGAAGCTCCTGGACCGTCGTCGGCACGATCGGCATCGGGCTGATGGGCATCGCTGGCAGCATGGGCCTCGACCCGGCGATCACCGCGGGCGCGATCATCTCCGGCTCGTATTTCGGCGACAAGTCCTCGCCGCTTTCCGACACGGCCAACCTCGCCGCCGCGACCGCCGGAGCCGACCTCTACGCGCACATCAAGGAGACCGCGATCAGCTCGATCGTCGCGATCGCGATCGCGCTCGCGGTGTTCTGGATGCTCGGAAGCGAAGTCGCCTACGAAGGCAACGAGAAGGCCGCGCAGATCGCGAGCCGGTTCCACATCACGCCCTGGCTCTTCGTCCCGCTCGCGATCGTCGTCGGCATGGCAGCGTTCAAGGTGCCCCCGTTCACGACCATCTTCACCGGCGCGCTTGCAGGCGGCGTCGTTGCCGTCATCTTCTCCCCCGATCGCGTCGCGGCCTTCGCGGACGCGCGCGCGGGCGTGCCTTCCGCGATCGTGCAGATCAAGGGCGTGTGGCTCGCGCTCGCGTCCGGCTACCACCACCAGTCGGGCATCCCGGCGATCGACACGCTGGTCACGCGCGGCGGCATGGAGCGCATGCTGGATACGGTGTGGCTCATCATCGTCGCGCTCGCGTTCGGCGGCGTGGTCGAGAAGATGGGCGCGCTCGAGCGCCTGATGGCACCGGTGATCGCCGGTGCGAAGTCCGCGGTCGCGCTGGTGTCGAGCCTCGTCGGCGCCACGATCGCCACCAACGTCGCGACCGCCGACCAGTACATGGCGGTCGTGCTGCCCGGCCGCATGTTCAAGGGCGCGTTCGAGCAGCGCGGCTACGCGCCGACCGTACTCTCGCGGACCATCGGCGACACCGGGACCCCGACCTCCGCGCTCATCCCGTGGAACAGTTGCGGCGCCTACATGGCCGTGACGCTGGGCGTCGCCACCGTCAGCTACGCGCCGTGGGCGATCTTCAACATCGTGAGCCCGTTCGTCGCGATCCTGTTCGCGGCGGTTGGTTTCCGCATGACCAGGGCCGCCGGCACGCCACCTGCCGACGGCGCGTCGTCGCGGCCGGATTCTGCTCGATAGGCGAGCACCTGTGCGGCGGCAACGGTCCGCGACCATTGCCTGCGGTATCATTGCGGGTTGCTTCGATGCAGCAGTCCGCCCCGTATCCGTCCGATCGTTCCGGAGCTTTCCCATGGTCCACCTTGCGCAACGGCGCCTCAGCCGGAAATGTCTCGCCGTCCCGGTCATCGCCGCTGCCCTCGTCTCGCTCGCTGCATGCCAGCGCGCGGAGGAGCAGCGCCCCCCGGAAATCCGGCCGGTGCGCACGCTGACCATCACCAAGGCGCTCGCAGGCGATGTCGTCGCGCTCAACGGGTCGATCCAGGCGCAGACCGAGATCAACCAGGCGTTCCGGATCGGCGGCCGCGTGATCGAGCGCAGCGTGAGCATCGGCGACGCGATCCAGCCGGGCCAACCGATCGCGCGCCTCGATTCGCAGAACGAGGAAACCAGCCTTCTTGCCGCGCGCGCCCAGCTCGACGCCGCGCGCGCCCGGCAGTCCGAAGCGCAGAGCATGTACGTGCGCATGCGCGATCTCGTCGCCGAGCGCGCCGTCTCCAGGGCCCAGTTCGAGTCGGCCGAGACGGCCGCGCGCGCCGCGGCGTCCGCGGTCGAGTCGGCAACCTCGCAGGTCACGCTCGCGCAGACGCGCGTCAACGACACGCGCCTCGTCGCGGACGTTTCGGGCGTGGTCACCGCACAGGGAGCGGAACCGGGTGAAGTGGTAGGCGCAGGGCAGATGATCGTCCAGGTCGCTCGCGACGGAGCCCGCGATGCCGTGTTCGACGTGCCCGCGCGCGCCAAGGCGGCGCTGTCCCTCAACCTGCCGATCGCGGTCGCCCTCACCGGCGATCCCAAGGTCTCGGCGAGCGCCGTGGTGCGCGAAATCTCGCCGCGCGCCGACCCGCTGACCGGCACCTTCCGCATCCGGGCCAGGCTCGCCAAACCGCCGGCCGACATGCGGCTGGGTTCGACCATCACCGGCCGCCTGACGCTCGCCGCGACCGAAGTGATCGAGATCCCGCCTTCCGCCGTCATCCGCTCCGACCGCCAGGCCGCCGTCTGGGTCGTCGACACCAAGGCCGGCACCGTGTCCTCGCGGCCGATCGAGATCCGCTCGTCGGACCCGAACCGTGTCGAGGTCGCGTCGGGCCTGAATCCCGGCGACGTGATCGTCACCGCCGGCGTACAGGCGCTGCGGCCGGGCCAGAAGGTCGGCATCCTGAAAGCCGCGCCGTGATCGGTCCGAACCTCTCGGCCTGGTCGCTCAGGCGGCCGTCGCTCATCGTCTTCCTGATGATCGTCGTGGTGGTCGCGGGCGTCGTGGCGTTCAAGAACCTCGGCCGCGACGAGGACGCGCCGTTCACGGTGCGCACGATGATCGTCGCCGCGGCGTGGCCTGGCGCGACCGTCGAGGAAACGCTGTCGCAGGTCACCGAGCGCCTCGAGCGCACGCTGCAGGAGACGCACAAGTTCGACGTGGTGCGGAGCTACACCACCGCCGGCCAGACCACGATCTTCGTCGACCTCGACGAGACCACCGACACCGCGGACATTCCGGACGTCTGGTATCGCGTGCGCCGCAACATCGGCGACATGCGCCACACGCTGCCGCAGGGCGTGATCGGCCCGTTCTTCAACGACGACTTCGGCGACACCTTCGGCATCATCTACGGTTTCACCGCCGACGGGTTCAGCTTCCGCGAGCTGCGCGACTACGTCGAGGATGCGCGCTCGAAGCTCCTGCAGGTGCCCGACGTCGCCAAGATCGAGATCCTGGGCGCCCAGGACGAGCGCATCTACCTCGAGTTCTCGACCGCGACGCTCGCGAGCCTGCGGCTCGACTACGGCACCATCCTCTCGACCCTGCAGGCGCAGAACGTACTGCGCCCGGCCGGGGTCATCCAGACCGACAGCGAACGGGTCTACCTGCGCGTCACCGGCGCATTCGACAACGAGCGCGACATCGAGGCGGTGAACATCGCCTCGGGCGACCGGATCTACCGCCTGGGCGACATCGCCAGGGTCACGCGCGGCACGGTCGACCCGCCGACGCCGATGTTCCGCGTCAACGGCAAGCCGGCGATCGGCCTTGCGATCGCGATGCGCGACCAGGGCGACATCCTGGCGCTCGGTACCAACATCCGAAGCACGATGGCCGACATCAAGGCGGCGCTGCCGGTGGGCATCGAGCCCACGCTGGTGTCCGACCAGGCCGCGACCGTCGACCACGCGATCAACGACTTCCTGCTGTCGCTGTGGCAGGCGATCGCCATCATCCTCGTCTGCAGCTTCCTGAGCCTCGGCGTGCGCCCGGGCATCGTCGTGGCGCTCGCGATCCCGATCACGCTGGCGCTGGTGTTCGCGGTGATGGACATGCGCGATATCGCGCTCCAGCGCGTGTCGCTGGGCGCGCTCATCATCGCGCTGACGCTGCTGGTCGACGACGCGATGACCACCGTCGACGCGATGCTGCGCCGGCTCAAGGCCGGCGACTCGAAGGACGACGCCGCGTCGTTCGCCTATCGCACGCTGGCGGCGCCGATGCTGATGGGCACGCTGGTCACCATCGCGAGCTTCGTCCCGGTGGGCTTCGCCCCCGGCGGCGCGAGCGAGGTGCTGTCGTCGCTGTTCGGCGTGGTCGCGATCGCGCTGCTCGCGTCCTGGTTCGTGGCCGTCGTGTTCGGCCCGATTCTCGGCAAGGCGATCCTCAAGGTCCCGGACAAGAAGGCCGGCGACAAGCCGAGCAGGCTCGTGTCCGGCTACGCGGCGTTCCTGGGCGCGGCGATCCGATTCCGCTGGCTCACGATCGGGCTCACCGTCGGCGCCTTCGTCGTGTCGTTGTACATGCTCCAGTTCGTGCCGCGGCAGTTCTTCCCCTCGTCCGACCGGCCGGAACTGCTGGTCGACCTGACGCTGCGCCAGAACGCCTCGATCCATGCGAGCGAGGAGGTCGCCAAGCGCGTCGAGGCGCTGCTCACCGGCAACCCCGACGTCGAGCGCTACAGCACCTACGTCGGCCGCGGCGCGATCCGCTTCTACCTGCCGCTCGCGGTGCACCTCGCCAACCCGTTCTTCTCGCAGATCATCGTCATCGCCAAGGACATCGAGGCACGCGACCGCCTGCAGGCGAAGCTCGAGGAGATACTCGCGAACGACTTCCCCGCCGTGACCGCCCGCGTCTCGCCGCTCGAGATGGGACCGCCGGTGGGCTGGCCGCTCCAGTACCGCGTCACCGGCCCGGACATCGAGGAGGTGCGCCGCATCGCGCAGGATGTCGCGCAGATCATGGGCGCCGACACGCGCGTGCGCAACGTCAACTTCGACTGGATGGAGCCGGCCCGACAGGTGCGCGTGCACATCGACCAGGACGAGGCGCGCCGCATGGGGGTGAGTTCGCGCGCCATCGCCGCGGTGCTGAATGCGTCGGTCGCCGGTACGACCATAACGCAGGTCCGCGACGACATCTACCTCGTCAACGTGGTGGCGCGGGCGACGGCGGACCAGCGCGCCTCGTTCGAGACGCTGTCCTCGCTGTCGGTACCGACCCCGGCCGGCCGGATGGTCCCGCTGTCGCAGTTCGCGCGCTTCACCGAGTCGCAGGAGTACCCGCTCGTGTGGCGGCGCGACCGCGTGCCCACGCTGACCGTGCGCTCCGACGTGGTGAAGGGCGTGCTGCCCGAATCGGTCGTCGTGTCGCTCGCCCCGACGCTGAATGCGTACATCGCCAAGCTCCCGCGCCCCTACAAGGTCGAGACCGGCGGCATCTACGAGAGCAGCGCGGACTCGTCGGCGAACGTGTTCTCGGTGGTGCCGATCATGATCCTGCTGATGCTGCTCTTCATGATGATCCTGCTGTCGAGCTTCCGGCGCATGGCGATGGTCCTGTTCCTGCTGCCGCTCGGCCTGATCGGCGTGGTCGCGGCGCTGCTGATCTTCCAGCGGCCGCTGGGATTCGTCGCGATCCTCGGCATCCTCGCGCTCGTCGGCATGATCGCGAAGAACGCGGTGATCCTGATCGTGTCGATCGAATCCGAGCGCGAAGGCGGCAAGAACGTCATCGATGCGGTGTTTTCGGCCTGCAAGGACCGCCTGACGCCGCTCGTGCTGACGGCGATTTCGACCGTGCTGGGCTTGATCCCGATCGCGCCGACGATCTTCTGGGGCCCGATGGCGATCGCGATCATGGGCGGCCTGCTCGTTGCCTCGCTGCTGACTCTGATCCTGCTGCCGGTGCTCTACATCACGCTCTTCGGCCGGGAGGAAGCGAAGCGGGCCGAATCCGCCGGCGAGCCGGCCTGATCCGGGCGGGGACCGCTTGACCGGAATCTCGGATCGCGCCGGCAGGGTGCCGGATCCTTCCGGAGCGCCGGGCGCGGTGGTGCTCGATCTGAGGCTTGCCGAGTCGCGGCAACTCTTCAACATGATGGACCCCGCGCCATTCCGCGAGCGCGATCTCGATCCGGTCGCGGAGGAGTACATCGTCGACTGGGGACGCGAGACAGCGCCGCGCCAACCACTCGCGCTCTCGATCCATCTGTCCCGCGAGCGTGCGACGCCGGCGGTCGCCTCGCTCCTGACCGACGCAATCCACAGCTATTTCCGGGAGCGCGCCGCCGCGACGCGACGCGAGCTGAAGCGCCTGTTCCGCGACGGGCGCATCAGTCTCGCGATCGGCCTCGCGTTCGTCGGCGTCGCGGTCTTCGCGAGCGAGTTCGTCGCCGCCCTGTTCGCCAAGGACAGCTACGCGACGATCGTCAAGGACAGCATCGTGATCGGTGCGTGGGTGGCGCTCTGGCGGCCGATGGAAATCTTCTTCTACGACTGGTGGCCGATCCGCCGCAAGGCGAAGCTCTATGACCGGCTCGCCGCCATGGAGGTCCGCGTCCTCGACGATCCGTCCGCGGCGCCGGGGAGTGCGCCCGCATGAGCGCGCCGCGCCGGTCTTTGGCAGTCGCCGCGGCACGGGCTGCAGCGTTCCTCGGCCTCTGGCTCGTGCTGCTGCCGAGCTTCAAGCCCGGGGATCTCGCCGTGGGCGTGCTCGCCGCCGGTCTGGCGACCGCCGCCAGTCTCGCCCTGCTGCCGCCCGAGGGTGGAGGCGTCCGGTTCGGCGCGCTCCTCGCGCAGTTCCCGCGTTTCCTGTGGCAGTCGCTCATCGCGGGCATCGATGTCGCGCGGCGCGTTTTCGCGCCGTCGATGCCGCTTGCGACCGGGTTCATCGACTACCGCACCGGATTGCCGCGCGGACATGCGCGCAACAATTTCGCGACCATCACGAGCCTGATGCCGGGCACGCTCCCCTGCGGCGACGCCGGCGACACGATCGAGTTCCACTGCCTCGACACCGGGCAGCCGGTCGCGGAGCAGTTGGCGGAGGAGGAGCGCCGCCTCGCGAAGGCGCTGGGTGCGGAGCACGGCCGTGAGTGAGTTCCTGCTCGCCGCTGCCGGCTTCGTGCTCGCGATGACCGCGTTGGGCCTCGTGCGGGCGCTGCGCGGCCCGGGCGACGCCGATCGCATGATGGCCGCGCAGCTCCTCGGCAGCGGGAGCATCGGCGCGCTCCTCCTGGGCGGCCTCGGGATCGGCGACCGGTCGGTGATCGACGTGTCGCTCACGCTCGCCGTGCTGGCGGCGTTCGCGTCGATCGCGTTCGTGACCTTCGCGCCGCGTGACGCGGACCGCGACGAAGCGCCATGAGCTTCGCGCTCGACCTCCTGACCTACGTGGCGGTTGCGGCCGGGGCCTTCTTCTACCTCGCGGGCACCATCGGCCTCCTGCGTTTCCCGGACACGCTCACCCGGCTGCACGCGCTCACCAAGGCCGACAACCTCGGGCTGGGCCTGATCGTGCTGGGCCTCCTGCCCCACGCGGGCGGTGTGGCGGACGCGCTGAAGCTGGTCGCGATCTGGCTCCTCGTGATGCTGTCCTCGGCCGACGCGGGCCAGCTCATCGCACGCGCGGCGCGCCGCGCCATGCGCCGGGGCGAACCGCCCGCGCCATGATCGTCGACGCCTTCTACGCGGCGCCCGCGGTGCTGATCCTCGCGCTCGCCGTCTACACGACGGTGGTGCGCGGCACCTTTGCGGCCAGCGTCGGCTTCCTCGCCTACGGATTGCTCCTGACGATCACCTGGGTGCAGCTCCACGCCGTCGACGTCGCGCTGACCGAGGCGGCGATCGGCGCCGGCCTCACCTCGCTCCTGCTGGTGCGCGCCTCGCACCGGCTGCGCGAAAGCGAGGCCGCCATCCGCGCCGAGACGCCGGGCCTTCCGCTGAAACTCGCGGCCGGCCTCGTCGCCGGCATCGTCGGCGGCGGGATCGCGCTCGCGGTGCTGACGCTGCCCGAGCCCGCGCCCACGCTCGCGCCGCAGGTCGCGGCCAACCTCGCAGCGACCGGCGTCGGCAATCCGATCACGGCGGTGCTGATGGCCTTCCGCGCGATGGACACCATGCTGGAAGCGATCGTCGTGCTGCTCGCGCTCGTCGGCGTGTGGTCGCTCGCGCCCGACCGCGCCTGGGGCGGTCGCCAGGGACCGCGCTACAACGCCGATCCCGACGGCATCCTCGCGTTCATCGCGCGAGTGCTGCCTCCGATCGGCATCGTCGTGGGCATCTACATCTTCTGGATCGGCGCCGACCATCCGGGCGGCAAGTTCCAGGGGGCGACCGTCGTCGCCGCGATGTGGCTGCTCGCGATGCTCGCCGGGCTCACCGACGCCCCTCCGATCCGCCGCCGATGGGTCCGCGCGCTGCTCGTCGCCGGCCCGCTCGCCTTCGTCGCGGTGGGCATCGTCGGCGTCTACGCGGCGGGAACCTTCCTGGGCTATCCGCCGGATGCGGCGAAGGCGCTGATCCTCGTGATCGAGTTCGCGCTGATGCCCTCGCTCGCGTTCACGCTCGGGCTCGTGATGGCGGGCGCACCGGAGCGGCCGGAGGAAGCCGCGTGACGGGCACCACGCTCGTCGGGCTCCTCGCCGCCGCGCTCGTCGCGGTCGGCCTCTACGGCTTTCTCGTGAACCCGCAGCCGCTGCGCAAGCTGATCGCGTTCAATCTGGTCGGCAACGGCGTGTTCCTGCTGTTCGGCTTCATCGCCGAGCGCGGCGGCCTCCCCGGCATAGGCGGCGATCCGGTGCCGCAAGCGCTCCTCATCACCGGCATCGTCGTGGCGTTCGCCGCGACCGCGCTCGCTGTCACGCTGCTCCTGCGCCTCCACGAGTCCACCGGTTCGACTTCGCTCGCCGACGAAGCGCCGTCGCCGAAGGATCCGGCCGCGTGAGCGCCGTCCTCGCCGCGAGCACGCCGGGCGGCCTGCTCCTCCCGGCCGCGGTGCTCGTCCCGTTCGTCGGGATGATGCTCGCGCTCGTGCTCGGCGCGCGCAACGTGCAGCGCGTCGCCGCGCTCACCATCGTCGCGGGCCTGGGTGTCGCGATCGCCATCGTCGCGACCGCTGCGCAGATCGCCGCCCCGCTCGAGTACGTGCTCGGGGCCTGGGCGCCACCGCTCGGCATCGTGCTGCGCGCCGACGGCCCGGCGATCGCGATGCTGCTGGCGATCGCGGTCGTGGTCGTCGGCGTCGGCCTCTACGCGAGCGGCGATTTCGCCACGCCAAAGGGGGCCCCGGAGGAGCGTGCGCCGACCGTCTACTGGCTGCTGCTGCTCGCCGTGTGGGGCTCGCTCAACCTGTGCTTCCTCTCCGGCGACCTCTTCACGCTCTACGTCGCGCTGGAACTCGTGACCTTCGCCGGCGTGCCGCTCGTCTGCCTCGACGGCAAGGGCGAGACGCTGCGCGCGGCGCTGCGCTACCTCGTGTTCGCGCTCGCCGGTTCGATCTTCTACCTGCTGGGTGCGGTGCTGTTCTATGGCGAGACCGGGACGCTCGACATCACGATGATCGCGGAGCGCGCGCACGCCTCGCCCGCGACCTTCGCGGCGATCGGCGCGATGACCGCGGGACTCCTCGCGAAGACCGCGCTGTTTCCGCTGCACCTGTGGCTGCCGCCCGCGCACGCCGGGGCGCCGCCGGCCGCGAGCGCCGTGCTCTCGGCGCTCGTGGTCAAGGGCTCGTTCTTCATCGTGGTGCGGCTGTGGTTCGACGCGGTGCCCGCGCTGCCCGGGCCGGCCGCCGCGCAGCTTCTCGCCGCGCTCGGCGCCGGCGCCATCGTCGTGGGCAACGTGCTCGCGCTGCGCCAGGAGCGGCTGAAACTCCTCGTCGCCTACTCGACGGTGGCGCAGATCGGCTACCTGTTCCTGATGTTCCCGCTCGCGCTCGACCCGGCGACCGGGGCTCTCCTGCGCGGCGACGCGCTGACCGCGGGCATCCTGCAGGCGATCTCGCACGCCACCGCGAAGGCCGCGATGTTCATGGCCGCCGGCATGATCTACGCGGCGCTCGGCCACGACCGCATCGCCGATTTCGCCGGGGCTGCTCGCGCCGCTCCGGCCGCCGTCCTCGCGTTCGCGCTCGGCGGCGTCGCGCTGATGGGCATCGTGCCGAGCGGCGCGTACGTCGCCAAGAAACTCCTGCTCGACGCCGCGGACGCGAGCGGCCAGTGGTGGTGGACGGCGCTCCTGCAGGGTGGCGGCGCGCTCACCGCCGCCTACGTGGTCCTCGTGCTGTTCCGGGCACTCGCCCGTCCGCAGGAGCCGGTCGCGCCGAAGAAGCCCGCCGACCGCACCCAGGCGGTCGCGACGCTCGCGCTCGCCGCGCTCTCGTTCGTGCTTGCGTTCGCGACGCTCGGGCCGCTGCCCGACGGCCTCCTGTCGAGCGCGTTCTCGTCGAAGGAACTCCTGGCGACGGCCGCGATCCTCGGCGCGGGGGCGCTCCTCGCCGCGGGGCTCGGTCGGCGGCGCGACGAGACCGCTCCTGCAGGGTTCGCCCGGCGGACGGCGCTGGGCATCGGCCGCGCTTTCGAATGCGCCGACACCATGCTGCGCCGTTGGCCGGTGGCCGGCATCTCGCTCCTCGCGATCACCTCGCTGTTCGTCGCCCTGATGGCGGCGGTTCGCTGACCCCGCGCCCCATGGCAGATCCGGGCGAGACGAAGCTGTCGCGGATCGCCCTCACCGGGCTCGTCGTCGGCACGATGATCGGCGCGGGCATCTTCACGCTGCCCGGCGCGTTCGGACGCACCACGGGTGCAGCCGGTGCGCTCGCCGCGTGGGCGATTGCCGGCGGCGGCATGCTGATGCTCGCGTTCGTGTTCCAGACACTCGCGCGGCGGCGCCCCGACATCGACGCGGGGATCTACGGCTACGCCAGCGAAGGCTTCGGCCCCTACCTCGGCTTCAACGCGGCGCTCGGCTACTGGATCGGCTGCTGCCTCGCCGGCACCGCCTGCCTCATCCTGATCAAGGCGACGCTCGGCCAGTTCCTTCCGGCGTTCGGCGACGGCAGCACGCCGGTCGCGATCGCGGCCGCCTCGGCACTCCTGTGGGCGGTCCACTTCCTCGTGCTGCGCGGCGTGCGGCAGGCGGTCGCGCTCAACACCATCGCCACCGTCGCGAAGATCGTGCCGATCGGCATCTTCATCGTGGTCGCGGTCGCGGCGTTCCGCACGGACGCCTTCGCGGTCAACCTCTGGGGCGGCGAGACGCCGGGCTTTGCCACCATCGCCCGGCAGGCGCGCGAGACGCTGCTCGTGACCGTCTTCGTGTTCATCGGCATCGAAGGCGCGAGCGTCTATTCGCGCTACGCGCGCCACCCCGACGACGTCGGCGCGGCGACCGTGCTCGGGTTCCTCGGCACGCTCTGCCTGCTCGTGCTGGTGACGATGGTGTCGTTCGGCATCCTCGGGCGCGCCGACCTCGCCGCGCTGCCGCAGCCGTCGATGGCGGGCGTGATGGCCGCGATCGTCGGGCCCTGGGGTCTCGTGTTCGTGAGCGTTGGCCTCGTCGTCGCGGTGCTGGGCAACTTCCTCTCGTGGCCGCTCCTCGCCTCCGAAGTCCTGCACTCGGCCGGGGGACGCGGCACGATGCCTTCGTTCGTCGCGCGCGAGAACGACGCGAAGGTCCCCGCCGCCGCGCTGTGGTGCACCAGCGTCGCGATCCAGGCGTTCCTGCTCGTCGCCTGGGCGGCCGAATACGCGTTCACGCTCGCGCTCGAGATGACCAGCGCGATGATGCTCGTTCCCTATCTGCTCGTCGCCGGCTTCGGGCTGAAGCTCGCGTGGACCGGCGAGACCTACGGAGCCGACCGCCGCGCCCGCAGCGCCGACCGCATCCGGGCCGGACTCGCGACCGCGTACGCGGCGCTCATGATCCTCGCCGGCGGCGCGAAGCTCCTGTTGCTCTCGTCCCTCCTGTACGCGCCGGGCGTCGCACTCTACGCGATGGCTCGCCGGGAGCGCGGGGGGCGGGTGTTCACCGGCGCCGAGGCGCTCCTGTGCGCCGTCATCGTCGCCGCCGCGCTCTCCGCGCTCGTCGCGCTCGCGACCGGCGCACTGGCGATCTGAACCGGGGTCGGATGGAAATCCGACCCCGGTTCGGGCGTTACTGCGGCGCGCGCCGCGCCGCGCCGGGCGGCTGCGCCTGCCACGGCGGGCCGGATGTGCGCGCGGCGTCGAATCCGAGTCCGTAGAGCCGCGTCATCGCGACCGGGTCGAACACTTCCTCGGCATCGAGATCGACCGCCTCCGGAATCGTGATCCAGTGGTAGCCGGCGCCGTCGCGCTGGGCCACGGCGAAGATGCGGAACAGGTCGCCGACGACGGCGGACTTGCCCGCCGATTCGAACGAGCGCAGCGCGATCGCGCGGAGCGACCGGCGCGTGACTTCAGGCGTGGGCAGCAACTGGCCGTTGTGCACGATGAACACATCGTCGCGCGCCGCAGCACGCCCCGCGCGAACGCGCAGCTCCGCGAAGCTCAGGACCCCCGCGTTGTAGAACACCCTCGCTCCGACCGCGCCGTCGACGTGCATCTCGTCGTAGGTCTGCCCCGCCGCGATGACCTCGAAGAACACGGGAGGAAACGCCACCGGCACCGAGGCCGACGCGAGCATCACGCGCCGGAACAGGTCGACCGCCTCCGATCGCCCGCTGGAGGCGATCGCGCCCATGTTCCAGACCACGAAGCGCTGCGAGTCGAGGTCGACGGTTCCGATGTAGAGCCGACGCCCGGAGGCGTGCGCGCGGGCGATCTGCGCGAGAAATGTCGCATCCACGTACTGCGCGATCATGAGCTGCAGCGGCGCGGTATCCGCGAGCGATTCGCCGCCCAGGAGCTGCGGCAGGATCGACAGCATGCGGAAGATGTTCCGCGACGCCGTGGTCGTGTAGAACTCGCGCAGCTCGTCGTCCCACTCGGAGCCGAGGAAGGCGAACGGCGCCATCAGTGCGCCGGTCGACACGCCGGTCACCACCTTGAACACCGGGCGCGTGCCGGAGGCGGTCCATCCATTCAGGAGCCCCGCGCCGAAGGCGCCGTTCGGTCCCCCGCCGGAAAGCGCAAGGTGCGCGTAGCGGACCACGCCGTCGGGACCGGGCGGGAAATCCTTCGGCGATTCCTGCGCGAACGAACGCTCGAAATCGGCCGCGAACGCTTCGCTCGAACGACCTGCGGTCGCGCGGACATCCGGAATGCCGGGAATCCGCGCCTCCCCCATCAGGTCGACAGGAACGGCATTGCGCGGCAGCGCGGCGCACCCGGCGAGCCACGCGAGCCCCCCGAGGACCAGGAGACGCCGCAGCATCGTCATGCGCCCCGCGATGAATGGTCGGTCACGTCTTGATGCCGTTCAGCTCGGCCCATCCGGTCCAGATGATCTGCACGCCGATGCACAGCAGGATGAACGCCATCAGGCGCGTCATCACCATCGTGCCGATGCTGCCGAGGCGGTCGAGAACGGCCGCCGAGTGGCGAAAAATCAGGTAGAGCAGCAGCGAAACCAGCGCGGCGCCCGCGGCCGCAACGATGGCGCCGGCGAGGTAGAGCACTGGCGCGGTCTTGTCGATCTGAGCGCCCAGCGCGATCGCGGCCGCGATGGTCCCCGGACCGGTCGTCAACGGGAACGTCATCGGATAGAAGCTTCGGCGGATCAGCTCGTAGTTCGACAGCGCCGAGGCCTCTTCGGCGGCTGCCGCGCGAACGTCGTCCTCCTCGTCGCTGTGCAGCATCCTCCAGCCCGCCGCCGCGAGCAGCAGGCCGCCGCCGATCCGCACCACCGGCAGCGAAATCCCGAACAACGCCAGCACGTAGGTGCCGATCAGCATGCACGCGACCAGCACGATCCAGCTGTTGATCGCGATCTGGCGGGCGAGCCGCTTCGCCAGCACCGGGCTGCGGCCGACCGAGGACACGAAGATCGGAGCCGTCCCGAGCGGGTTGATGATGGGAAGCAGCGCCATCGGTACCAGGAGCAGCGCCTTCGCCATCGAGGCGGCCAGGGCAAGGAAATCCAGACGCGGACCTTTCGGAAACGAGGGCGCGGACACTTCCGCGACGCCGGAAGCCTACCTTCGTTCGTCCGCCCCGTCGAGGCGATGCTGCCCGCCCCTCAAGCCGAGAGGCGGCGCGTGTGCCCGGGTTCGCTTGAAGGGTCAACGATCGCGGAAGCCGGGCACCCCGCGGCTGCGAAGGTACAATGGCGCCTTCGCGCCTTCTGTTCGCCGGAAGCCGCGCGCCCCCCCGCCGACATGAAGCTTTCCGCCCTCCTCGTCACTACGCTGCTCCTCGCCGGATGCACCGTCGGCCCGGACTACGTCCGCCCGACGACGCAGGCGCCCGACCGTTGGCGCATCGACTATCCGAAAGCCGCCGAAGTCGCCGACACGAAGTGGTGGGAGCGGTTCGGCGACCCGGTCCTGAACGATTTGATCGAGTCGGCGCTGCGCGAGAACCGCGACGTGCGGATCGCCGCCGCCCGAATCGAGCAGGCCGCCGGCGCAGCGGCCGCCACACGCTCGCAACTCTTCCCGCAGGTGGGTTACGGCGCCGACGTCACGCGGGCGCGCGCGAGCCGCGAGGGCTTTCCGGCAATTCCGTCGCCGGTCGACAACCAGTTCACTCTCTACCAGGCGCAACTCGGCGCCGCGTGGCAGCTCGACCTCTTCGGTCGCGTCCGGCGCCAGTCCGAGGCGGCGCAGGCTCAGGTCTACGCGACCGAGCAGGCCAAGCGCGGCGTCGTGCTGACCGTCGTGACCAACGTCGCGTCGAGCTACATCGGCTTGCGAGCGCTCGACCGCCAGCTCGAGATCGCGCGCGTCACCAGCGCCAACTTCGGCGAGACCGCGCGCATCTTCAAGCTGCGCTTCGACCACGGCCTCGTGTCGCAGACCGAGGTCTCGCAGATCGATTCGCAGTACCAGCAGGCGCTGGCCTCGATCCCGGCGCTCGGCCAGCGCATCGCCGCGCAGGAGAACCTGATCTCGATCCTGCTCGGCCGCAACCCCGGCCCGATCGCGCGCGGCAAGACCATCGACCAGCTCGTCGCGCCCGACATTCCCGCCGACCTCCCGTCCACGCTCCTCCTGCGGCGTCCGGACATCCTGCAGGCCGAGCAAAACCTCGTCGCCGCGAACGCGAGCATCGGCGCCGCCAAGGCGCTCTACTTCCCCGATATCTCGCTCACCGCAGCGCTCGGCAGCGTGAGCACCGCGTTCGGCAACTTCCTGACCGGCCCGGCGATGACCTGGGGACTGATCGCGGGTCTCACCGGGCCGATCTTCACCGGCGGCGCGATCGCCGGCCAGGTGCAGTCGGCCGAGGGCGGCCGCGAAGCGGCACTCAACGGCTACCAGCTCACCATCCTGAACGCATTCCGCGAGACCGACGACGCGCTCGTCGGCACGCAGAACCGGCTCGAGGAGTCGGCGCGGCAAACGGTGCGCGTGGCGTCGCTGCGCGAAGCCGCGCGCCTGTCGCGGCTGCGGTTCGACGCCGGACTCGCGAGCTACGTCGAGGTCCTGGTGGCCGAGAACGAGCTGTTCGCGGCGGAGATCGCGCTCGTCGGCACCCGGGCCGACCGGTTCGTCCAGGTCATCGGCGTGTACCGCGCGATGGGCGGCGGCTGGGTCGACCTGGCCGACGCGAAGACGCCGCGTCCGCTCGGCGTCGCGGCGACGCGCGCCAACTGACCGCCCGCTCCGCTACTTTCCCGCGGCCGCGACGCCTTCGCGGACGCGGTCGAGCAGGTAGGGCATGAACGGGTTGGACTGCAGCCGGGTGAGCGCGTCCACCGAAACCACGAGCGCCCCACGTTCACCGCGCGGCGCGAGGGCACCCAGCCGCACGCCGAAGTCCTCGCGCAGGTCGGGCGCGAGCCCGTAGAGTCCGTCCTCGACCGGAAACGGCAGCGCGATGTGCGAGAGCGAGAACACGTCGGTGGGGAAAGCGAGCCCGAGCGCGCGCACGCGCTCGTCGGCGCTGCCCGCGTCGACGCGCCGCTCGACCACCTCGCGCGTGTCGGGCCCCGCGTTCGTCACCACCGACACCGCGTAGCTGCGCGGCGCAGGCGGAAGGAGCTGGGCAGGAGAACGGGACTCGCCAGCCGCCAGCAGCGGACCGTAGCGCACGTTGCGGTTGAGATCGAACAGCACGAGTTCGCTGCCGTTCTTCGGCACCGCCGCGTAGAGCGCATCGACGATCGCGCGCGTGCTCACGGTGAAGTCGACCACCGACTGGAAGGTCAGGACCGGCGGGAGTCCGGCGAGCCCGCCGTCCTTCGCGCGACGAGAGATCGCCTCCTGCAAGGCGGCCGCGACGAGCGACGACTGGCGCGCGGCGTTGACCGGGAACGAGTTGAACTTGAACGGATTGAACTCGGGCACGATGCCGAGCCACGCGGCCTTCGCGAACGCGGGCAGCACGGCGGGCCATCCGAGCACGCCGGCGAAGCGCGCCATCGCGGTGATGCCGATCATCGGCGACAGAAGCACGACGCGCGTGGGCTGCGGCAGCGCCGGGTCGTCGAGCGCTTCGAGCGCGTACTTCGTCGCGAGCGCGCCGCCGTTCGAGTAGCCGACAAGGTGCAGCGGCTTGCCCGGGCCGCTCCGCTTCACCGCCTCTCGCACCGCGAGCCGCGTCGCCGCCGACCAGTCCTGCCAGTGCACCCTGGCGAGCCCTCCGGGCACCGTCCCGTGCCCGGGAAGCCGGATCGCCACCGCTACGAAACCCGCGTCGCGGTACACCTGTGCGACGTGGCGCGAACTGTACGGCGAGTCGGTCAGCCCGTGCAGCAGCACTACCGCGCCGACCGGGGGACCGGACGGCGTGAGCACGAACGAACGGTTCCAGTCCTGCGCGAAGCGGCCCGGATACATCGGCGCGCCGTCGAAATAGCGGTTCGCCGGCACGCGGTCCTCGTCGGGAAGCTTCTGCGTGACTTCGCGGCGCACTTCGTCGAACGCCGCCGCTTCGGCGGCGAGGTAGCCCGCCCAGTCGCTGCGATCGATCGCCGCGGCATCGAGCTCGTGCGGGGCGAACGTGTGCCACAGCCTGAGCGGCGGGCCCTGTTGAACCTGCCATGCCCGAACCGCCAGGACGGTCGCGAGCACCGCCACGACGACGACCGCGAGCCACTTGAGGGGGGTGACGACGAGACGCATGAAGAACCGGGCGCAGATGGGGAACACGATTGTAGGCAAACGGAGCCCCCGAGGCTATGATCCGCGCAGGCTGGCCAGTCCGCGGCCTCGAACCCTCATGCACGAACGTTTCCCAGCCCTGGTCCGGGGCGCCGTCCTCGCGTTGATCATCGGCTGGGTGCTCTACATCGGGCGCCCGGTGTTCGTGCCGGTGGTGTTCTCGGTGCTCGTCGTCTACGTGATCCTCGGGCTCGCGCGCCTGCTCGAGCGGATTCCGGGGATCGGACCCTCGCTGCCTTCCTGGCTTCGGCTGGCGATCTCGATCGTCGCGATGACGATCGCGCTCGCGGTGATCTTCGTCGCGATCGCGCGCTACGCCGACGCGATGCGCG
>JADLBN010000239.1 GCA_020847675.1 Burkholderiales bacterium | reverse complement strand
GGGGTCGCCGGTGGCACGGAACTCGGGAGCGATGACGAAGAAGACGAAGACGAGCAGGGAGGGTGTGTTGATGCCGTAAGGCAGGGCGCAGACGTCGGTCCGGTTCTCCCGGGCGGCGAGGCGATGCGCCTGCCATGCGTAGAACAGGTTGCCGAAGATAATGGAAACGGCGGCGCCCGGGAGGATGCGGCCGAACACGAGGCGTGCGGCGTCGCCGGTCATGCCGCAGAGTCCGCCGCAGAGAGCGACGATGAGCAGGAGCTGGACGAGGTTGTCGATGAACAGCCCGAAAAAGCCGTCGAGGTCGCGTTTGACGAACAGCGGCAGCCGGGTGGACATGGGTGGCAACCGACATCGTGAGCGATCTGCGGCTCCGACCGCTCGGGGCCACGGGGCGTGATGGTAGTGCCTTCGCGTCCGGATTCCCAGAGGCGGGGCCGCGTGGGTGTGCCGACGAGTGCTCCGCCCGGCATGGGTGACCGAACCGGCGATGGTCGACATTTGCCGCCCTGCCCTTGACGAGCCGCACTCATCGTTCCGAGAATGGGCGACCGCGGAGGGCGGGCCGCGGCTCATGGAGGGCGCATCTCATGAAACTAGATACGATCATTCGCGGCGGTCGCATCGTCACTGCAGGTGACACGGTGCGCGCGGACGTGGGCATTCGCGGCGAGAAAATCGTCGCCATCGGCGAGGGGCTGGCCCGTGCGCAGGCCAACGGGGCGAAGGTCGTCGACGCCACCGGGCGCTACGTCATGCCCGGCGGCGTGGACGTGCACGTGCACCTGGCCCTGCCGTTCTGCGGGACGACCTCCGCTGACGACTACGATTCCGGCACGCGCGCGGCGGCGTGCGGCGGGGTCACGTCGGTCATTGACTTCGCGATTCCCTACGGCGACGAGACCCTTCAGCAGGCGGTGGACAACTGGCACGCACGGGCCGAGGGCAAAGCGGTCGTGGACTACTCGTTCCACGTGGCGATCACCCACTGGGAGCGGCAGAAGGGCGATCTCAAGAAGATGATGGCCCAGGGGCTGCCCACGTTCAAGGAGTTCATGATCTACGCGCGGGAGGGCTGGCAGTCCGACGACGCGGCGATCTACGGGGCCCTGGAGGCGCTGCGCGACCTCGGGGGGATGCTGTGCATCCATGCGGAGTCGAGCCGCGTGCTGGACATGCTCATCGATCGGCACCACACGCCGGCGCTGATGAAGAAGCACGGCGCGTACCTGCACACGATGACGCGCCCGAACTTCATCGAAGCCGAGGCCATCGAGCGGGCGATCCAGTGGGCGCGGGTAACCGGCGGCAAGCTCTTCATCGTGCACATGAGCACGGCCGAGGGGGCGGAGCTGGTCAAGCGCGCCCGCGAGGAAGGCGTGCACGTGCTTGCGGAGACGTGTGCGCAGTACCTGGCGCTCGACGACCGCGTGTTCGCCCAGAAGGACGGGCACCTGTTTGCGACCTGCCCGCAGCTCAAGAAGCCTGCGGACATCAAGCGGCTCTGGGAAGGACTCAAGGGCGGCGAGGTGTGCTCGGTGTCGACCGACACGTGCACGTTTACGCGCGAGCAGAAGGCGATGTGGAAGGGGGACTGGACCAAGATCCCGATGGGCATGCCCGGCCTCGAGACCCTGCTGCCGATTGTCTACACCGAAGGCGTGCTGAAGAAGCGGCTGACGGTGAACGAGTTCGTGGACAAGTGCTGCACGACACCGGCCCGGGTGATGGGCATGAGCCCGCGGAAGGGGCTGCTCCAGGTGGGCAGCGACGCGGACGTGATCGTCGTGCACCCGACGCTGAAGCGCAAGGTGGACTGGCGAAAGATGCAGACGAACTGCGACTGGAGCCCGTTCCAGGGTCGCGAGCTCGCGGGCTTCGCCGAGCACACGTTCAGCCGCGGCACGCAGATCGTCGAGGACTACAAGTTCGTCGGGCGCAACGGCCACGGGCAGTTCATCAAACGGGCGAGTCCGGGCTGAGGTCAGTCACGGGAAGCAGTCACGGTCGCAGTCACGGTCGCGGTCACGGGCACGGCAGCGCAGCGAATCAGGGTGAGCCTGGTTGCGTTCAGGACGGGCGACCGCGATTCTGATGCGACCGTGACCGGGACGTGACCAGATGGGACGATTTCATGGCCAACCGCTCAGCATCGACGCCTTCCGCACCGGGCTTCGCCGATCTGCATCCGCCGCTCGGGCCGGACGAGGCCGTGGCCGCGGCCGGGAAGTGCCTCTATTGCTACGACGCTCCCTGCACGCGGGCGTGTCCCACGCACATCAACATCCCGGGGTTCATCCGCCAGATCATGCACGGCGACCCGATCGGTGCGGCACGGACGATCCTGGACGCGAACATTTTCGGCGGCTCCTGCGCGCGGGCGTGTCCCACGCAGGTGCTTTGCGAGGGGGCCTGCGTAGACAACACGCTGCTGAAGTCGCCGGTCGACATCGGGCGGCTGCAGCGATACGCGTGCGACGCCGCCCATGAAATCAGCCACGAGTTCTACAGGCCTGGCGCCCCCAGCGGGAAGCGCGTGGCCGTCGTCGGGGCCGGTCCCGCGGGGATGACCTGCGCGCATGAACTGCGGAAGCGCGGGCATGAAGTCACGGTCTTCGAAGCGGGGGACATGCCCGGCGGACTGAACACGGCCGGCATCGCGGCCTACAAGATATCGACGCCGTTCGCGCTCTCCGAGGTCGAGCGGATCATGCGGATGGGCATCGACCTGCGGCTGCGCGAGGCGGTGGACGCGGGGCGGCTGGCGAGGCTCCTGGGTGAGTTCGACGCCGTCTTCCTTGCCATCGGGCTGGGGCGCACGGCACCGCTGCGGCTGGCCGGCGAGGAGCTCGACGGCGTCTGGGAGTCTCTCGATTTCATCCGCCAGACGCACACGCTGCCGATCGAGAAGTGCCGGGTCGGGCGAAACGTGCTGGTGATCGGCGGCGGGAATACGGCGATCGACGTGGCCAACGCGGCCGTGCGCATGGGGGCGGAGGCGGTCACGATCGTCTACCGCCGCAGCCGGCGGGCGATGCCCGCGTTCTC
>JADLBN010000238.1 GCA_020847675.1 Burkholderiales bacterium | reverse complement strand
TCCGTGTTCCGGAGAGGCGGGAATTGCGGCCGCATCCGACTTACCTGCGGTGGCATCGAGAGGCGCGATTCGAGAAATAGCGGAAGCGGGGTGATTCGACGGAGGGCGCGGATCGGAGGGTGGCTGTTTCGCATCCGGCCCGATCACCGATGGCCACTGTTCAGAATCCCGCATCTGCAAGGGAAATTGGCGCGCCCGACTGGATTCGAACCAGTGACCCCTGCCTTCGGAGTGCAAAAAAGGCATCCATCACTGTCTAGCGCCGTTTCACGAAACCCTGTATTTACCGATATGTTGTAGCTAGTCGTCTCTTAGCGTCTATGGTAGTGTTTCCGTACGAATTCCGTATGACGTCCCTGCGCGGGACAACTACCAGAACGCGAGAGGTGACGACATGGCGCACGAACTGCACAAGGTCAGCATCCGGGGCGCGCTGAAGCCGCGACGTGAGCCCTACTGGGACCGGCTCGGACCGGGCCAGTACCTCGGATTTCGCAAGATCGCCGCCGAGCGCGGCTCGTGGATCGCCAGGCTGCGCGATGACGCGGGCATCCAGAACTACAAGGCGCTCGGTGCGGACTCGGGCACTTTCGGCTACGAGGAAGCCAAAGCCGCCGCGCTCGCCATGTTCGCGGCACATGATGCGGGCGTGAAGGCGAGCGTGCGCGCGACCGTCGAGGATGCCTGCCGGGCCTACGTCAAGGACCGCGAGCGCGAGAAGGGCGACGCGACCGCGCGAGATGCCGAGGCGCGTTTCCAGCGCACTGTGTACGGGACCGACTTCGGGCGCCTTGCGCTCGACAAGGTGCGCACGCCGCATGTGCGGCGCTGGCGCGACGGGCTGGCACTGGGCAAGGCTTCGAGCAACCGGACGCTGGCGGCCGTCAAGGCGGCGCTGAACTACGCCGTCAGCAATCGAATGGTGCCGGCTGCGCGCGCGATCGAATGGCGCGACGTGCGGGCGCACAAGAACGCGTCGCAACGCCGCGCGCTCTACCTCGACCTCGGGCAGCGCCGCGCGCTGATTGCCGCTGCGGGCGAGGGCGGACTGCGCGACCTGATCGAGGCCGCCGCGCTCACGGGCGCACGGCCCGGCGAATTGGTCCGGGCGCGCCGCGCGCAGTTTGACGCGCGCACCGGCTCGCTGACCCTTACCGGCAAGACCGGCAGCCGCACGATTCCACTGTCTGCTGTCTCGCTCGCGCTGTTCACGCGCCTCGCGCGCGGAAAGCTGCCGAACGCGCACCTGCTCGTGCGTGACGACGGCCGGCACTGGGCACACTCGGACTGGGACCAGCTCGTGAAGGCCGCCGCTGAGCGGGCGAAGCTGCCGACCGGCACCGTGCTCTACACGTTGCGACATAGCTTCATCACGCAGGCACTCGTCGGCGGCATGGCGACGCTCGACGTGGCGCGCCTCACGGGCACGAGTCTCGGCATGATCGAGCGGCACTACGGGCACTTGGTCGCGGACGCCGCGCGCGAACGGCTCGACCGCGTGGCGATGCTGTGAGCGGGCGACGCGACCCCGCCCGCGAACTAATCGCCGCAATCCACGCGGCCCAAGAGCGCGAGATTGCGAAACAGCGCGCGAAGGCGCCGCGCGGCGCTCGCCGACCCGACAACGCGCAACTGCTCGACGCATTCGGCCGCGCGCTGCTGCACTTCGCGAAGACCGGCAAGCGTGACAGGCTCGATGCCTGCGGGTTGTCTGCTGCGGTCGTGGCCGAGGCGATCATCGCGATCGCGCGTGGCGAGGATGCGCGCGAAGTATTCAGGCAGACGGGCGCACCCGGTCGCCAGTCCGAGGCCGCGATCAACCGCACGCGGGCGTATGTCTACTGGCTGGCGCGGGCGCAGACTCCCGCCGACGTGGCCGGCGCCGTGCGTCAGGCGCAAAGTCATTTCGAATACCTGCCCGAGCCGACGCGCGCCACGATAGGGCGCCTCGCGCGCACGCATCGCGACTACTGCCTGGCGCTGCTGGCGCGCGCGCCCGGCATCGACCTAGCGCCGCTTCGCGCCCAGCTCGCCAAACACTCACGCCACGGACGCGGCTAGAAACCCGCATTTCTCGCCGCGATTTACAGCACGGCAACGCTGCATAGTATGCGAGACGCCAGTAGCAATACGCAGGCGTCCAAGATTCTGGCGGACGCCGATCGAGGTGATCCGCAATGCAAGTCACAGCCAAGATTGAGACCGCGCAACCGCTGCGCGTCAGTACTCCCGCCGCCGCGCAAATGATCGGCATTTCGCGCGCCACGCTGTACAAGAAAATCCTGCGCGGGGAAATTCAGGTGCAGAAAGATGGCCGGCGAACGCTTGTCACCGTCGAGGAACTGCGCCGATACGTCGAACGCAGCGCCGCCTGAATGGCCGCGCACGACGCCGCGCCGAAGGGTTGCAGCACCCTCGGACGCGGACTTATCGAGCAGGGACAGCCGAATCATAGCACCGTCTCGCGCGTGCTGACCGGCGCGCGCTGCCGCTGCGGCGCGTGCGGCGACTTGTTCAACGCCGTAAGCACCTTCGATGCGCACCGCGTCGGCGCCTACGACGCGCGGCGCTGTCTCTCAACTGACGAAATGACCGCGCGCGGCTGGCTGCGCAACGTCGCGGGATTCTGGATCACGTCGAGGATGCCACCGGGAAGGTTGAACCGCGCGGCTACAAGCGGCGATCGGCACATGCCCGCTACCCAGGTAGGGGGTGCCTCGTGAGCGGCCAGATTCCCCGGAAGTGGCAGCGCGTGCTGACCGCGCTACTCGACGGCCCGCGCACGTCCCGCCAGCTCGAGCACGCGCCGACGTTCGATCACTGCGCGCATACCACCGCGAGCGAACTTCGAAAGAAGGGCCTGCCCATCGTCACCGAAATGATCGAGGTGCCCGGCTACGCGGGCGAACCGGCGAGGATTGCCCGCTACAGCCTGGACCCGACCGGGCGAGACCGCGCACTACGGATGCTCGGTCATGGCCCGTAAGCGCCAGCGCGGCCGGCACACAGGCCGATTCGAGGCCGGCGAGACGTTCGCGGCCGTCCCGGTCGAGATTCTGCGCAGCGAAGCGTATGCAGCGCTGCCGGACTACGCCGC
>JADLBN010000237.1 GCA_020847675.1 Burkholderiales bacterium | reverse complement strand
GCGCGCCGCGAGGTCGAACAGCACCGCCTGGCGGCCGTTCCACTGCAGCCACGGCAGGCCGTAGAACACGATCTGCGTCGCCCACACCATCGCCCAGCGCCAGCCCGCGAACCAGCCGTGGACCGCGCGCGGATAGACCTTGCGCCGGATTTCGTAGAGCGAAACCTCGTCGGGCGCGCCGCCCGCGGGCGCGACGGGAATGATTTTCGGCGGTCCGCTCATCGTCGGGGCCGGCCGCCGCGGCGCCGTGGCGCGCGCTGCGCGAGCCGGCGGCGCCACGCGAGGCGGGGCGCTACTTGTTCGACAATCCCCAGACGTACGCGGCCACGAGGCGGATGCGCGCCTCGCCGAGCGTGTCCTGGAACGAAGGCATCGCGAGCGTGCCGGGCGACACGTTGACGTTGCGACCCTTGCTGATTCCTTCGAGGATCGCCGCTTCCGAGCTGCCGTAGAGCCAGATGCCGTCGGTCAGGTTGGGCGCGCCGACCGCCTGGTTGCCCTTGCCGTCGGCGCCGTGGCAGGCCGCGCAATTCTGCACGAACAGCGGCTTGCCGAGCTGCGCGCGAAGCCGGTCGTGCGGGAGACCCGACAGCGAGCGCACGAACGCCGCGACGTCCTTCGATCCCTGCTCGCCCAGCACCGCGCCGAGCGGCGGCATCACGCCGAGACGGCCGCCGGTGATCGTCTCGACGATCTTGTCCGGGCTGCCGCCGTAGAGCCAGTCGCCGTCGCGCAGGTTGGGGAAACCGCGCGAGCCTCCGGCATCCGAGCCGTGGCACTGCGCGCAGTTGTTGAGGAACAGCCGCTCCCCCATCGCGCGCCCCTCGGGGTCGCGGGCGATCGCTTCGATCGGCATCGGCGCGAACCGGTCGAGGAGCGGTTTGAGGCGCGCTTCGGCATCGCTGCGCTCGCGCTGGTACTGGCCCGTCGAAGTCCAGCCGAGCACGCCCGGCAGCGACCCGAGACCCGGGTAGAGCGCGAGGTACACGAGCGAGAACACGATCGTGATCCAGAACAGGTTGCTCCACCACTTCGGCAGCGGGTTGTTGTACTCCTCGAGGTCTCCGTCCCACACGTGGCCGGTCGTGCCCACGCCCTGCCCGTCGGCGGGACGCGGCACGCCCCGGCCCGTGGCGAGCAGGAGCCAGGCGCAGAACGCGATTCCACCCAGCGTGAGCACGATCACCCACAGGCTCCAGAATCCGGACGTGAAGTCGCTCATCGCCGCGCTCCCGGTCCGTCGGCTGCCGCGGGCGCGTCGAGCGGCCCGCCGTCGTCGGGCAGCGCGAACGGCGCGTTCGCAGCGTCCTCGAACTGCCGCTGGCGCCTGCGGCTGTACGCCCAGGCCACGATGGCGACGAAGGTCAGAAACGAGAGCACCGTCGCCGCACTACCGATCACCGCGGTCGCGTCCATCGCTACCTCGCGTTCTTCATCGTGACCCCGAGGTTCTGCAGGTACGCGACCACCGCGTCCTCCTCGGTCCTGCCGGCGAGTTCCTCCTGCGCCTTGCCGATCGCCTCGTCGGTGTAGGGCACGCCGAGCGTTCGCAGCGCGCGCATCTTCGCCTCGATGTCGCCGGCGTACGCCGGCGTCTTCGCGAGCCACGGGTAGGCCGGCATGTTCGACTCTGGCACCACGTGGCGCGGGTTCTGCAGGTGCACGCGGTGCCAGTCGTCGGAATAGCGCCCGCCGACACGATTGAGATCCGGCCCGGTGCGCTTGCTCCCCCACAGGAACGGATGGTCGTAGACGAACTCGCCGGCCACCGAATACGGCCCGTAGCGTTCGGTCTCCGCGCGGAACGGGCGCACCATCTGCGAGTGGCAGTTGTTGCAGCCCTCGCGGATGTAGATGTCGCGCCCGGCGAGTTCGAGCGCCGAGTAGGGCTTCAACCCCGCGACCGGCTCGGTGGTCGACTTCTGGAAGTAGAGCGGGACGATCTGGGCGAGGCCGCCGATGCTCACCGTGAGCACGGTGAGCACGATCATCCATCCGAGGTTGCGCTCGATCGTCTCGTGCGTGAAGGCCATGGCCGTCCCCCTCAGGCGTGCGCCGGCACGGCCGCCGGGATCGGCGCCTCGACCGCGTCGGAGCCGCGCACCGTGCGCCAGGTGTTGTACGCCATGACGACCATCCCGGCGAGGAACAGCAGGCCGCCGACGAGCCGGATCGCGTAGAACGGGTAGGTCGCCTTGACGCTCTCGACGAACGCGTAGGTGAGCGTGCCGTCGGGGTTGGTCGCGCGCCACATGAGGCCCTGCATCACGCCGGCGATCCACATCGACGCGATGTAGAGCACCACGCCGAGCGTCGCGACCCAGAAGTGCGCGGTGATGAGCCGGGTCGACCACATCGCAGTCTTGCCGAACATGCGCGGGATCACGTAGTAGATCGAGCCGATCGAGATGAACGCGACCCAGCCCAGCGCGCCCGAGTGCACGTGGCCGATGGTCCAGTCGGTGTAGTGCGAGAGCGCGTTCACCGTCTTGATCGACATCATCGGCCCCTCGAACGTGCTCATGCCGTAGAACGAGAGCGACACGATGAGGAACTTGAGGATCGGGTCGTCGCGCAGCTTGTACCACGCGCCGGAGAGCGTCATGATGCCGTTCAGCATCCCGCCCCACGAGGGCGCGAGCAGGACGAGCGAGAAGATCATGCCGACCGACTGGGTCCAGTCGGGGAGCGCCGTGTAGTGCAGGTGGTGGGGACCCGCCCACATGTAGGTGAAGATCAGCGCCCAGAAGTGCACCACCGACAGCCGGTAGCTGTAGATCGGGCGGCCGGCCTGCTTCGGCACGAAGTAGTACATCATCCCGAGGAAGCCCGCGGTGAGGAAGAAGCCCACCGCGTTGTGGCCGTACCACCACTGCACCATCGCGTCCTGCACGCCGGCGTAGGCCGAGTAGGACTTGGTCATCGTGACCGGGATCGCGGCGCTGTTGACGATGTGCAGGAGCGCGATCGTGAGGATGTAGCCGCCGTAGAACCAGTTCGCGACGTAGATGTGGGGCGTGCGCCGCTTCGCGATGGTTCCGAAGAACACCACCGCGTAGGCGATCCAGACGGCGGCGATCAGGAGGTCGATCGGCCACTCGAGCTCGGCGTACTCCTTCGACGAGGTCATGCCCATCGGCAGCGTGATCGCGGCGAGCACGATCACCGCGGTCCAGCCCCAGAAGGTGAACGCCGCGAGCCGGTCGCAGAACAGACGCACCTGGCAGGTGCGCTGCACGACGTAGTACGAAGTGGCGAACAGCGCCGAGCCGCCGAAGGCGAAGATCACCGCGTTGGTGTGCAGCGGGCGCAGGCGTCCGTACGAGAGCCAGGGAATGCCGAACGTGAGGTCGGGCCACAGGAGCTGCGCGGCGATCAGCACGCCGACCGCCATCCCGACGATGCCCCAGACGACCGTCATGATCGCGAACTGCCGGACCACGCGGTAATTGAACGTCGCTTCGTTGCCCATCGCTCCCCCGGTGTCAACGGGTCATGTCGACCTGTTCCGGCCGGCCACGGGGCTTCGCGCCCCGGCCGTCCGGCTGTCCGCGATTTTACCTGCGCCGCGCTCCCTCCGGTTCGGCGGCCGCGATACCGGTGTCGGCGGACTGCGGCGGCGCGCCGTCGTCGTCGGCGAGAATCCGGTGCGCCGGCCCCTCGAGGTCGTCGTACTGCCCGCTCTTCACGCTCCACGCGAACGCCACGCCGATCAGTGCGACCAGCACGAGCGACATCGGAATGAGCAGGAACAGGATGTCCACCGTCAGCCTCGCGGACGCCCGCGCGCGAGACGCGCGGCGTTGGCCACCACCGCGATCGAACTCGCCGACATGCCGACCGCCGCGAGGAGCGGCGTCACGTGCCCGAGCGCCGCCGCGGGAATCGCCACCGCGTTGTAGAGCGACGCCCACGCGAGGTTCTGATGCATCACGCTTCGCGTGCGGCGCGCGAGCGCGATCGCCTCGGCGATCCGCCCGAGCCCCCCGGCGAGGATCACCACGTCGCAGGCGAGCTGCGCGACCGGCGTGGCTTGCGCGAGCGAGATGGACACCTGGGCCTGGGCGAGCGAGGGCGCGTCGTTGATGCCGTCGCCGACCATCGCCACGATCGCGCCCGCGCGCTGCAGCGCTTCGATCGCTTCGCGCTTGTCGTCGGGCGAGCAGTTGCCGCGCGCGTCGGCGATCCCCGCCGCCGAAGCGAACGCCACCGATGCGGCCTCGCGATCGCCAGAGAGCACCGAAGTCGCGATACCGAGTTCCGCGAGGTGCGCCACCGCGGCTCTCGCGCCTTCGCGAAGCGTGTCGCCCAGCGAAAACGCCGCCACGAAGCCGTGCTCGCCGCCCAGCGCGACGACGCTCGCGCTCCGGTCCGCGCCGCGCACGAAAGCGTCGAGCCGGTCCGGAACCTCCCCGGCGATGGCGGCGACGAAGTCGATGCGCCCGATCCGAAGGCACCGGCCCGCGACGAAGCCCTCGACACCCCTGCCCGCCCACTGGGCGAGCCGTTCCGCGGCGGGCGGTTCGGCGTCCTGCGGATCGCCGGCCTGCGCAGCGACGATCGCGCGCGCGACCGGATGCTCGGATCGCGCCTCGAGTGCGGCGGCGAGCGCGAGCGCCTCGCCGCGCGTCGTCGCGCCGGCGAGCCACAGGTCGTTGAGCCGCACCGCGCCCTCGGTGAGCGTCCCGGTCTTGTCGAGCACCACGTGCGTGACGCGCGCGAGCGCCTCCAGCGCGTCGGGCCGCGCGAGCACGATGCCGCGGCGACCCGCGGCGCCGGCCGACGCGGCGATCGCCGCGGGCGTGGCGAGCGACAGCGCGCAGGGACACGAGACCACCAGCATCGCGAAAGTCACCGGCAGCGCGCGCGACGGGTCGATCGCGAGCCAGGCGAGCGCCGTGGCCACGGCGAGCAGGACCAGCGCCGCGACGAACCACGCCGCGACCCGGTCGGCGAGCCGGGCCACGCGCGGCCGCGCGCAGGCCGCGCGTTCCGCGAGGCGCATCACGGACGCGAGTTCGGTGCCCTCGCCGGCCGCGCTGACCCGCACCACGAGTGGCCGGTCGCGTGTCAGTGCGCCTGCGAGCACGCGGTCTCCGACTGCGCGCGCCCGCGGCCAGCTCTCGCCGGTGAGCAGCGCCTCCTCGACCAGCGCCTCGCCGTCGACGACGGTGCCGTCCGCGGGAATCGTCGCGCCGGCCCGCACCAGCACGAAGTCGCCGGGCAGAAGGCGCGCCGCGTCGACGGTGGCCGTGCGCGGCGCGGGCCACGCGTCGTAGCGCTCCGCCACCGGCGGCAGCGAACGCGCGGCGCGCTCGATCGCCTCGCCCGCGCGCTGGCGGACCGCGAGTTCGAAGAGGCGCGCGACGAGCAGGAGCGCGATGAACATGGTGACCGAGTCGTAGTAGACCGGCCCGCCCGCGCCCAGCGTGGACCACGCGCTCGCCGCGAACGCGGCGCCAAGGCCAAGCGCGACCGGCACATCCATGCCCAGCCGTCGGAGCGAGAGGTCGCGCCACGCGCCGGCGAAGAACGGAAAGCCCGAGTAGAGGAGCGCCGGGATCGTCACGACGAGGCTCGCCCAATCGAGGAGGCGCTGGTACTCGGGCGCGACCGGTGCCTCCGCGACGTAGCCCGGCACCGCGAACATCATCACCTGCATCATCGCGAGGAGCGCAATGCCGGTGCGCACGACGAGCGTGCGCCGTTCGACTCGCGCGAGCGCCTCGCGCTTGCCCGGATCGTAGGGGTGGGCGCGGTACCCGATCGACGCGATCGACGCGATCAGCCGGTCGAGCGAGGTCTCGGCGTCGCGCCACACGAGGTGCAGGCGGCGCGTCGCGAAGTTGACGCCTGCCTGCGCGACGCCCGGCTCGCGCGCGAGGAACGATTCCACCAGCCACACGCAGGCACCGCAGGTGAGACCGTCGACGAGAAGCGACGCCTCGCGGCGGCCGTCGCCCACGGGGCGGACGAGGCCTGCACCTTCCGCCGCGGCGTTCCATTCGACCTGGCTCGCCTCCCACGCGGGCGATGGCGGCGCACCGGTGCGCGCGGCGTAGTAGCGCTCGAGGCCGGCGCCGGCGATCGTGCGGGCGACCGCGAGGCAGCCGGCGCAGCAGAACCCGCGCTCGGCGCCGGCGATCCCGGCACGCCAGGCCGCGTCGCGCGGGACCGGCTCGCCGCAGTGCCAGCACGCCTGCCCGCCCGGGACGCGCCGCGCCCGCGGCCGGTCGGCGTGTTCGATCGCCATCGCGACATTGTCGGTCGCCCGGGGATTCCGGGCAAGGCGGAGCAGCGGCAGCCGGCTGGGCCGTTGACCTTCGTCAAGGACGCGGGCATCGTGTCCTCTCATGCTGAAGCCGTCCACTGCGGGAGTCCAACCATGTACAAGCATCTTCTCGTCGCCACCGATGGCTCGCGCCTCTCGACCAAGGCAGTCATGCACGCGATCAGCCTCGCCAAGCGCCTCGGCGCGAAGCTGACCGCGTTCTACGCCGCGCCCGACTACCCGATTCCGATGTACGCGGACGGCGTCGTCTACGAACCGGTCTCGAAGAAGGAGTATGCGGCGATCACCGAGAAGGAGGCAGGCAAGATCCTCGGCGCCGCGGCCGCGAAGGCGAAGGCCGCCGGAGTGCC
Source organism: Burkholderiales bacterium (assembly GCA_020847675.1). Taxonomy (GTDB): domain Bacteria; phylum Pseudomonadota; class Gammaproteobacteria; order Burkholderiales; family Casimicrobiaceae; genus VBCG01. Next base: position 22,394 of record JADLBN010000237.1, on the reverse strand, counting down.
CTGCGCCACGGTGCACGCGATCGCGCACGCGCCGTGGGAAGCGATCCTCGACGCGGCCAAGAAGCAGAAGTGCGACGCGATCGTGATGGCTTCGCACGGCCGCCGCGGCGTCTCCGCGCTGCTCCTCGGCTCCGAGACCCAGAAGGTGCTGACGCACGGCAAGCTGCCGGTGATCGTCATCCGCTGATTCGGGCTGCGCCCGAAGGAGCGCGTCCGCGAGGCGGCCCCGCGGAGCAGTGGCGGTCGGCCGCTCGCGCGGACTGCGGGCCGCCGCGCGGGAAGGCGGGCGGCTTGCCGCCCCCTTCGCGCCACCCTTCCCGGCGCCCCGTTCTTCCCGTAAAATCAAGGCTTTGCCACCGCAAAGCCGACGATGCGCGTCTCGAAGTTCTATCTCAACACGCTGAAGGAAGCCCCCGCGGAAGCCGATGTCGTCAGCCAGAAGCTGATGCTCCGCTCGGGCATGATCAAGAAGGTCTCGTCGGGCATCTACAGCTGGCTGCCGCTCGGCCTCCTCACGCTGCGCAAGACCGAGGCGATCGTGCGCGAGGAGATGAACCGTGCCGGCGCGCTCGAGTGCTATCTGCCGCACGTGATTCCCGCCGAGTTGTGGCAGGAGACCGGCCGCTGGGACAAGTTCGGCCCGCAGCTTCTGAAGATCCGCGACCGGCACGAGCGCGACTTCCTGTTCGGTCCCACGCACGAGGAGCCGATCACCGACGTGATCCGCAAGGACGTGCGGAGCTATCGCCAGCTCCCGGTCAACCTCTACCAGATCCAGGTAAAATTCCGCGACGAGATCCGCCCGCGCTTCGGCGTGATGCGCGGCCGCGAGTTCCTGATGAAGGACGCGTACTCGTTCGACGCCGACCGCGACGGCCTGATGGCGAGCTACCGCGCGATGTACGACGCCTATGCGCGCATCTTCACGCGGCTGGGACTCAAGTTCCGCGCGGTCGAGGCCGACACCGGCGCGATCGGCGGCTTCGCGTCGCACGAGTTCCAGGTGCTCGCCGACGCGGGCGAGGACGCGATCGCGTGGTGCCCGCAGTCGGACTACGCGGCCAACGTCGAGCAGGCCGAAGCCGTTGCGCCGGGCCACGCGCGGCCCGCCGCCGCGGAGACGATGAGCAAGGTTCCGACGCCGACGCAGGAGACCTGCGAGGAGGTGACCGATCTCCTCGGTCTGCCGCTCGCACGGAGCGTGAAATGCCTGATGGTCAGCGTCGACGGCGCGGTGCGGATGCTGCTCGTGCGCGGCGACCACATGGGCAACGAAGTGAAGATCGGCAAGCTGCCCGGGTTCGCCGGATGGCGCTGGTCGAACGAGGCCGAGATCGTCGATGCGGTCGGGTGCAGGCCGGGGTTCCTCGGCCCGGTCGGGCTGCCCGCCGGCGTGCCGCTGGTGGTCGACCGCGCGGTGGCGGCGATGGCCGACTTCGTCTGCGGTGCGAACGAACCCGGTTTCCACCTCGCCGGCGTCAACTTCGGGCGCGACTGCCGCGAGCCGGACATCGTCGCCGACCTCCGCAACGTCGTCGCCGGGGATCCGTCGCCCGACGGCAAGGGCACCCTCGAGATCCTGCGCGGCATCGAGGTCGGCCACGTGTTCGCGCTCGGCACCCGGTACTCGCAGGACATGGGCGCGACCTACCTGGACGCGCAGGGGCGATCGCACCTGATCGAGATGGGCTGCTACGGGATCGGCGTCACCCGGGTCGTCGCCGCCGCCATCGAGCAGAACCACGACGCGAAGGGCATCGTCTGGCCCGCCGCGATGGCCCCGTTCGCGGCCGCGATCGCCCCGATCGGCTACGACCGCAGCCCCGCGGTCCGGGAACTCGCCGACCGATTGCATGACCAATGGACGGCGGCCGGCCTCGAGGTCCTGCTGGACGACCGGGGCGAGCGTCCTGGCGTGATGTTTGCAGATCTCGAACTCATCGGCATCCCGCACCGGATCACGATCGGCGACCGCGGCCTCAAGGACGGCAAGGTCGAGTACCAGGGCCGCGTCGACGCGGCACCGGTTGCGGTCGCGGTGGATTCGATCGGGACGTTCCTCACGGACAAGCTTCGGAACTGACGTGCATCGAACGCAGGGCCTCCTCGCCACCGCCGCGCTCGCCGCGCTGGCGACGCTCGTCCCGCTGCCGGCGCTCGCCGGCGCGCAGGCCGAGGAGGCCCTCTCGCCGTCGGTCGCGACCGTCCTCTCGCGCGCGATCTCGGACCAACCCGTTCCTTCGGACTGGGAGCTGCGCCCGGACGCGAAGGCGTGGATCGCGGACATGTCGAAGCGTCTCGCGTCGCGCATGCCCGACGAGGCCGAGCGGCGCGACCTCCTGCGCAGCGTCCACTACGAGTCGGTGCGCGCGGGGCTCGATCCGCAACTGGTGCTGGCGGTGATCCACCACGAGAGCGGGTTCAAGAAGTACGCGGTGTCGGTGGCCGGCGCGCGCGGCTACATGCAGGTGATGCCGTTCTGGGTGCGGCTCATCGGCGACCCCGGCCACAACCTGTTCCACCTGCGCACCAACCTGCGCTACGGCTGCGTCATCCTGCGCCACTACCTCGAGCGCGAGAACGGCGACCTCTACCGCGCGCTCGGACGCTACAACGGCAGCCTCGGCAAGCCGGAGTATCCGGGCGCCGTGATGGCCGCGATGCAACGCTACGCGTCGTCCGCCGCGCCGGTCTCGCTCGGCGTGGGCGCGTCAGTCCCCGCGCTGCGGTGACGTCCCGGGCGTACGTCGGGCGCTTCGCTCCCTCGCCCACCGGACCGCTCCACTTCGGCTCGCTCGTCGCGGCGCTGGCGAGTTGCTGCGACGCGCGCGCGTCGGGTGGCCGCTGGCTGGTCCGCATCGAGGACATCGACGAGCCGCGCACGGTGCCCGGCGCGGAAGCCGCGATCCTCGCGACGCTCGCGCGCTACGGCTTCGTCGCCGACGGGCCTGTCGTGCGGCAGTCGGAGCGCAGCGCACTCCACGACGACGCGCTCGCCCGGCTGGCTGCGGACGGCCACCTGTTCGAGTGCGCGTGCTCGCGCCGCGAGCTCGAAGGCGCGCCGCCCGCATCGTCGGGTGAACGGGTCTATCCGGGAACCTGCCGCGACGGCATCGCGCCGGATCGCGCGCCGCGCGCGCAACGCTCGCTGCGCATGCGCGTCGGCGCGACGGCAGTCGCGTTCCGCGACCGGCTGCAGGGCGAAGTGCGGCAGGACCTCGCGCGCGAAGTCGGCGACTTCGTGGTTCGCCGCGCGGACGGCGTGGCGGCCTACCAGCTCGCGGTGGTGGTCGACGACGAGGACCAGGGCGTGACCGACGTGGTGCGCGGCGCCGACCTGCTCGCGTCCACGCCGCGGCAGATCCACGTGGCGCGCGCGCTCGGCTTCGCGAGCCCGCGCTACCTGCACCTGCCGGTGGCGATCGATCCGGCGGGCCACAAGCTCTCCAAGCAGACGAAGGCGCGCGAGCTGCCGCACGACCCGCTGCCCGCGCTGCTCGACGCGTGGAGCTTCCTCGACCAGTCGCCGCTTCGGCCGCGAACGCCGGGCGAGTTCTGGGCGCAGGCGATCGCCGCCTGGGCGCCGGCACGCCTGCCCCCGGTCGCGATGCTTCCGGCGCCGCGCTCGGCCGTGCAGCTATAATTTCCCGTTCCCCGCCCGAACGGACGTCGGGTCGCGCTGCACGAGCGCGGGGAGTGCCCGCTTTCGATCCCCGCCCGCCGCGGGCCGCAGAACGGGCGCCACCACCGGCTTCGTCCGCCGGAGCAGAACCGGACTCACTCCCGCATGACCACCCTCGTCGCCGTGCGCAAGCACGATGAAATCGTCATCGCCGCCGATTCGCTCACCACGTTCGGCGACCTGAAGCTCGCCGCGGACTTCGACACGAGCCCCGAGAAGATCGTCCGCTACCGCGACAGCTATCTCGGCCTGTGCGGATCGGCGGCCCACCAGCTCGTGTTCGAGAGCCTGCTGCGCTCGCGCGGGGACCTCGACTTCGGCGGCCGGATCGAGATCTTCGAGACCATCTCCAGGCTCCACCCGGTGCTCAAGGACCGCCACTTCCTCAACCCGAAGGAAGAGGAGGACGATCCCTACGAGTCGACGCAGATCACCGCGCTCGTCGCCAACGCGCACGGCATCTTCGGCGTCTACTCGATGCGCGAGGTGTTCGAGTTCACGCGGTTCTGGGCTGCGGGAACCGGCCGCGACTTCGCGCTGGGCGCGATGAACGCGCTCTACGATCGCCTCGGGACCGCGGAAGCGATCGCGCGCGCGGGCGTCGAGGCGGGAGCGGCGTTCGACCGCAACACGTCGCTGCCGATGACGCTCCACGCGATCGGCGTCCGCCGCTGATGCGCTCGGACGCGCTGGTCCCGTTCGTCGTCGAGGGCGCGGCGGTGCGCGGAGCGTGCGTCCGGATGGACGACGCCGCGCAAGCGGCCCTTGCGTCGCACGATTACCCGCCCGCGCTCCGGCGCATCCTCGGCGAACTTCTCGCGGCGACGACGCTCCTCGCGGCGAGCCTCAAGTTCCGCGGTTCGATGATCGTGCAGCTGGCCGGCCGCGGTCCGGTGAGCCTCGCCGTGGTCGAGTGCGATCATGCCCTCGCGTTCCGCGCGACCGCGCAGTGGGACCGCGACGCGCTCGCCGGGTTGCCCCCGGATGCGAGCCTCGCGGCGCTCGCCGGCGACGCGAAGGGCGCACGGCTCGCGATCAGCCTCGACCCCGAGGAGGGACCGCTCTACCAGGGTATCGTCGCGCTGGAGTCCGGTTCCGTCGCGGCACTGCTCGAGCACTACCTCGCGACGTCCGAGCAACTGGAGAGCCGCCTCGCGCTCATCGCGGGCGACGGGGGCGTCGCGGGCATCATCGTGCAGCGCCTTCCGGGCTCGGGCGACGAGGATCGCGTCGCATGGGAGTACGCGTCCGCGGCGCTGGCCGCGCTGCCAGGTGCTGCGCTGGTCGCGAGCGACGACCCGACCGACGTCATCGCGGCGACGTTCGCCGGCCGCGACGTTCGCGTGTTCCGCCCGCGTACCCCGCGCTTCGCGTGCCGCTGTTCGGACGCGCGCGTCGACCAGGCGCTCCGCATCGCGGGCCGCGACGAGGTCGAGGCGGCGCTCCGCGACGACGGGAAGGTCGTGGTCACCTGCGAGTACTGCGGCAAGCGCTACGTCTATTCGCCCGAACGGGCGCGCGCCCTGTTCGCGTCCGGCGGCGCGACGGGCACGCACCATTGACCGGCACCGCGTGAAGCCGCATCCCGACGTCACCGCCGCGGCGGAGCCGGCGCGCGCGAAGGTCCGTCTCGACCGCTGGCTGTGGGCGGTGCGGCTGTTCAAGACCCGCGAACTCGCCGGGACCGCGATCGCCGCAGGTCAGGTGCGCGTCGGCGGCGAACGCGTGAAGCCCGCGCGCGCTCTCAAGCCCGGCGACCGGGTCAGCGTGAAGCGCGCCGGGCTCCTGTGGGAAGCCGAGGTCGTCGAGACGATCGAACGCCGCGTCGGCGCGGCCGAGGCGGCGAAGGCCTGGCGCGAAGACCCCGCCGTGACCGCGGCGCGTGAAACCGAACTCGCCGCACGCCGCGCGGCGGCGCAGGCCCGCCCCGCGGGCCGGCCGACCAAGCGCGATCGGCGCGCGCTCGACGACTTCCTGAACGAACCCTGAGCAGCGCCCGCGGCCGCAGCGGCCCCGGGCGCGTCGGCCGTTACGCCGCGTCGCGCGGTTTCGACTCGGGTTCGGGTTCGGACGCCGGCGTCGCGGGCTCCGGCGGGCGCGGGAGGAGCCGCATCACGATCAGGCACGCGATGCCGGCGATGCCCAGACCGGTCACGACCCGCATGTCGCCGCCGAACGCGAGGACCGGCGCGAGCGCGAGCGCGATGCCCAGCAGGACGATGCCGGCGGTCCCGAATCCCCGCCGCAGTCTGGCGAGCGTCAAGGCCTGCGCGCCCGGCGGTGCGGGCGTCAGCAGAAGCTCAGGTTGGCGAGGTCGAGGACGAGGCCGGGCTGGCGGTAGCCGAGCCACAACAGCCACGCGATCGCGCCCGCCGCGAGGAGGCCGACGGCGTGCCACACCGCGCGCGGCACGCGTGGTCGCTGCGACGGCAGGCCTGCGGGGCGCGGATCGTCCATCCGCGCATTCTACCCCCGCCTCCCGTCCGTGGGACGTCCGTGGGACGCGGGGTGCCAGGGAAGCTCTGCGAAAGTGCGTGGTGCGCGTTGGCCCGAGATCGGGATGACGGCGAGACCGGCGGCGCACCCGGTATCGGGAATATCGGCAAGACGCCGGGCGACGCTGGCGCCCGATATCGGGCCAACCCGAAGGAACGTGAATGCCGGAGCGCTCACATCGTTGCCGACCGTGGGTGTGGTGCCTGCCACACCCTGCGATCGGCGCCTCGTGATCATCTCCGGCATTCGCGTCGCGCCCGCGCCCACTTTCGCAGAGCTTCCCTAGGCCCGCTGCGGTTCGCCGCCGACGACGCCGACGAGCGCGACCGGCGCAGCCGGGAGGACGTTGAGTTCGCGAATCGAGGACATCACCGAGTTGAAGTCGACCGCGGTGCGAACCTCGGGGATCGGCTTCGCGAGCAGGTTCACCGCACGGCCGCTGACGACGAGCGGCATACCCGCTGGCATCGCCTGGCGCAGGCCGCGGATCTCCTGGCCCGCGATCTTGCCCGAGATGCCGCGGTCGAACAGCAGCACCACGCCGGACACCTTGTAGGCCGCCGCGGCGGCGGCGATCTCCTGCCCGGGCACGCCCGCGCCGAGCGTCATGCAGTTGACGCCGTCGGTGAACAGCAGCAGTTCGAGGATCGCGAGGCCGAGCTGGTTGGGATCGTTGGGCGGAGTCGCGAGCAGCACGAGCTTCGCGTCTCGCGTGGGTCGGACCAGCCGCGTCACGTCGCGCAGGAGCCGCTGCGCGAGGTCGGCGAAACGCAGCTCCTGGAAGATCTGCATCTCGCCGCGCACCACGCGTTCGTGCACCGCCTCGTTCAGCGGGATCAGCGTCTGCTCGAGGAAGCGCCGCAGCCCCTGGCCGACGAGGAGCTTCGACAGGTGGTTCTGCATCTCCCCGATGCGGTGCTGCGACAGGAGCTTCACGGCCGCCTCGATCTCGGTCGGAAGCGGCTCGGGTTCGTCGACCGCGAGACCGAGCATCGACTGGAGCGCGGTGTCCGACAGCGGGACCACGGCGCCGGCGCGCCAGCCCTCCGACAGGAGCTGCTTGATGAGCTTCAGGCGGGCGATCTGGTCCGACGGGTAGACGCGGTCGCCGAAAGGGTCGCGCAGCGGCGTCGGGAATCCGTAGCGCCGCTGCCACATATACAGCTGCTCGCGCCGGAGTCCCGTGGTCCTCACCACTTCGCGGATGTGCAGAGCGCCACGGAGGTTGCCGGCCGGAGCCGGGGTGTCCATGCCGGCCGGGTGGGAGTCCGGGCGGCGGCTCGGTGCCTTGATCAAGATGCCCATGAGCGTCGTTCCTGTTCGCCGGGCGTCAGTTGCACGCCCCAGCCTGTATGGCACAAAGTATCACGAAAGGGCCGCAACGGTCCGAAATGGGGGCGCCGGTACACCCGACCCCCGCCGCTGCGCCTGCACGCAATGAACAGCACAATGCGTGCCATCGGCCGTTCGATTTCCTTGCCCTGTGCGGGGGCTTTGCGCGAAGATCGGCGATCGCACCCGCCAGGAGCGCGCCTCGAGCCGGCGGCCGTGCCCGGAAACCGCGATCGCCCGCGCAAGGGGGGTCGGGGCCGGCGCGCCCGCTGCGTCTACGGCCTTCGATGTTCGGCTTTTCGAGACCCGTGCGCGACCCGCTCGCCGACGCCCGCTCGGCCGAGCGCTGGTTCGCCGCCCAGCCGGCGGGCGACCCGCTGGCGACGCACGCCGAACTGATCGCTGCGCTCGGCGCGCTCGCCGACCGCAGCTACGCTCGCACGCCGACCACGCTGGAGGCGGTGTTCCGCGCCGACGACCTCGCGCAGGCGATCCGCGACGCGCTGACCGCCCAGTACATCGAGCACTCGAGCCGCAGCTCGCGCATCGAGCACCAGCTGTGGTCGGCGATGTTCGACCTGTCGCAGGCGTTCCTGATGACCTACGCGGCGTTCTCGCGCGACGTCTCGGAGCACGCCGGCAGCGTCAAGTGGCAGGCCGAGCTGCCGGCGCTGATCCAGCGCCAGGTCGTCCACCTCGGCATCGAGGCCAAGATCCGGCTCTATCGCTACGAGCAGTGGATTCCCGCCAAGTGGGCCGAGCTGCACGCGCTCTTCGCGCTCGCCTGCGGGCGCCGGCTCGAGCGCCAGCCGGTCGTCGACCGCGGAGGGAAGACCTCGACGATCGAGCGCGCCTACCTGACGGTGCTCGTGCTGCAACTCATGAACGCCGGCAACCTGACTGCCCGCCACCTCGAATGGGTCGCGCGCGAGATGGACGAGTGGTGCGCGCCGCTGCGCCTCGCGCTCGAACCGTCCTCGGTGTCGTCGTTCTACGTCGACCTCGGCAGCCGCGAGGGACTGAAGCGACGCACGCCCGCCCCGCTCGAGGGCCGCGTGCTGTTCCTCGACACCCGCCCGCTGCACGCGATGCTGATGCAGAACGTGGTGGTGATCGAGCAGAAGATCCGGCACCAGCCGCTCTCGGACCGGACCCAGCGCCGCAGCGAGCAGCTGGGCCTCCTCGCGAAGCTCGCCGCGCAGGTCGACCCCGAGTTCCGGCCGTTCGCGCGGCGCGGCGAGCGCACCGCGGCGGTCGGCCACGTCGACGCGATCGTCGGGTTCGCGAAGATCTCGGGCTTCCTGCACGAGGAGGAACGCGACCCGCTCCCGCGCGTCGAACCCGGGAAGAGCTTCGGCGGCACGATGGAGATCGCGGTGTTCGGCCACGCGCGGAACGAGGCGGAACGCCGGCGCGACCTCGCCCGCGCGCGCCTCGCGACCTGGGGCGCGGCCGGCGGCCCCTGGGAAGTGAAGGACGTCTCGCAGACGGGCTTCCGGCTGATCGCGCCGATGAGCGCGGCGTCCGCCGTCACGCTCAACACGCTCGCGTCGATCCGGCCCTGGGGGCACGCGTTCTGGACGCTCGGCATCGTGCGGCGCATGAAGCGGCTCACCTCGGATCGCGCCGAGATCGGGCTCCAGGTGATTGCCAACACGCTGATCGGCGTCGAACTCGTCGAGCAGCGCAGATCCTCGTCGGCGGGCGGGGCCGACTACTCGGTCGAGGGCGAGCACAGCACGCTCGACGGACGCACGTTCCACGGACTGTTCCTCGCGCTGCGCAAGCGGGAGGGCGGAAGCGCCGTGCAGTCGCTGATCGTTCCCGCCGTCGAATACCAGCCCTCGCGCCGCTTCCGCCTGCAGACGGCGCGCTCCATCGTGCCGATCCGCTTCGGCCGCCTGATCGAGCAGCAACCGGACTGGATCTGGGCGGCGGTCGAGCCGCTCGACCTCTCGGGGACCGGCGACCTGTCCGCGCGCACGACGATGTCCGGCCTCGGCCTGTCGCCGCACTGACCTCCGCGACGCGGTTCCGGCGCGGTATCCTCCGGCCATGAGGGATCGCTACGCCGAGGTGCATGGCGCGTTCCGCTGGAACGTGCCGGCGTCGTTCAACATCGGGCAGGCGTGCTGCGGGCGCTGGGCGAACGACCGCGCGCGCTTCGCCCTCTACTGGGAAGACGAGTCGGGCGCGACCGCCGCGTACACGTTCTGGGACCTGCAGCAGCGCGCGAACCGGCTGTCGAACGCGCTCTCGGCGATGGGCGTCGGCCGCGGCGACCGCGTCGCGCTCCTGCTGCCGCAGCGACCCGAGACGGCGATCGCGCACGTCGCCGTCTACCAGATGGGTGCGGTCGCGGTGCCGCTGTCGTTCCTGTTCGGCCCCGAGGCCCTCGAGTACCGGCTCGTCCACAGCGCCACGAAGGTCGCGATCGTCGACCCCCAGTCGCTGCCGAACTTCGCGCCGATCCGCGAGCGCTGCCCCGGTGTCGGCCGCGTGATCGGCGTCGCCGGCGCGCGCGAGTCGTACGTGACGCCATGGGAGGACCTGCTCGAACGCGCGTCGTCGCGCCACGAGGGAGTCGCCACCCGCCCGACCGATCCCGCGCTCGTGATCTACACGAGCGGCACCACCGGCCCACCGAAAGCCGCGCTGATGCCGCACTCGTGTCTCCTCGGCAACCAGCCGGGCTTCGTCCACTCGCACGACGGCTACCCGCGCGAGGGCGATCTTTTCTGGTCGCCCGCCGACTGGGCCTGGACCGGCGGCCTGATGGACGCGCTCCTGCCGGCGCTGTGCCACGGGCAACCGATCGTGGGCTACCGTGGCCGCTTCGACCCCGAGCGCGCGCTCGCGCTGATCGCGAAGTACGGCATCCGAAACAGCTTCCTGTTCCCGACCGCGCTCAAGATGATGATGAAGGCGTTCCCGCGCCCGCGCGAGCGCTTCGACATCCGCCTGCGGTCGATCATGAGCGCGGGCGAGTCGGTCGGCTCGACCGTCTTCGAATGGGCGCGCGAGGCGCTGGGCGTCACGGTCAACGAGATGTTCGGGCAGACCGAGATGAACTACATCGTCGGCAACTCGCACGAACTGTGGCCGGCGAGGCCCGGCTCGATGGGCCGTCCCTACCCCGGCCACCGGGTCGCGGTGATCGACGACGACGGCAACGAATTGCCGCGCGGCGAAGCCGGCGAAGTCGCGGTGCACCGCATAGCGCCGGACGGCACGCCCGACCCGGTGTTCTTCCTCGAGTACGCCGGCAACCCGGAAGGCACGCGCGCCAAGTACACCGGCGACTGGTGCCGCACCGGCGACGTCGCGGTCATGGACGAGGCCGGCGACCTATGGTACCGGGGGCGCGCCGACGACATGTTCAAGGCCGCCGGCTACCGCATCGGCCCGTCCGAGATCGAGAACTGCCTAGTGAAGCACCCGGCGGTCGCCAACGCCGCCGTCGTCCCCTCGCCCGACGCGGAGCGCGGCAACGTCGTCAAGGCGTTCATCGTGCTGGCGCCCGGTCACGAGCCCTCGGGCGCGCTCGAAGACGAACTCCGCTCGCACGTGCGCGGCAAGCTCGCGCCCTACGAGTATCCGCGCGAGATCGAGTTCATCGACGCGCTGCCGATGACGACGACGGGCAAGGTGCAGAGGAAGGTGCTGAGGGAGAGGGAGGCGGCGCGAAAGGCAGGCGATGGGAGACGCTCGCGCGGCCGACGGTAGGTGCCCGGGGGAAGGCGGTGATGGGCGATGGGAAGGGCAGGTCGCGCAGGCGCAAGGTTTTCGCCTATCGCCTATCGCCTATCACCCATCGCCCGCCTTCCGCATGTTCTCGAGGAACGCCCGGTGCGCAACCACCCACACCACCGCCGGCACGACGGTGGGCAGGATCAGCGTGCCGAACTGGTAGGCGAACGCGATCAGTTCGCGCTCGCCCGCCGAGAAGCCCGCCTGCGAGGCGACCAGCGGCGACGCGGTGATCGCGACGTTCTTCAGGAAATCCGCCACCGCGCCGAACGCGACGAACGGAAGCAGCACGGCGAGCCCCGCGGCAAGGATGAGCCAGCGCTTCGGTTCCCGCGCGGCCAGCGTGAGTGCCGCGAACATCGGCATGCCGAACGAGTAGAGGAGCCCGTCGACCGACACGCTGATCACGCCGCCGCCCGCGGCCTGTCCCGGCTTGAGCGACGACACGAAGACGAGCGTCGAACCGCTGCGCTCGACCTCGCGCACCAGGTCACCGAACGGCATCACCGCGACCGCGCAGAGCACGCGCACGATCGCCATCAGCGCCGGCGCCGCCAAGTACCAGACCGCGAAGGTCACCGGGAGCCACGCGAGCACCGTCAGCACGAAGCGGGCGAGCGGCGATCGCCCGGCCGCGGCCGGCATCGCGCCCATGTCAGGCGGCGACCACCGCCGCAGGCGGCGCCGGCGGGCGCGGCTCGTCGCCCGCGCGCGGCAGCGTCCGCACCCAGACCAGCCACACCACCAGCACGTCCAGCATGATGAGTGCCTGCCACACGTACAGGTGCGCCCACTCGAACACCTGGTAGTTCCACTGCCCGAGGTAGAACAGGCTGATCACGCGCAGGACGTTCAGCCCCTGCACCGCGACGATGCCGGCGGCGAGCCCCGCGAGCTTGTGCTTCCAGGGCGCCGGGAACGCGAAGATCGCCGCGATCAGCACGATCGTGGCCTCGACGCCGTTGCAGCCGGCCTCGATCGACACCGCGAAGCCGTTGGTCGTGCTGCGCAGGATCTTGCCGGTGGCGACGACGTTCGGGTCGAAGAATGTGACGATCGTCGCAGAGATCTGCGCCAGCGCGTTGGTCCACGGCTCGACGAACCAGCGCTGCGCGGGCGGCGTGAGCTCCAGGCCGAACAGCGTCGCCTGGATCGCGAGGAACAGGATGAGGAAGCGGACCACGCGCGGATTCTACGCGAACCGTCTGCCGATCACGCCGCGTTGGCGCGGCCACCCGCCCGCGCCCCGGAAGATTTCCGGTTCGTGAGCCGCCAGGCGACGACGCTCGCAGCCGCGGCGCCCGCTTCCGTCGCTCGCGCCAGCTACGCTCACCGCGCCGTACGGAGGGTCACCCCCGCGCGAGCGCGGGATTGTTCGCGAAGTACGCTCGCACGCCGTCGGCGATCGCGTCGGCGTAGCGCCCCTGCTGCTTCGGGTCGCGGAGCTTCAGCTCCTCGTCGGGATTGCTGATGAACGCCGTCTCGACGAGGATCGAGGGCACGTCGGGCGCCTTCAGCACCGCGAAGCCCGCCTGCTCGACTTCGCGCTTGTGCAGCACGTTGGTCTCGCCCAGTTCCGCGAGCACCCGGCGGCCGGCCTTCAGGCTGTCGGCGATCTGCGCGGTCTGCGAGAGATCGAGGAGCGTCCGCGCGAGCATCGGGTCGCGGACGTCGAGGTTGACGCCGCCGATCAGGTCGGCGTCGTTCTCCTTCTGCGCGAGCCAGCGCGCGGCGGCGCTGGTCGCGCCGTGCTCGGAGAGCGCGAACACCGAGGAGCCGCGCGCGCGGGCCTCGCGGAACGCGTCGGCGTGGATCGACACGAAGAGATCCGCCTGCGCGCGCCGCGCCTTCTGCACCCGCGTCGCGAGCGGCACGAAGTAGTCGTCGTCGCGCGTGAGCACCGCGCGCAGGTTGGGCGTCGCGTCGATCGCCGCCTTGAGCTTGCGCGAGATCGCGAGCGCCACGTGCTTCTCGTAGGTCCCCTTGCGCCCGATGGCGCCCGGATCCTCGCCGCCGTGGCCCGGGTCGACCGCAACGGTGATCCGGCGCGCGCGGTCGCGCTTCGCGGCCGGCGCGCCCGGTGTGCCGGTGGGAGGTTCGAACAGCGGCTCCTCGGGCTTCGCCCGCTCGGACTGGAGCAGCGCCATCAGCGGATCGGGAGGCGTCGCGGGAATCAGGTCGATCACCAGCCGGTTGCCGAACTCGGCCACCGGCTTCAATGCGAACGCCTGCACCTGCACGTCGTCCTTCACGTCGAGCACGACGCGCAGCACCGTCGGCGACCGCTTCCCCACGCGGATGCCTGCGAGGTGCGGATCGTCGGGGTGGACGCGCTGCGCGAGTTGCGCGAGTTCGGGTCCGGCGTCGACGCCGTCGAGGTCGAGGACGACGCGCCCCGGATCCTTGAGCGTCGTCACCTGCCACGCGAGCGGCAGGGCAGATTCGAGGATCAGCCGCGTGTATTCCTGCGCCGGCCACACGCGCGCGGACGCGATGCGCGCCGCCTGCGCCCACGCGAGCGGGGCCACGATCTGCGCGGCCGGGAGCAGCGCCCACCGGAGCGCACGGCGCCGGCCGAGCGATACGCGGATCAGGGCGCCGTCAGCGCCTCTTGGATGTCGGATGCGCATCGTTCACCGGCTGTCGTCGTCGCCACGAGCTCCAGTGTCCGACCGTCCCCTCCGGTCGCCGGTGCGAGTCGCACCGCGAGGTCCGCCGCCGGCAGGTGCTCCGCCACCTTCTCGGGCCACTCGACCAGCGCGACCGACCCGGGGGTGAAGCACTCGGCCGCGCCCACAGTCTCCCATTCCTGAGGGTCTGCGAACCGATAGAAATCAAAGTGATACAAGTATATGCTCGAAAGCGGATAATGTTCAAGCAGCGTGTAGCTCGGGCTCTTGACCGCCCCCTCCCAGCCCAGGCCGCGCAACACGCCGCGGGCGAAGGTCGTCTTGCCCGCCCCGAGGTCGCCCGACAGGGTCACGACCATGCCGCCGGCAAGCCCGCGCGCGAGCGCACGGCCGGCCCGCTCGGTCGCCGCGGCGTCGGGCAGGTCGAGTCGGAGGCCTGGGGTCATCGTGATCGGCGTGCGCCGCTCTTGTTACGCTCGCGCATGGCCGGTTCTCCGACAGCCGACGCTGCACCGATTCCCCGCGAGACGGACCTCGCGGCGCTCGCGACGCGTATCGAAGGCTGGGCGCGCGAACTGGGGTTGGGCGCGATCGGCGTGTCGGACCTCGATCTCGGCGACGCGCCCGCGCGGCTCGCGGACTGGATCGCCGCGGGGCGCCACGGCACGATGGATTATATGGTCCGCCACGCGGGGCTGCGCGCGGCGCCCGCGGACCTCGTCCCCGGCACGATCCGCGTGATCAGCGCGCGCCTCGACTACTGGCCCGGAGAGGCGCGCGACGCGTCCGCCGTGCTCGCCGACGCCGGGCGCGCGTACGTGTCGCGCTATGCACTCGGCCGCGACTACCACAAGGTGCTGCGCGGCAAGCTCCAGTCGCTCGCCGACCGCATCGCGGCGGAGGTCGGCGCGTTCGGCTACCGCGTGTTCTGCGACAGCGCGCCGGTCATGGAAGTCGCATTCGCGAGCAAGGCGGGACTCGGCTGGCGCGGCAAGCACACGCTCCTCCTGTCGCGCGACGCGGGCTCGCAGTTCTTCCTCGGCGAGATCTACACCGACCTGCCGCTGCCGCTCACCCGTCCGGCCTCGGCACACTGCGGCAGTTGCCGCGCGTGTCTCGACGCGTGCCCCACCGGCGCGATCGTCGCGCCCTACGAGGTCGACGCGCGCCGCTGCATCAGCTACCTGACGATCGAGTCGCACGACGCGATTCCCGAAGACCTGCGTCCGCTCCTCGGCAACCGGATCTACGGCTGCGACGATTGCCAGCTCGCCTGCCCGTGGAACAAGTACGCGCACGCGGCCGCCGACCCGGACTTCGCGACGGTCCGCCACGGCCTCGACGACGCGGCCCTGGTCGACCTGTTCGCGTGGACGCGCGGGGAGTTCGACTCGCGCATGGCCGGCAGCGCGATCCGCCGCATCGGCCACGAGCGCTGGCTGCGAAACCTCGCGGTGGCGCTGGGCAACGCGCCGACCTCGCCGGCGGTCGTAGCGGCGCTGCGCGCGCGCGCCGACGACCCTTCTGCGCTGGTGCGCGAGCACGTCGCCTGGGCGCTCGCGCGGCACGCCGGGCGCGGCGACGTGAACGCCACACAGTCGTCCGGCGAGCGTCGAACCTGACCGCGGCGCGCATCGCGCGCAACGCGCGGCGACGCCCGGGTCAGCCGAGGTAGACCGAGTGTTCGGTGGTGTGGAAATGCGCCGCCGACGGACCGACCGAGTACGCGCCGACGCCCGAATCCTTGATGCCGCCGAACGGCATGTGGTTGTCGGGGATCGTCCCGTGGTTCACGTGGATCATGCCGTTCTCGCTCTCGTCGACGAAGCGGCGAATCACGCCGGCGTCCTGCGAGAAGAGGCTCGAGGTCAGGCCGTAGCCGACGCCGTTCAGGATCGAGAACGCCTCGTCGAGCGTGTCGTAGGCGATGACCGAGATCACCGGCCCGAAGATCTCCTCGCGGGCGACGCGGTTCCCGGCGTCGACGCGATCGAGGACCGTGGGCGCGTGGAAGTAGCCCCCCTCGCACCCCGCGACCTCGACCGGCCTGCCTCCGGTGACGACGCGGGCGCCCGCGGCCACGCCCGCCTCGACGAGTTCGCGCACGTGCGCGAGCTGATGCGCCGTGGTGAGCGGCCCCATCGTCGTCGCCGGATCGAGGCCGTCGCCGAGCTTTGCGGCGGCCGCGCGCTCGGCGAGTCCCGCGACCGTGTCATCGTGCAACGCTCGCCGCACGATGACGCGGCTGATCGCCGTGCAGCGCTGGCCGGCGCACAGGCAGGCGGCGAGCATCACCTGGTCGAGGCACGCGCCCAGGTCCGGCGCGTCGTGGACGACCGCCGCGTTCTTGCCTCCGAGTTCCAGCGACACCTCGGCGAGGTGCGCGGCAGCGGCGGCGTAGACCCGCTTGCCGGTCGCGACCGAGCCGGTGAAGGTGACGCCCGCGACGCCCGCGTGCGACACGAGGGCGCCGCCGACCTCCGCGCCGCCCAGCACGATCTGGACGAGGTCGTCGGGCAGCACGCCGCGCGCCGCATCGACGACGAGTTGCGCCGCCGCGGGCGCGAACTCGGACGGCTTCAGCACGATCGCGTTGCCGAACGCGACCGCCGGGGCGATCTTGCGCATCGGCGTGAGTATCGGGAAGTTCCAGGGCGTGATCGCCCCGATGACGCCGCGCGGACGGCGCAGCACCATGTTCCGCACGCCCGCGCGCGCGGAAGGCCGCACCTCGCCGGAATCGGTCGCCACGAAAGCCGCCATCGCCCGGCCCTCGGCGATCGCCTTCGCCGTCTCGCTGCGCGCCTCGGCGAGCGGCTTGCCCTGCTCCCGCGTGATCGCGCGCGCAATGTCGCCGCTGCGTGCCGCGACAGCGTCGAGGAAGCGGCCGAGCGCGAGCGCGCGCTCGACGCCGGCGATGCGGCGCCACGACGCCTGCGCGCGCGCGGCCGCGGCGAGCGCCCGCTCGAGTCCTTCCGCCGTCGTGCCCGCGTAGCGGCCGACGACTTCCGCGGGCCGCGCCGGATTGCGGGTCTCGAAATCAGGCATGGGCGCTCTCCCTCGACTCCGCCGCGGCGGCGCGCCCGCCCCCGCCCAGGATCAGGCGGGCGCCGTGCTCGCCGATCATCAGCGCGGCGGCGTTCGAGTTGGCGGAGGTCACCTGCGGCATGACCGATGCGTCCACCACGCGCAGGCCCTCGACGCCGCGCACGAAGAGCGCCGGGTCGACCACCGCGTCGCGGTCGACTCCCATCCGGCAGGTGCCCACGCAGTGGAACACCGTGCCGCCGTTCTCGCGCGCGAATGCGAGGACTCCGTCGTCGTCGCGCGCGAGGTCGCCCGGCAGCACCTCGGCGTCGACGAGGTCGCGGAACGCCGGCTGCGCGTAGATCTCGCGCAGCATCCGCACGCCGGCAACCAGCGTGCGTCGGTCGATCTCCTCCGACAGGTAGCGCGGTGCGATGCGCGGCGCCTCGGCCGGGTCGGCCGAGCGGATCTCGACCGAGCCGCGCGAGGCGGGGTGGCATTGCCACACCGACGCCGTGAAGCCCGAGTAGCGGTGGAGCGGCGTGCCAGGCTTGTCGACCGAGAGCGGCATCACGTTGAACTGGATGTCGGGTCGCCCGCCGGCCGCGTGCTCCGTGCACGCTGCGCCTCCGACCTGCCCCGCACCGACCGTGAGCGGTCCGGAGCGGTCGAAGATCCACCGCGCCCCCATCGACACGCACTTCAGCGGATTGCGAACGTCGTCGTTGAGCGAGCGGCGCTCGCGCATCCGCACGATCGTGCGCGCCTGGTAGTGATCCTGCAGGTTGCGGCCCACGCCGGGGAGGTCGGCGACGACACCGATGCCGAGCCCGCGGAGCAGCGCAGCAGGTCCGACTCCCGACAGTTGCAGCAGCTGCGGCGACTGGATCGCGCCCGCGGCGAGCAGCACTTCGCGTCGCGCGCGCACGCGCCGCCGTTGCCCGTCCTCGACCCACTCGACCCCGACCGCCCTCGTTCCCTCGAACGTCACGCGCGTGACCAGCGCGCGCGTGCGCAGGGCGAGGTTCCCTCTCTCGCGCACCGGGCGCAGGAACGCACGCGACGCGCTCTCGCGCCAGCCGCCGCGGATCGAGAGCTGGTAGGCGCCGACGCCGTAGCTCGTCGGCCCGTTGAAGTCGGCGTTGCGCGGCAGGCCGAACTCGGTCGCCGCGCGCACCCACGCCTCGCACCACGGATGGTCGTTGCGAAGCTCCGAGACGTTGAGTTCGCCCGCGTCGCCGCGGTACTCGTTCGCCCCTCCTTCGTAGTGCTCGATGCGCCGGAACGAAGGCAGAACGTCGCGGTACGCCCAGCCCCTGGCGCCCTGGCGCGCCCAGTCGTCGAAGCCGGCCGGTTCGCCGCGGATGAAGATCAGCCCGTTGATCGACGAACTGCCCCCGACGATGCGCCCGCGCGGCCACACGACGTTGCGCCCTGCCGTGCCCTCCGAGGGTTCGGTGTCGAACAGCCGCGAGTAGCGCGTGTCGTAGATCGTGCGGAAGTACCCGACCGGCAGGCGGGTCCAGAACCCGCCATCCGGACCGCCCGCCTCGAGGACGAGGACGCGGACCGACGGATCGGCGGAGAGCCGGTTGGCGAGCACCGAGCCCGCCGAACCGGAACCTACGATCACGTAGTCGACGTCGTCGTCCGCGTGCGCCATCGCGCGCCTCAGCCCTTGACCGTCTCGAGGAACAGCGACGGGTCGAAGTACTTCGACGCCGGCACCGGGTTCTCGATCTTGCCGAAGCGCACGAAGAAGTCGGTGACCTGCTGAAGCCACTTGGTGACCGTGCCGTCGGCGTACATCGGCCGCCACTGCGCCGAGGTGAACACCTTCTGGGCGGCGAACTGCTCGCGCAGGTCCGCGAGCGGGACCTGGTCGTAGCGCTTCTTCTGCAGCGCCTCCAGCGCGGCGTCGGGGTTGGCGATGATCCAGTCGTTCGCCTCGGACCAGCCGCGGATGATGTTCTGGCACACCGCGCGGTTCTTCGCGAGGTAGGCGTCGCTCGTGGCCCAGCCGCCCACGATCGCCGCCTGCGGGTAGTACTTGGAAGCGTCGACCAGCATCTTCGCGCCGGGCACCTTCTGCCGCACCGTGATGTTGAACGGCACCCACAGCGCCACCGCCGGGACCGCGCCCGAGATGAACGACGTCACCGCCTCGCTCATGCGCTGGTTCACCAGCTCGACGTCGCCGGGGCCGATGCCGTTGGCGCGCAGCGCGGTGTCGAGGAAGACGTGCGCCGTGGTGCCGGTGGTGGTCGAGATCTTCTTGCCCTTGAGATCCGCGAACGACTTCACTCCCATGTCCTCGCGCACCCAGAGCTGCGCGGTCGCGAACTCGACGTTGTTCACGAGGAACATCTTCCCCTGGCCGCGCGCCGGAAAGTTCGAGATCACCGCGCCGGTCGCGAGCATGTCGATGCTGCCGCCGATCATCGCCTGGAACAGTTCGAGGCCGGTGGTGAACTGCACCGGCTCGAACTCGACGTTGTGCTTCGCGAAGGTCCCGCGGTCGATGCCGGTCCAGATCTGGCCGTCGACCGCCAGCGTGTGCAGGTAGCCCAGCTTGACCTTCGCGCGCGACTGCGCGAGCGCCGGCGCGCCGAGCGCGAGCGCGCCCGCGGCCGCGCCAACCTTGATGAATCCACGACGATCGATGCTCATCTCATCCTCCTAGTCGGACAGTCGGACTGCTTGCCGCGCCTGCGCGGCGTACTCCTTCATCACCAGGTCGCGCAGGTGCGAGCGAAGCTCGCCGAACGCGGGGGTGTCGTGCAGCGATTCGTCGCGCGGATAGGGAAACGGCACTTCCACGATCTCGCGGATCCTGGTCGGGCGCGCGCTCATCACCACCACCCGGTTCGACAGGTAGATCGCCTCCTCGACCGAGTGGGTGATCAGCATCACCGTCTTCCCTTCGGCGGCCAGCACCGACAGGAGCAGGTCCTGCATCGCGGTGCGGGTCTGGGCATCGAGCGCGCCGAACGGCTCGTCCATCAGCAGGAACTGCGGCTTGATCGCGTAGGCGCGCGCCAGCGCGAGGCGCTGCCGCATCCCGCCCGAGAGCATGCGCGGCCAGGCGTCGGCGAAGGCCTCGAGCCCCATGAGCCGCATGTAGTTCTCGACGATCGCGTCGCGCTCCCCGGCGAGCGAGCGGTTGGCGGCGAGCTTCAGGCCGAAGGCGATGTTCTCGCGCACGGTGAGCCACGGAAACACGCCGTACTCCTGGAACATCACGCCGCGATCCGGCCCCGGCCCGCCGACCGGCTTGCCGTCCAGCAGCACGCGCCCGCTCGTCGGTTGCATGAACCCGGCGACCATGTTGAGCATCGTGGTCTTGCCGCAGCCCGACGGGCCGATCACCGACACGAACTCGCGGTCGAGGATCTCGTAGCTCACGTCTTCGACGACGCGCATCGGCCCGGACTTCGACGGGAACTCGACCGAGACCCGGTCGAAGGTGACGCGCGGCTTCGCCGCCGCTTCCGGCGCGCTCACGCGATCCGCTCCTGCCAGGCGACCATGCGCCGCGCGATCGCGCGCAGGACGAGGTCCATCGCCAGCGCGATCAGGCCGATGCAGATGATCCCGACGTAGATGATGTCGAGCTGGAAGAACGACGAGGCGTCCTGGATCAGCGCCCCCAGGCCCTGCTGCGCCGCGATCAGCTCCGAGGCGACGAGCGTGGCCCATGCCACGCCCAGCGCGACGCGCAGCGCGGTCAGCATGTGCGGCACGGTCAGCGGAACGATCACGCGCAGGAAGATCTCGCCGTCCGCCGCGCCGAGCGTCCTCGCCACCCGGACGTAGATCGGACTGATCTGCGCGATGCCCTCGTACATCACGATCACGCCGGCGAAGAACGACGCGTAGAACAGGATCGCGACCTTCGCGAGTTCGCCGATGCCGAAGTAGACGATCACCAGCGGGATCAGCGCGATCGGCGGGAGCGCGCGGAAGAAGTTGAGGAGCGGATCGAGGAAACGGCGCACCCCCTTGTACCAGCCGAGCAGGAAGCCGATCGGCACCGCCAGCGCGATGCCGAACGCGACGCCGATCGCGACGCGCTGCGTCGACATGAGGATGTCCATCGGCAGGCGCGACCGGGTCAGGAGCTCCCAGCCCTTCGCCGCCACCTGGTGCGGCGTCGGGATCAGCGCAGGGTTGACCAGCCCGGACCAGGCCACCGCGTACCAGAGCAGGACGACCAGCACCCAGGGGGACGCGACGAGGAGGAGATTCCGGAGCATCGGGCTGCGCGGGATGGGGGGCATCGCGATCCCGCGACGCCGCCGCCGAAAGGTACTATAGTTGGAACTATATGCGAAAGCGACGGCCGCGCCAAGACACCCTGCTGTTTCGCGACAGCCCGGTGCCGCGCTACGCGCAGCTTTCGACGCTGCTCCGGGGCCGGATCGAGCGCGGAGAGTGGCCGGCGGGGACCCAGATTCCGACGCTCGAGGCGCTGGTCGAGACCTTCGGAGTCGCCCGCGTGACGGCCCGGCAGGCGATTGCCCTCCTCGCCCGCGAGGGCCTGGTGCGGGCGGAACGCGGGCGCGGCACCTTCGTGACCGGCAGCGCATCCTCCCGCGGCAGGCTGAGGCTCGCCACCACGCTCACCGCGCTCGCCGACCTCTACCGCGACGACGCGCCGAAGCTCACGCTGGTCGACGAGGCTTCGGCGATGCCCAGGCTCGCGGCCGAAGACGGGACGCCCGCGCCGCGCTACCGCTACCTGAGGCGCGTGCACTCGCGCGGCGGCGAAGCCTACTGCGCCATCTCGATCTTCCTCGACGAACGGGTGTTCAGGATGGCGCCGGCACGTTTCCGGCGCCACACGGTGATTCCGGTGCTGCTCGACCTGCCGGGGATCCGGATCGCGCGCGCATGGCAGACGCTCGCGATCGGCGCCGCCGACGTCGAAGTCGCCCGCCTGATCGGGATGCCGGTCAACGCGCCGGTCGCCCTCGTGCGCCGCGTGTGCGTCGACGCTTCGGGGACGGTGATCTACCTGGGCGAAATCACCTACCGAGGCGACTACATCCACCTCGAGATGGACCTCAAGCCTTGACCCCCGGAGCGAAGCGCTCGAGGAACGCCCGCACTTTCGCCGCGTCGTAACCCTTGCCCAGTTCGAGCGCGCCGGTGTCCTGCGAGTGCAGGAGCCTGCCGTCGGCGTCGAGCACGAACAGGTGCGGGTAACCCGCGACCTTCGGCCAGCGCGACAGGAACGCCCGGTTGTCGTTCTCCTTCGAGACGTTCACCTTGAGCCAGACGTAGCGCGAGGTCCGCAGGTGGTCGAGATCGGCATTCGACGCGAAGAAGCGGTCCAGGATGTGGCACCAGACGCACCACTCGCCGCCGACGTCGACGATGACGCGCTTGCCCTGCGCCTTCGCCTGCGCGAGCGCCGCAGCGAGATCCTGCTCCGGATCGCGCTTCGGGTCGAAGCGCTCGGGGAGCGCCTGCGC
>JADLBN010000236.1 GCA_020847675.1 Burkholderiales bacterium | reverse complement strand
GCGAGCTGCGCGAGCCGCGCCACGACGCCGTACGCGTAGAAGCGGTTGGGCGGACAGCCGGCCGGACCCTTGAGGTCGGGGATGCACGGCGACTCGAACGCGAGCGGCACGAACGCGGCACCCGGGGCGTTCAGGTTCTCGTCGCGTCCGCGCGAGGCGTTCACGCGGTAGAAGCCGCCGACCACGCGCCGATCGATCATGTAGACGACCGGCTCTGCGATCGCGCCGTCGATCTCCTCCCGGGTCGGGACGCCTTCCTGGATGATCACCGAGGTCACTTCGAGGCCTTCCTTCACCACCGCCATCTTGTTGCGCTGCTTGCGGTTCAACCCCTGTACCTCGGTCGCGTCGCGCACCGTCATGATGCCCATGCCGTAGGTGCCGGCATCGGCCTTCACGATCACGAACGGTTTCTCGTCGATACCGTACTCGGCGTACTTCGCGCGGATGCGGGTGAGGAGCCAGTCGACGTTCGACGCGAGACACTCCTCGCCGGCGCGCTCCTGGAAGTTGATCTCGCCGCACACGCCGAAGTAGGGGTCGACGAGCCAGGGATCGATGCCGACGAGCTGTCCGAACTCGTCGGCGACCGCGTGGTAGGCCTCGAAGTGGTGGGACTTCAGCCGGTTGAACCAGCCGGCCGCGAGCGGCGGCGCGACCGGCTGCTCGAGGTCCTCGAGGATCGGGGGCGACCCGGCCGAGAGATCGTTGTTGACGAGCACGAGGCAGGGATCGAAGTCCGGGAGCCCCACGCGGCGGCCCTTGCGCACGACCGGCTCGAGAAGCACCTCCTGGTCGTCGGGGAGCTCGATCCGGGTCGGCTCACGCACATCCGGATTGATCGACCCGACTCGCACGCGCAGGCCCGCCTGCTTCAGGATGTTCGCGAGCGCCGCGACGTTGGCGAGGTAGTAGAGGTTGCGCGTGTGGTTCTCGGGGACGAGCAGCACGCCGCGCGCGTCGGCGCACACGCGCTCGACCGCGGCCTGCATCGCCTGCACGCACAAGGGCAGGAACGACGGGTTCAGATTGTTGAAGCCGCCGGGGAAGAGGTTGGTGTCGACCGGCGCGAGCTTGAAGCCCGCATTGCGCAGGTCGACCGACGCGTAGAACGGGACCGTGTGCGCCAGCCATTTCGACCGCAGCCAGCGCTCGATCTCGGGCATCCGGTCGAGGAACGTCCGTTCGAGCGACAGGAGCGGACCCGACAGCGCGGTCTTGAGATGCGGCACCATGGTCGGGCCATTCTAGCGCACCGGCTTCGCATCTCCTGCGCCGCCGCTGCCGCGCCCGGAACGGGAACGGGGCGCTCTCCGGCGCCCCGCCAGTCCCGGGTGGAACCCGCGCGAGCGAGCCCGATGCGTCGCAGGCCGCCCGCGCGACAGCCGCTTCCCGACTACATCCGGTACGCGGACTCGCCGTGCGCACTGATGTCGAGACCCTCGCGCTCTTCCTCCTCGGCCACGCGCAGGCCGACGACGGCGTCGACGATCTTGTAGCAGACGTACGCGACGACCGCACTCCAGACCACCGTGATGCCCACCGCTTTCGCCTGGATCAGGAACTGGGTGAGATAGCCAGGGTACGCGGTCTTGCCGGTGACCCAGTCGGCGATAACCGACGGGCCGCCGAGATCCGGCGACACGAAGATGCCGGTGAGGAGCGCGCCGAGGATGCCGCCCAGCGCATGCACGCCGAATACATCGAGCGTGTCGTCGGCGCCGATCATCTTCTTCAGGCCCGAGACCCCCCACAGGCACACGAGGCCGGCCGCGAGTCCGATCACGAACGCGCCGGGGATGCCGACGTTGCCGGCGGCGGGCGTGATCGCGACCAGTCCGGCGACCGCGCCCGAGGCCGCGCCCAACATCGAGGGCTTGCCCTTGTGCAGCCATTCGCCGACCGTCCACGACAGCACCGCACAGGCGGTGGCGAGGTAGGTGTTGAGAAACGCCAGCGTCGCTGAATTGCCGGCTTCCAGCGCGGACCCCGCGTTGAAGCCGAACCAGCCGAACCACAGGAGCGATGCGCCGATCATCGTCATCGGCAGGTTGTGCGGCGCCATCGACTCGCGGCCGTATCCGATGCGTTTGCCCATCACGATCGCGCCGACGAGACCCGCGACGCCCGCGTTGATGTGCACGACGGTGCCGCCGGCGAAGTCGAGGGCCCCCATCTGCCAGATGAAGCCGGCCTTCGAGTTGAGTTCGTCGGCGACCGCCGCGCTGGTGTACGCGTCCGGCCCCATCCAGAACCACACCATGTGCGCGATCGGGGTGTAGGAGAACGTGAACCACAGCACGGCGAACAGGAGCACGGCCGCGAACTTCACCCGCTCGGCGAAGGCGCCGAGGATGAGGCACACGGTGATCGCCGCGAACGTCGCCTGGAACGCGACGAACAGGAGTTCGGGGATGACGACGCCCTTCGAGAACGTCGCCGCCATCGCGAACTCGCCCTTGGCGCCATCGAAGACACCGTTGAGGAACAGCCGGTCGAAACCGCCGAAGAACGCGTTGCCCGCGGTGAACGCCAGGCTGTAGCCGTAGACGCACCACAGCACGCTGATGAGCGAGAACACGACGAACACCTGCATCAGCACCGAGAGCATGTTCTTCGAGCGCACCATGCCGCCGTAGAACAGCGCCAGCGCCGGGACGCTCATCAGGAGCACGAGCGCGGTGCAGACGAGCATCCACGCGACGTCACCCTTGTTGGGCGTAGGCGCCGGCACGGCCTGTGCGACCGGTACCGCAGCCGGGGCTGCAGTAGCGGCGGCAGGGGCCGCGGCGGCGGTGGGTTCGGGCGCCTTGTCCTGCGCGATCGAAACCGGTGCGACGAAGGAAAGCGCTCCGAAGAGCGCGATCAGGGTCACGAGTCTTTTCATGACTGCTCCCTTACAGCGCGTCCGGACCGGTCTCGCCGGTGCGGATGCGAACGACCTGCAGGAGGTCGAAGACGAAGATCTTTCCGTCGCCGATCTTGCCGGTGTTGGCGGACTTCTCGATCGCTTCGAGCGCACGCTCGACCAGGCCGTCGTCGAGCGCGGCTTCGATCTTCACCTTGGGCAGGAAGTCGACGACGTATTCGGCGCCGCGGTAGAGCTCGGTGTGGCCCTTCTGGCGGCCGAAGCCCTTGACCTCGGTGACGGTGATGCCCTGGACGCCGATCTCCGAGAGGGCCTCGCGGACTTCGTCCAGCTTGAACGGCTTGATGATGGCGGTGACGAGTTTCATCGTTGCTCCATGGTGAGTGCGCCGGGGGCTAGAACGTCTTCTTCACGTAGACGACGCCGCGATCCTTCGCGGTGTCGTAACCGTTGAGGTCGGTGTAGGGGATCGACTCGGCGTTGTTGCCGGAGTAATAGGCGCCGATCTCGAGGCCCTTGAACACGCCGCTCTGCACCGTCCAGGACGCGCCCGCGCGCCAGTCGGCGTACGAGAGCGAGAGATCGCCGCCCGGGTCGTGGCGCACGTCGAGGTAGCCCAGGTGCGCGAGAAGCGTGAAGCCCGTGTCGCCCACCGGCCAGGCGATCGAGCCGTCGACGTACCAGGTGCCGTCGGTCTTCTGGCCGTCGGGACGCAGCCCGAAGTAGTCCTGCAGGCTGTACGAGAGCTTCACGCTCGTCCACTTCCAGCCGAGCGCCCCGTAGAGCTCCCAGGTGTCGGCGCTGGCAACGCCGGGATTCTTCGAGCCGGGGTAGTAGTAGTAGATCGTGCCGGCGTCGTAGAACCAGTCGCTGGCCCCGAAGTTCTTCCTGTAGCCGGCGTAGAAATCCCATTCCATGCTCGAGCGGTTGTAGGCGCCGAAGTCCTCGAGCCAGCTCGCGTTCGACGCCCAGGTGCCGGCATAGAAGCCGCCCGAGTGCGCGACGTCGAAGCCGCCCTGCACCGTGGGCTTGCCGGCGGTCTGCGAGATGCCGCGAAACAGGTATTCGCTGCCGATCGACAGGTTCGCCGTGGCGGACCAGTCCGGCGTTGCGGCAGCGGGTGCCTGCGCGAGCGCGGCGGAAGAAACCGCGAAGGCGAGTACGGCGATCGTGCTTTCGAGTCTGGCGTGCTTCACGGCATTCCCGGGACGAGTGGAAGAGGGTGTTCGCGGTCTTCCTTTGCACGCCGTGTGCCACCGCAGCATTCCGAGACGAATCAATGGGTTGTGAAATGCGCTCGGGCCTTCTCACGCGTGAAGTCCGAATCGTGCGCACCTCGCCGGTGCGGGGCGAACGGCGTTCGTGCCGTCGTGGTGCGCGGTGCGGACTTGCTAGACTGGACGGAACGCCAACGCCGTCACGAGGCCACCATGATCAGCACGACCACGCTCGACGAACTCGCCAGACGCATCGGCCGCGCGATCGAGGCCTCGCCGGCGAAGGACATCGAGAAGAACGTGAAGGCGCTCCTGCAGGGCGGGCTCGCGAAGCTCGACGTCGTGCCTCGCGCGGAATTCGACGTGCAAGCGAAGGTGCTCGCGCGCACGCGCGAGAAGCTCGAAATCCTCGAAGCGAAGGTCGCCGAGCTGGAGGCGAAGCAGCGCGGCGGCTGAACCGGCACGGCGCTTCGCGCCGGACGTCCCGATCGGCCGCGGCATCGTCCGAACGGACGAGCGCGGGATGCGCGGCGACCGCGTACGGTGAACGCATCGTCACCCGCTCGCTCGCTTCGCGGGCCGCGCAACCATGTCGGTCGCCGTCGTCCGCAGCCGTGCGCTCGCGGGGCTCGCCGCCCCGCCGGTCGAGGTCGAGGTGCACATCGCCGGCGGCCTTCCCGGAGTCAACCTGGTCGGGCTGCCCGAGACCGAAGTGCGCGAAGCGCGCGATCGCGTGCGCGCGGCGCTGCAGAACGCGAACTTCGAGTTCCCGGCGCGCAAGGTCACCGTCAACCTCGCGCCTGCCGACCTGCCCAAGGAGAGCGGCCGCTTCGACCTGCCGATCGCGATCGGCATCCTCGCGGCGAGCGGGCAGCTCCCCGCGGCCGCGCTCGACCGCCACGAGTTCGCGGGCGAACTCGCGCTGACCGGCGAGTTGCGCGCGGTGCGCGGCGCGCTCGCGATGGTGCTCTCGGCGCGCCACGACGGGCGCTCGTTCGTGCTGCCGCAGGCGAGCGCGGCCGAGGCCGCGCTGGTGCCGGAGGCGTCGGTGCACCCGGCGCGCACGCTGCTCGAGGTGTGCGCGCACGTCGCGGGGGATGCGCCGCTCGCGCGTCTCGCCGCCATTGAGGGCGGGGCCGCGAACGAGCCGATGCCCGACCTCGCCGAGGTCCGCGGCCAGCGGCAGGCGAAGCGCGCGCTGGAGATCGCGGCCGCCGGCGCGCACGCGCTCCTGATGATCGGCCCGCCGGGCGCAGGCAAGTCGATGCTCGCGCAGCGGCTGCCCTCGCTCCTGCCGCCGCTCGCCGAGGACGAAGCGCTGGAAGTCGCCGCCATCGCCTCGATCGCGGGCCGCTTCGATCCGGCCCGCTGGCGGGTGCGCCCCTACCGCGCGCCGCACCACACGGCGAGCGCGGTGGCGATCGTCGGCGGCGGCAGTCATCCGCGGCCCGGCGAGATCTCGCTCGCGCACCACGGCGTGCTGTTCCTGGACGAGCTGCCGGAGTGGGAGCGCCGCGTGCTCGAGGTGCTGCGCGAGCCGCTCGAGTCCGGCGTCGTGCACATCTCGCGCGCCGCGCGCCAGTGCTCGTTCCCGGCGCAGTTCCAGCTCGTCGCGGCGATGAATCCCTGCCCCTGCGGCTGGCTCGGTCACCCGAGCGGGCGCTGTCGATGTTCGCCGGACCGAGTTGCAGCGTACCG
>JADLBN010000235.1 GCA_020847675.1 Burkholderiales bacterium | reverse complement strand
TCCAGTCGAAGTGCGTGAATGCGAGGTCCACGCCGTGCTTCTTCGCGGCGGCCTCGACCGCGCGCAAGCCTTCCGGCATCACTTCCTTGCCGATGCCGTCGCCGGGCATCACCGCGATCCGATGCGTGGCCATGCTCTCTCTCCGAGGTTCGAGCGCGCATTGTACGGCGCGGCTGCGTCCACCCACACCAACCTCCCGTGCCACGGACGTCCCACGGACCGCAGTTCAACCTCCCGTCCCACGGACTTCCCGGGGACCGCAGTTCGTCCGTGGGATGCGGGGTGGGACGCGGGGTCGATTGCCCTCCATGCTAGAGTTATCTCGCGCGCCGGCTCCCGCCGGTATTTTTGCGCCTCCTGCCCGCCGTGTCCCCCACCGCCGCCCGCCGTCGCGCGATCGCGATGATGAGCCTCGCCGCGATCTGCTGGTCGTCCGGGGGCTATCTGGTGCGGCTGCAGTCGCTCGACGACCCCTGGGAGATCGTGTTCTGGCGCAGCACCTTCATGGTGCTGTTCGTGCTGGGCGTGCTCGCGGTCATGCACCGCGCGCGCACGGTCGAGGCGGTGCGCGCCGTCGGCTGGCCCGGCCTCGCTTCGGGCGCCTTCCTCGCCTGCACGTTCTTCTTCTTCATCGCGTCGCTCACGCGCACCACGGTCGCGAACACCTTCGTGCTCATGAGCGTCGCTCCGTTCACCGCAGCGATCGCGGGCCGATGGTTCCTCGGCGAGTACGTGCCGGCGCGAACCTGGACCGCGATGGCGGTCGCGTTCGCCGGCATCGTCGTCATGTTCGGCGGCTCGATGGACGCGGGCCAGCTCGCGGGCAACCTGCTGGCCCTCGGCGTGCCGTGCTTCTTCGCCGCGCAGGTGACGGTCCTGCGCAAGTACCACGCGAAGGTCGACATGCTCCCGCAGGTGATGATCGCGGGCGTGATCTCGATCGTGATCGCCGCACCCCTCGCGGCGCCGTTCACCGCCACCGCGGGCGACCTCGCCGTGCTCGCCGTCATGGGTTCGATCCAGTTGGGCGCCGGCTGCCTGCTCGCCACGGCCGCGTCACGACAGCTCACCGCCTCGCAGCTCGGGCTTCTCGGCCTGCTCGAGCCGATCCTCGGCCCGATCTGGGTGTGGGTGCTGATGGGCGAGCACCCGGGGTCGATGACGCTCGTCGGTGGCGCCGTCGTGCTCGCCGCGGTGATCGCCAACGAGGCGTTCGGCGCGTGGCGTTCGCGCGGGCGCGACAGCGCACCCGGCCTCCCGCCCCTCGCGTGAGCCGCACCGGCCAGCGTCGCGCAAGCTCCCGCGGCGACGTTCGCGGAACCCGCGAGCGCGCGAACCCATGACGCTGCCCGAGTTCCCTGTCCTGTTCTACCCGGTCGCGGTGTTCGGCATCCTGCTGACCGGCATCGCGAAAGGGGGCTTCGGCGGCGGCGCCGCGGGCATCGGCGTGCCGTTGATGTCGATCTTCATCGCGCCGCCCGAGGCGGCGGCCATCATGCTTCCGATCCTCTGCGCGATGGATATCTTCGGCGTACACGCCTGGCGCGGACGCTGGTCGCGGTGGCACCTCTCGGTGCTGGTGCCCGGCGCGCTGGTCGGCATCGCGCTCGGCGGACTCGCGTTCGGCACGATGTCGGAGAACGCGATCAGGATCGTCGTCGGCGGCATCGCCGTGCTGTTTTCGCTCAACCGCTGGCTCAGGCTCTCCGAACGCCTTGCCGCCCGGCTCGCCCGCTCTCCCGCGCCTCCCGGCCGTGCCGCGGGCACGTTCTGGGGCACGGCCTCGGGCTTCACGAGCACGCTCGCCCACGCCGGCGGTCCGCCGTTCGTGATCTACCTCCTGCCGCACCGGCCCGACAAGACGACGTTCGTCGCGACCTCGGCGGTCTTCTTCCTGATCGTCAACTACGTGAAACTGGTCCCGTACTTCCTGCTCGGCCAGCTCAACGCATCGAACCTGACCGCGTCGCTCCTGTTCGCGCCGCTCGCCCCGCTGGGAATCTGGCTGGGCGTCTGGTTGCACCGCAAAATGCCGGAGGCGGCGTTCTACCAGGTGACCTACGCCCTGCTGTTCGGGAGCGGGGCGAAGCTCCTGTGGGACGCGCTGGCCCGCTGAGCCCCGGCGCGCTGCACCCGTCCCCGCCCTGCGCTATCATCCCGCGCACCTCTCCCGGACCCGGCGCGATGAAGCAGACCTTCCTCGATTTCGAGCAGCCGATCGCCGAACTGCAGACCAAGATCGACGAACTGCGCTTCGTGCACGAGGACTCGGCCGTCGACATCGCCGACGAGATCGCGCGGCTCTCGAAGAAGAGCCAGCAGCTCACCCGCGACATCTACGCAAAGCTCTCCGCGTGGCAGATCGCGCAGGTCGCGCGCCACCCGCAGCGGCCCTACACGCTCGACTACATCGCCGGCATCTTCACCGAATTCCGCGAACTGCACGGCGACCGCAGCTACTCCGACGACGCCGCGATCGTCGGCGGACTCGCCCGCTTCAACGGCCGGCCCTGCGTCGTGATCGGGCACCAGAAGGGTCGCGACACCAAGGAGAAGATCCACCGCAACTTCGGCATGCCGCGCCCCGAGGGCTACCGCAAGGCGCTGCGCCTCATGAAGCTCGCCGAGAAGTTCGGATTGCCGCTGTTCACGTTCGTCGACACGCCGGGCGCGTACCCGGGCATCGGCGCCGAGGAGCGCGGGCAGTCCGAGGCGATCGGGCGCAACCTTTTCGAGATGGCCGGGCTCCGTACGCCGGTCATCGTCACCGTCATCGGCGAAGGCGGCTCGGGAGGCGCGCTCGCTATCGCGGTCGGCGACGTGACGCTCATGCTCCAGTACGCGACCTACTCGGTGATCTCCCCCGAGGGCTGCGCCTCGATCCTGTGGAAGAGCGCCGAGCACGCAGCCGAGGCCGCGGAGATCCTCGGCATCACGGCGCCGCGGCTCAAACAACTCGGCCTGGTCGACAAGGTCGTGAACGAGCCGTCCGGCGGCGCGCACCGCGACCCGGCCGCGATGATCGCGACGCTTCGCAAGGCCCTCGCCGACGCACTCAAGTCGGTCGCCGACCTGCCGCTCGACGAACTGGTCGAGCGCCGCGAGGACCGGATCGTCTCGTATGGCAGGTTCAAGGAGCTCAACCCCGGCTGAACGCGCCTGCACGCCGGTGCGGCGGGCGGTCGCGGCCTGGGTCGCGTCGCTGCCGCCGGGCAGTGCGGCGGTGGCCATCGCGCTCTCCGGCGGGCGCGACTCGGTCACGCTGCTCGACGCGCTCGCCGAGGCGCTCGCGGCGGCGGGCCGCCGCGCGATCGGACTGCACGTGCACCACGGTCTCCAGCCCGGCGCCGACGCCTGGGCCGAGGCGAGCGAGCGGGCGTGCGCGGATCGCGGCGTCGCCTTCGCGATGCGGCGGGTGTCGGTCTCGCGCGCGCCGCGCCGCAGCCTCGAAGCCGACGCACGCGACGCGCGCTACGGCGCGCTCGCCTCGATGGCAAGGGAACATGGTGCCGGCGCGGTCGCGCTCGCGCACCACCAGGACGACCAGGCCGAGACGCTGTTGCTGCAGCTTCACCGCGGCGCGGGCCCCGCCGGACTCGCCGCGATGCCGGCGGCCTCGCGCGACGCCGACGGCCTCCTCTGGAGCCGGCCGCTGCTTGCCGTCACGCGCGCCGCGATCGATGCGTACGCCGCCGCGCGCCGCCTCGACTGGGTCGACGACCCGAGCAACGCGGACGAGCGGTACCGGCGCAACGCCGTCCGCGCGCGAATCGCTCCTGCGCTCGCCGCGACTTTCCCCGGCTATCCGGCCACGCTCGCGCGCGCGGCCGCCCACCAGGCCGATGCGGTCGCGCTGATGGAAGCGCTCGCACAGATCGACGCGCGCGACGCGGCGTTCGACGCCGCTTCGCGCACGATCGGCGCAGCAGCGCTCGCCGGGCTCCCCCCGCCCCGCGCGCGCAACCTGCTGCGCTGGTACCTGCGCGCGTGCGGCCTGCCGCCCCCATCCGCCGCCCGGCTCGACGCCATGCTCCGGCAGCTCGCGCACGCGCGCGACGACGCGTCGATCGCGCTGGCGCACGGCGGGGCCCGGGTCGGCCGCCATCGCGGGCGGATCGTGGTTCACGCCACGCCGCCGGGCGACTACCGCGCGGAGTGGCACGGCGAGCCGGCGATCGCGCTCCCGCACGGCGAGCTCGTGTTCGAGTCGGCGTCCGGCGAAGGATTCGACCCGTACCGCGCCACAGCCGGCCTCGTGGTCCGTCCGCGGCGCGGCGGCGAGCGGCTGCGGCTCGGCCACGGGCTCGCGCGTCGCCCGATCACGTCATTGCTGCGCGAAGCCGGTGTGCCACCTTGGGAGCGCGCCTGGTTGCCCCTGATCCTCGCCGGGGATGAGCTCGTCGCCGTGCCCGGACTCGGAGTCGATGTCGCCTGGCGCCCGGCGCTCGGCCATGCGGGCCTCGTGCCCCGCTGGCGGGCCAAGGTCGAGCCTGCACTCGAAGCCTGAACCGCCACCCGGACAGCGGCGAGGTCCCGCAGCGGCGGTCGCCTGCATTCCCCGTACCGGACAAGGCCGGGGAGCGCGGGGACAACCGTCGAGGCCGGCAGCCGGGCCGACCTGCATCAAGGCCGCCGCCACGGACCTGCGGCATTGTCGCTCCGCCCGATGGCCGGAATCGCTTCAAACCGCGCCCTTCGGGCTAGAATGCCGGTGGCCGCAAGAGTGGACTCCGCCTTCGCCGCGCCCCGACCGGCCCGATCGAACCGAACTGGAGGATTCCCGATGTTCGCACGACCCCTGCTCGCCGCCGCATGCGTCGCGGCATTCGCGCTGTCCGCCCCTGCCGCGGCCCAGCAGCCGATCGTCATCAAGTTCAGCCACGTCGTGGCCGAGCACACGCCCAAGGGACAGGGCGCGCTCAAGTTCAAGGAACTGGCCGAGAAGAAGCTCCCCGGCAAGGTGCAGGTGCAGGTGTTCCCGAGCTCGCAGCTCTTCGGCGACGCCAAGGAACTCGAAGCGCTGCTCCTGGGCGACGTGCAGCTCATCGCGCCCTCGCTCTCCAAGTTCGACCGCTACACCAAGAAGATCCAGCTCTTCGACCTGCCGTTCCTGTTCGACAACATCGAGGCGGTCGACCGCTTCCAGTCCGGCCCGAAGGGCCAGGAACTGCTGCAGTCGATGAAGAACCGCGGCCTGCTCGGGCTCGCCTATTGGCACAACGGGATGAAGCAGCTCTCGACCAACCGCGACAGGCTGGAGCGTCCCGAGGACGTGAAGGGCCTCAAGTTCCGCATCCAGGCCTCCGACGTGCTGGAAGCCCAGTTCCGCGCCCTGGGCGCCAACCCGCAGAAGATGGCTTTCGCCGAGGTCTACCAGGCGCTTCAGACCGGCGTGGTCGACGGCCAGGAGAACACCTGGTCGAACATCTACTCGCAGAAGTTCCACGAGGTGCAGAAGACGATCGCCGAGACCAACCACGGCGTGATCGACTACATGGTGGTGACCAACGCCAAGTGGTGGGACGGCCTGCCGGCCGATGTCAAGAAGGGTCTCTCCGAAGCGATGGCCGAGGCGACCGCCTACGCCAACAAGATGGCCGAAGACATCAACCAGGGCGACCGCAAGCGGATCGCCGACGCCGGCAAGGCACGGATCCAGAAGCTGACCAAGGACGACGTCGCCGCCTGGCGCAAGGCGATGGAGCCGGTCTGGAAGAAGTTCGAGGGCGACATCGGTCGCGACCTGATCGACGCCGCGCTGCAGTCCAACAAGTAGCCGACCGAGGACGGGACCCGCCCGGCGGGTCCCGTACCCAACCATGCGCTGGCTCGAGAACCTCGAGGAAGGCCTGGTGGCCTTCCTGATGGCCGCGATGACCGTCGTCACCTTCGTGCAGGTGATCGCGCGCTACGTCTTCAACTACAGCTTCGTGTGGGCGCTGGAGTTGAACGGCGTGCTGTTCGCGTGGCTCATCTTCGTGGGCATGTCCTACGGCGTGCGCGTCGGCGCGCACATCGGCGTCGACGCGCTGGTCAAGGCGTTCGGCAAGTCCACGCAGCGCGCCGTCGCCATCGTCGCGACGCTGGTCTGCATCGCCTACGCGGCGATCTTCGCCTTCGGCGGGTACCAGTACGTCCGCAAGATGTACGAGGTCGGCATCCTGATGCAGGACATGCCGATCGCGCAGTGGATTCCCCGCATCATCCTGCCGCTGGGCTTCGCGCTGCTCACGTTCCGGTTCGCGCAGGTGCTCTGGCGCCTCGCCTCGGGCAAGGAAGCCCACCTCGTCGGCGACGAGGCCGAGGAGGTGCTGAGACAGAACATCGCCCCGACCGACCAGAGGCGCCCGTGACCACGATCGCGCTGTTCGTCCTGATGTTCGTGTTCATGTTCATGGGCATGCCGATCGCGATCGCGCTCGGCATGTCGTCGCTGCTCACGATCCTGCTCTTCGCGCAGGACTCGCTCGCGTCCCTCTCCCTCAAGCTGTTCGAGACCTCCGAGCACTACACGCTGCTTGCGATCCCGTTCTTCATCCTCGGCGGCGCGTTCATGACCACCGGCGGCGTGGCGAAGCGGATGATCCGGTTCGCCAACGCCTGCGTCGGGCACTTCCCCGGCGGGCTGGCGATGGCTTCGGTGATGGCGTGCATGCTCTTCGCCGCGGTGTCGGGTTCGTCGCCGGCGACAGTGGTGGCGGTCGGATCGATCGTGATCGCGGGCATGGTGCGCGCGGGCTACCCGCAGGGGTTCGCGGCGGGCGTGATCTGCAACGCCGGCACGCTGGGCATCCTGATTCCGCCGTCGATCGTGATGGTGGTCTACGGCGCCGCGACCGAGACCTCGGTCGGCAAACTGTTCATGGCGGGCGTGCTTCCCGGCATCCTGCTCGGCCTGCTCTTGATGGTCGCGATCTACGTGCGCGCACGCCAGACCAACCTGCCGAGGCAGCCGCGCGCGACGCTCTCCGAGGTGCTGACCTCGGGGCGCGACTCGCTGTGGGGCCTGCTCCTGATCGTGATCATCCTGGGCGGCATCTACGGCGGCGTGTTCACTCCGACCGAAGCGGCCGGCGTCGCGGCCGTCTACGCCTTCGTGATCGCGGTGTTCGTCTACCGCGACATCGGCTTGCGCGAAGTACCGCGGGTGCTGATCGACGCCGGCAAGGTCACGGTGATGCTGATGTTCATCATCGCGAACGCGCTCCTCTTCGCCCACGTGCTGACCACCGAGCGCATCCCGCAGCAGATCGCCGAACTGATCGTCGGCTGGGGCATGTCGTCCTGGCAGTTCCTGATCGTCGTCAACATCCTGCTGCTCATCGCCGGCATGTTCATGGAGCCGACCGGGATCATCCTGATCCTCGCGCCGATCCTGTTCCCGATCGCCATGCAACTCGGCATCGACCCGGTCCACCTCGGCATCATCATGGTGGTGAACCTCGAGATCGGCATGGTCACCCCGCCGGTCGGGTTGAACCTGTTCGTGACCGCCGGGATCACCAACATGTCGATCGGCCAGGTCGTGCGCGCGGCGCTGCCCTGGACCCTCATCCTGCTAGCCTTCCTCGTCGTCGTCACCTACGTGCCGGCGATCTCGCTCGTCCTGCCGAACCTCCTGTTCTGACCCCGCACCGGCCGCTTGGCCGGCCGCCGGGTTGGCTCCCGTTCCCCGGCCGGACGGGTCACTGCCCGCGGTCGATCGCCGGGGTGGCCGCGGCGCTGCCCGCGGCATCGCCGCGGCCGCGATGCTAGAATGTTGAGTTTCCTGACAAATTCCTCCGGAGTCCCCTGAATGACCGTCGAACGCACCCTTTCCATCATCAAGCCGGACGCGGTGGCGAAGAACGCCATCGGTGCGATCTACGCCCGCTTCGAGAAAGCCGGCCTGAAGGTCGTTGCCGCTCGCATGGCGTGGCTCTCGCGCGCGGAAGCCGAAGGCTTCTACGCCGTCCACAAGGCGCGCCCATTCTTCAAGGACCTGGTCGAGTTCATGACCTCCGGCCCGGTGATGATCCAGGTGCTGGAAGGCCCCGGCGCGATCGCGAAGAATCGCGACCTGATGGGCGCCACCGACCCGAAGAAGGCGGCGCCGGGCACGATCCGCGCCGATTTCGCGGACTCGATCGACGCCAACGCGGTGCACGGATCGGACGCGCCGGAGACGGCCGCGGTCGAGATCGCCTACTTCTTCCCCGCCTCGCAGGTCCACTCCCGCTGACCGCAGGCCCCTGGCGCCCGTGAACCTCCTGGACCTCGATCCCCAAGGACTCGCACGCTACTTCGCCGACCGGGGCGAAAAGCCGTTTCGCGCGCGCCAGGTGTCGCGCTGGGTGCACCAGCGCTTCGCCGCGGACGTCGGTGCGATGACCGACCTTGCGAAGGCGACGCGGCAATCGCTCGCGACGGAAGCCTCGATCGGGATTCCGCCGGTGATCCGCGACACCACCGCGGCCGACGGCACCCGCAAGTGGCTGTTCGACGTCGGCGCCGGCAACGCGGTCGAGGCGGTCTACATCCCCGAGGACGACCGCGGCACGCTGTGCGTCTCCTCGCAGGCGGGCTGCGCGATGGACTGCCAGTTCTGCTCGACCGGCCGGCAGGGCTTCAACCGCAACCTCACGACCGGCGAGATCGTGGGCCAGCTCTGGCACGCGAACCGCACGCTGCTCCTCGATCACGGCGCTCTCGCGCCGGACGGCGCGGCGCGCGCGCCCGCCGGCGGGACGGCGGGCATGGCGCCAGCCCGCTCCCCGTGGCCCTGGGTCGAAGCTGGCCGGGCGCCGATCACCAACGTCGTGATGATGGGCATGGGCGAGCCGCTCGCGAATCTCGACGCGGTGATCCCGGCGCTTGCGCTCTTCCTCGACGACAACGCCTACGGCCTGTCGCGACGTCGCGTCACCGTATCGACTTCCGGACTGGTGCCGCAGATCGACCGTCTCGCGGCCGAGTGCCCGGTCGCGCTCGCGGTGAGCCTGCACGCGCCCGACGACGCGCTGCGCGACCGCATCGTGCCGATCAACCGCAGGCACCCGCTCGCCGACCTGATGGCCGCCTGCCGCCGCTACCTCGAGGTCGCGCCGCGCGACTTCATCACCTTCGAGTACGTGATGCTCGACGGCGTGAACGACGCCCCCGCGCAGGCGGAGGCGCTGCTGAAGCTGGTGCGCGACGTGCCCTGCAAGTTCAACCTGATCCCGTTCAACCCGTTCCCCGGCACCGAGTTCCGCGTGAGTCCGCGCGAGCGCATCCTCGCGTTCCAGCGCGCTCTGATGGACGCGGGCATCGTCACGACGATCCGGAAGACGCGCGGCGACGACATCGACGCCGCCTGCGGGCAGCTCGCCGGCCAGGTGAAGAACCGCGTGGTCCGCCCGCTCGCCCGCCGCAGCCTCGGCGTGCGCCCCCAATGAGCCCTCCACGCCGAAACTCCATGCGCTTCGCCACCGTCGCCGCCGCGCTCGCGGCCGTCCTCGTCGCCGGCTGCGACACGTTCTCGTCGAAGAAGGAGACGGCGCCGCCGCCGGCACCGGCGGTCCAGCAGCCGCCTCCGATCAAGCAGGAGGAGGCCACGCCCCGCTACAAGGCGGAGTTGCGCACCGAACTCGCGGCCGGCTATTTCGAGCGCGGTCAGTACGACGTCGCGCTGGAAGAACTCGGCGAGGCGGTCAAGTTCGACCCGACCTACCCCAAGCTCTACAGCATCTACGGATTGGTCTACGCGGAACTCGGCGACGACGCGAAGGCCGAGGCCAACTTCCGCCGGGCGCTCGACCTCGCGCCCTCGGATTCGGAGATCCGGGGCAACTGGGGCTGGTACCTGTGCACGCACGGGAAAGCCCGCGAATCGATCGCCGAGTTCGAGGCGGCGCTGCGCAATCCGCTCTACAAGACGCCCGAGATCGCGCTGATCAACGCCGGCAAGTGCAGCGCGCAGATCGGCGATTCCGCCGCGGCCGACCAGTACTTCCGGCGCGCCCTCGTGATGAAACCCGGCAACCCGGTCGCGGCCTACAACCTCGCGCTCCTGTCGTACCGCGAGAACAAGCTCGAGCAGTCGCGCGCGCTGATGCGCTTCGTGATGACGCAGAACCCGCCGCCTCCCGAGGCGCTCTATCTCGGCATGTGCGTCGAGCGCAAACTCGGCGACAAGCAGGCGGAGACGTCCTACGTCACGCAGATCAGGAACCGCTACCCGAACAGCGCCGAGGCCCGCGCGATCGCCGGGAACTGCGAGTGACCGGAGAGCCGCTCCCCGGCGACGCCGCGGACGCGCCCGCACCGGGGGCGAGCGCGGGAGTCCTGCTCGCGCAGGCGCGGCAGACCGCCGGCCTCTCGGTCGACGACGTGGCCGGCCAGCTCAAGCTCGCACCGCGACAGGTTGCGGCGATCGAGCGCGACGATTTCGCGAGCCTGCCCGGGCGCACGTTCGTCCGCGGGTTCATCCGCAACTACGCGCGCCTCGTCAAGCTCGACGTTGACACCGTGCTTGCCGCGATTCCGGACGACGGCGCGACCCAGACCCCGGAACGCGCGCTCTCGACGGCAACCGGGCGCTCGATCGGCGAAATTCCACGCGACTCGCGCCCGCGTCCGGGTATGGCGCGATGGATGGTTCCGCTCGTCCTCGCCGCGATCGTGGCTGTCGCGGCATTCTACGAATTCGCCCGGCCGCCCGCGCCGGTCGGCGCGCCGGCCGCGCAGGTCGAGCCGGTCGCCCCGGCGCCTCCGCCCTCGACGCCGTCGTCGACGGTACCGTCTCCGGCCGACGAGTCTGCCGCGCCAGCCGGTTCTGCCGGCGCCGTCATCGGTTCGACCCCTCCGGCGACGAGCGAACTTCCCAACCCGCTCGCGGGCGGCACAGCCACGGCCACGGATGCAGGAAACGCCGCGCGCGCCGCGACGCCCGCCGCGGCGCCCGCTGCGCGCGGCCAACTCACGCTCGCGTTTCGCGGAACCTCCTGGCTCGAGGTGCGTGATCGCACGGGCACCGTCGTGCTCTCGATGACCGGCGCCGCGGGCACGACGCACGACGTCGCGGTGTCACCACCCGGCGAGCTCGTCCTCGGCAACGCTGCGGCAGTCGACGCGACCTGGCGGGGAAAGTCGGTCGACCTCGCGTCGTACACGAAGCAGAACGTGGCGCGCGTGCGCCTCGAATGACGGAAGTCATGAACGATGAAGTGAAGCATGAAGGATGACGATCGGGCGCCTCGCGGCGCCGATCGATGACGGCAACCTCCACCGCGATTCATCCTTCATCCTTCATCCTTCACGTTTCATGCCTCACCCCATGACCGCACCCGCCGATTCCGCCGCCGCCCAGCCTCGCGTCAAGGCGTCGCCGCTCCAGGCCGTCCGGGGCATGAACGACGTGCTCCCCGACGAGGCCGCGCTCTGGCTCGATCTCGAGGATGCCGCGCGCCGCGTGTTCTCGCTCTACGGCTACCGCAACCTGCGGGTGCCGATCGTCGAGCCTACGCCGCTCTACGTGCGCGGCATCGGCGAGCACACCGACGTGGTCGAGAAGGAGATGTACACGTTCGAGGATCGACTCTCCGGCGAGAGCCTCACGATGCGCCCGGAGGCCACCGCCGGTATCGTGCGCGCCGCGATAGAGCACAACCTCTGCTACGAGCGCCCTCAGCGCGTCTGGCTCGCCGGCCCGATGTTCCGGCACGAGCGTCCGCAGAAGGGCCGCTACCGCCAGTTCCACCAGTTCGACGTCGAGGCGCTGGGCTTCCCCGGTCCCGACGTCGACGCCGAGCAGATGGTGATGCTCGCGCGCCTGTGGCGCGAACTGGGACTCGCCGACGGCATCGCGCTGCAGGTCAACTCGATCGGCGACGCCCCCGAGCGTCGCGCGCACCGCGCGGCGCTGGTCGAGCACTTCGAGCGGCACGAGGGCCTGCTCGACGCGGACGCGAAGCGGCGGCTGCACGCGAACCCGCTGCGCATCCTCGACAGCAAGACGCCGGCGATGCAGGCGATGATTGCCGAGGCGCCGCGCCTCCTCGATGGACTGGGCAACGAGTCGCGCGCCCACTTCGACCGCCTCCGCCAGTTGCTCTCCGACGCCGGCATCGCGTTCGAGGTGAATCCGCGGCTGGTGCGCGGCCTCGACTACTACAACCGGACCGTGTTCGAGTGGGTAACGTCGCGGCTCGGCGCCCAGGGAACGGTCGCGGGCGGCGGACGCTACGACGGCCTGTTCGAGGCCCTCGGCGGGAAGCCCACGCCCGCCTGCGGGTTCGCCATCGGCATCGAGCGGATGATCCTCCTGCTGCAGGACGCGAAGCGCGCAGCCGGCGACGCACCGGTCGCGTTCGTCGTGCACGCCGGCGACGGCACGGAAGCGCTGGCCGTCCGCGTCGCGGAGTCGCTGCGGGACGCGGGATGCGCCACCGTCGTGAACGCGGGCGGCGGAAGCTTCAAGTCGCAGATGAAGCGCGCCGACGCGAGCGGCGCGCGCTACGCGCTCATCGTCGGCGAAGACGAGGCGCGGGACGGAACGGTTTCGATCAAGCCGCTGCGCGAGCCGGGCGAGCAACGCGCGGTCGCCGCGGGCGGCATCGTCAACGCACTGGTTCCGGCGCAGGCGCGCGCGGGACGCTGAAGGGGAACGAGGCATGGCGGCATACGATCTCGAAGAACAGGAAAGCATCGAGGACCTGAAGGCCTGGTGGACCCGCTGGGGCACGCTCGTCACCTGGGTGGCGGTCGGCCTCGCGGCGATCGTCGTCGGCGTCCAGGGATGGCGCTGGTGGCACAGCGGACGCGCCGACGAGGCGAGCGCGCTCTACTCCGCGGTCGCGGCCGCGACGCGCGGCACCGGCGACGCGGCGAAGGCGAAGGACGCGATGGCGGTGCTCGCCGACAAGTACGCGGGCACCGCCTACGCTCCGCGCGCGGCGTTGCTCTACGCGAAGCAGTTGTGGAGCGCCGGCGACAAGGCCGGCGCGAAGGCGCAGCTCCTGTGGGTGGTCGACCGTTCGAGCGACGACGACCTGAAGCAGGTGGCGCGCTACCGGCTGGCGGAGATCCTGCTCGACGAGAAGAACACCGACGAGGCGCTGAAGCTGCTCGACACCCGGCACTCCGACGCGTACGCCGGCCTCTACGCGGACCTCAGGGGCGACGCGCTCTCCGCCGCGGGACGCAACGACGAGGCCCGCGCCGCCTACCAGACCGCGCTCGCGAAAATCGATCCGAAGTCGCCCTACCGCAGCTTCGTGCAGGTGAAACTCGACGCGCTGGGCGGCGCGTTGCCTTCCGGCGCGCCCTCGGACGCCAAGGCTCCGGCAACCGCCGCTCCGGCAACCGCCGCTCCGGCGGCCGCGCCCTCCTCCGCCGCGCCCGCCGCGCCCGCACCGGCCGCGAAGCCATGACATCAGGCTTCAGGCGGTCGATCGCGATCGCGTTCGTCGCGGCGACAGCGGCCGGCTGCGCGACGATCCAGTCGTACATCCCGTCGATTCCGGCGCCGGACTGGACCTGGCTCGTCGGCAAGAGCCGCAAGCCGGGGCCGCTGCCGGAACTCTCGCAGAGCGTCACCCCGGTGATCGCCTGGCAGGCGTCGATCGGCAAGGCCGCCGCCGGATTCGCGCCGCTCGTCACGGCCGACGCGGTGTACGCGGCGGCGGCGGACGGAACGGTCGCGAAGTTCGATCCGGCGAGCGGCCGCCAGTATTGGCGCGCCAGCGCCGGACGTTCGCTCTCCGCCGGCGCGGGCGCAGGCGAGTCGATCGTCGCGGTCGGAACCGACAAGGGCGAAGTGCTCGCGTTCGACGACGAGGGCAAGGCGCTGTGGACGGTCAAGGTCGGCAGCGAGGTGATAGCGCCGCCCAGGATCGCGGAAGGCACGGTGCTCGTGTTCTCGGGCGACGGCAGGCTCTACGCGCTGTCGACCAAGGATGGCTCGCGGCGCTGGGTGTACCAGCGCGCCAATCCGTCGCTGATGGTACGCAACAACGCCGGCGCCGTGATCGTCGGCGGCGCGGTGTTCTTCGGCACCGCGGGTGGACGCCTGGTCGGCATCGACCTCAAGACCGGTGCGGTCGGCTGGGACGTCGCCGTCGCCACGCCCAAGGGCGCCACCGAACTCGAGCGGATCGCCGACGTGACGAGCCTGCCGGCGATCGACGACCGGATCGCCTGCGCCGCCGCCTACCAGGGCCGCACCGCCTGCTTCGAGGTGGTGCGCGGCACGACGGTCTGGTCGCGCGACATCGGAAGCCTCGGCGGCATCGCGCTCGACGCGAAGCACCTCTACGTGACCGACGACGCGGGCGCGGTGCACGCGCTCGACCGCTCGACCGGGGCCTCGGTCTGGAAACAGGACAAGCTCGCGAAGCGCTACGTCGGCGGGCCGCAGCTCGTCGGCGACCAGGTCGGCGTCGTCGACGCCGAAGGCTGGCTTCACCTGCTCTCGACCGTGAACGGCGCCTACGTGGGCCGGATCGCCACCGACGGAAGCGCGGCGACCTCGCAGCCGGTTCCGATGGTCGGCGGCATCCTGTGGCAGTCGGCCGCGGGCACGCTCTTCGCCGCCCGGGTTCGCTGAGCGTCGCACCGGCGCTCGGGCCTCCGTCATGCTCCCCGTCGTCGCGCTCGTCGGCCGGCCGAACGTCGGCAAGTCGACGCTGTTCAACCGGCTGACGCGCACGCGCGACGCGCTGGTCCACGACGTTCCGGGGCTCACGCGCGATCGTCGATACGGGCGCGCGCGAACCGGCGGCCGCGACTACTACGTGGTCGACACCGGGGGCTTCGAACCCGTCGCGAAGGACGGCATCCTGCGCGAAATGGCGCGGCAGGCGGAAGCCGCGATCGCGGAGTCCGACGTCGTGGTGTTCATGGTCGACGCCCGCGACGGCCTCGTGCCGCAGGACGCGCGCATCGCGGATCTCCTGCGGCGCGCGGGCAGGCCGGTGGTGCTCGCCGTCAACAAGAGCGAGGGCCTTCCTTCAGCGGGTGCCGCCGCCGAGTTCCACGAACTCGGGCTGGG
The DNA here is from genome assembly GCA_020847675.1 of Burkholderiales bacterium. Classification (GTDB taxonomy): domain Bacteria; phylum Pseudomonadota; class Gammaproteobacteria; order Burkholderiales; family Casimicrobiaceae; genus VBCG01. The sequence goes on along the minus strand of JADLBN010000235.1, from coordinate 15,511 downwards.
CGAACCGCGGCCGATCTCCGCCGCCCACGGCGAAGGCGTGCACGACCTGGTGGAAGCGGCGCTCGCGCACGCCCCTGCGGACGCCGGAGCGGAACCGATCGACGACGAGGGCCGTGTGCGCGTGGCCGTGGTGGGCAGGCCGAACGTCGGCAAATCGACGCTGGTCAACGCGCTCTTGGGCGAGGAGCGGGTGATCGCGTTCGACCAGCCGGGCACGACGCGCGACGCGATCGCGCTCGACTTCGAGCGCAACGGACGACGCTACACGCTGGTCGACACCGCCGGCGTGCGCCGCCGCGGCAAGGTCGTCGACGCGGTCGAGAAGTTCTCGGTGATCAAGACGATGCAGGCGATCGACGACGCGAACGTCGTCGTGCTCCTGCTCGACGCGGAAGACGGCATCACCGAGCAGGACGCGCACCTCGCCGGACACGTCCTCGAGGTCGGCCGCGCGCTGGTCGTCGGCATCAACAAGTGGGACGCGACCGCGGCCGTGCGGCGCGAGGAAGTCAAGCGCGAGATCTCGCGCAAGCTCGGATTCCTCGACTTCGCCGCGCAGCTGCCGATGTCCGCGCGCGAAGGGCGCGGCCTGCCTGCGCTCCTCGCGGCGGTGGATGCGGCCTACGCCGCCGCGATGGCGAAACTCCCGACGCCGCGCCTCACGCGCACGCTGCAGCTCGCCGTCGAGCGGCAGCAGCCGCCGCGCGCCGGAACGGTCCGGCCGAAGCTCCGCTACGCGCACCAGGGCGGCAGCAACCCGCCGCTCGTCGTGATCCACGGCACCGCGCTCTCGAAGGTGCCCGACGCCTACCGCCGCTACCTGGAACATTTCTTCGCCGATGCGTTCCAACTTCGGGGAACGCCCCTCAGGGTACAATTCAAGGCCGGCGTCAACCCGTTCGCGGGCACCGCCGCGCGCCGTTAGAACGCGCGCTCCGGTCGCCGGGAGGCCCGCCCCTCCGGAGGCATGCCGGCAGCCGGCGGAACGACAAGAAAAGCGCGGAGAGCGACGATGAGCAACAAGGGGCAAATGCTACAAGACCCGTTCCTGAACATGCTTCGCAAGGAGCACGTCCAGGTGTCCATCTATCTGGTGAACGGCATCAAGCTGCAGGGCCAGATCGAGTCGTTCGACCAGTACGTGGTGCTGCTCAAGAACACCGTGACCCAGATGGTGTACAAGCACGCGATCTCGACCGTCGTGCCGTCGCGCCCGGTCACGATGCCGCACCACAACCACGGCGGCGACCAGGACGCCTGACCACGTCCGGCGCGTCGCGCGCGCCGGGCCTTCGACCCCGCGACGCGAACGCATGCTCGATCGCCCCGGCGGCGGACAGCGCGCCATCCTCGTCGGACTCTCGATCGGGCCGCGCCGGGACGAGACGGCGTTCGGCGAGATCGCCGCGCTCGCCAACTCGGCCGGCGCGACGATCGTCGGCCGCGTCGGCGGGCGCCGCGCGGCTCCGGACCCTGCGACCTATGCCGGCAAGGGCAAGATCGACGAGATTGCCCGGGCCCGCGACGCGGGAGGCGCCGACCTGGTGATCTTCGACCACGCGCTGTCCGGCGTGCAGCAGCGCAACCTCGAGCAGGCGCTCTCGTGCCGGGTGGTCGACCGCACGAGCCTCATCCTCGACATCTTCGCGCAGCGCGCGCAGAGCGCCGAAGGCAAGCTGCAGGTGGAGCTCGCGCAGCTCGCCCATCTCTCGACCCGGCTGGTCGGCGGCTGGACCCACCTCGAGCGCCAGAAGGGCGGCATAGGCCTCCGCGGGCCGGGCGAAACCCAGCTCGAGACCGACCGCCGCCTGATCGGCCGCCGCGTGAAGACACTCAAGGAGCGGCTCGCGAAAGTGGCGGTCGGCCGCGGCGTGCAGGGCAGGACGCGGAGGCGCGCCCGCGTGCGCACGGTCGCGCTGGTCGGCTACACGAACGCCGGCAAGTCGACGCTGTTCAACCGCCTCGCCCGCGAGAAGGTGTTCGCCGCCGACAAGCTGTTCGCCACGCTCGACACGACGCTGCGCCGCATCCACGTGCCCGGTGCCGACGCGATCGTGCTCTCCGACACCGTCGGCTTCATCCGCGACCTCCCGCACGACCTCGTTGCCGCGTTCCGGGCGACGCTCGCCGAGGCCGCCGACGCCGACCTGGTGGTGCACGTGGTCGATGCTTCCGCCCCCGACCGCGACCTGCAGGTCGACGCGGTCGAGCGGGTCCTCTCGCAGATCGGCGCGGAGGCGGTTCCGCGCCTCAAGGTCCTCAACAAGATCGATGCGGCGAATCTCGAGCCGGGGGTCGAGCGCGACGCCTGTGGTACGATCCTGTCGGTGCGCCTGAGCGCGCTGACGGGGGTGGGTTGCGCGGCGTTCGTGGCCGCGCTGGCCGAGCGGTTTCCGGCGGAAGCGGCCGGCGACGCCGCGGCAGGCGGCGCGTCGAACTGATCGCCTCCCGCCCGACGCCTACCCGTCCCGACCCGCCGGCAGCCGTGCGCCGGCGATTCGCAGACGATCCACCGAACTCCCAGCATGTCGCTCAACGATCCCCAGTGGGGCAAGCGAGGCGGCCCGTCCGGCGGTCCGCCCGATCTCGACGAGATCTGGCGCAACGTCAACCGGCGCCTCGCGGAACTGTTCGGCAAGCGCAACGGAGGCGGCGACCGCCCTCCGGGCGAAATGCGCGCGCCGCCCCGGATTCCGCTCTCCGGCGCCGGCCTCCTCGTCGGGCTCGTGCTCGTCGTGTGGCTCGCGAGCGGCTTCTACATCGTCGACGAAGGCCGCCGCGGCGTCGTCACCCGCTTCGGCAAGTACACCGAGACCACCCAGCCCGGCCCGCGCTGGCATATGCCGTTCCCGGTCGAGGCGGTGGAACTGGTCGACTTCTCGCAGGTGCGCACGATCGAGATCGGCTACCGCAACACGCCCAAGAACCGCATCGATCGCGAAGCGGTGATGATCACCGACGACGAGAACATCATCGATATCCAGTTCGCGGTCCAGTACAACGTCAAGAACGCCGAGGACTTCGTCTTCCGCAACCGCAAACCCGAACTGATCGTCGCGTGGGCCGCGGAATCCGCGATCCGCGAGGTGGCGGCCAAGGTGCAGATGGACTTCGCCCTCTACGAAGGCCGCGAGCAGGTCGCCCGCGACACCGAGAAGCTCCTGCAGGACATGCTCGACCGCTTCCGGACCGGCGTCTTCGTCCAGAAGGTCACGCTGCAGAACGTGCAGCCGCCCGAGAAGGTGCAGGCCGCGTTCGACGACGCGGTGAAGGCCGGCCAGGACCGCGAGCGCCTGAAGAACGAGGGCCAGGCCTACGCGAACGACGTGATCCCGCGTGCGCGCGGCACCGCCGCGCGCCTCCTCGAGGAGGCGCAGGGCTACCAGGCGTCGATCGTTGCGCGGGCGGAGGGCGACGCCGCGCGCTTCAGGCAGATCGTGGTCGAATACCAGAAGGCTCCGGGCGTCACGCGCGAACGCCTCTACCTCGACATGATGCAGTCGGTGCTCGGCCCGACCTCGAAGGTCGTGGTCGAGCCGAAGGCCGGCACGCTGCTCGGCATGCCGCTCGACAAGCTGATGCAGGCCGGTGGCGCTGCGCCGGCGCCGATCGTCGAGCCGCCGCCCTCGGGCGCGACGCGCGTCGGACCGCCTGCGGACACGGCCGCTCCGTCCGACCCGCGGAATTCGCGCGACGGGCTGCGCCGCGACCGGGGAGGCTGACGCGATGAAGTTCACGCTTCCGATCCTCGCCGTCGTCGTCGCCGCGATCCTCGTCGCGTCGCAGTCGCTGTTCACCGTCCACCAGACCCAGTACGCGATCCGGTTCCAGCTCGGCGAGGTGGTCGACGTCATCACGACCCCCGGCCTGCACTACAAGCTGCCGCTGGTGCAGAACGTCAAGTACTTCGACCAGCGCAATCTCACGCTCGAGATTCCCGAGCCGGATCGCGTGACGACGGCCGAGAAGAAGCCGTTGCTGGTCGAGTTCGTCGTGCTCTGGCGCATCGACGACGTGCGCAAGTTCTACGTGTCGGTGCAGGGCGACGAGGAGGCCGCGCGCCGCCGGCTGACGCAGACCGTGCGCGCGAATCTCGCCGAGGAATTCAACAAGCGCTCGATGCACGAGGCGATCTCGACCCAGCGCGACCAGATCATGAACACGACGCGCCAGAAGGCCGACAGCGACGCGAAGTCGATCGGCGTCGAGATCGTCGACGTCCGGCTCCGCCGCGTCGAGCTGCCGCCGGACGTGCTCGGTCCGGTCTACGCACGCATGGAGTCGGAACGCCGCCGCGTCGCCAACGACTTGCGCTCGCAGGGCGCCGCCGAGAGCGAGAAGATCCGCGCCGACGCCGACCGCCAGCGCGAGGTCATCCTCTCCGAGGCCTTCCGCCAGGCGCAGAAACTCAAGGGCGAGGGCGACGCGCGCGCCGCAGCGATCTACTCGGCCGCCTACGGCGTCAATCCCGAGTTCTTCGCGTTCTACCGCAGCCTCGAGGCCTACAAGGCGTCGTTCAAGAACCGCGGTGACGTCATGGTCCTCGACCCGTCGTCGGAATTCTTCCGCTACTTCCGGCAGAGCGGCGGACGCGACGGCGCGCGCGCTCCCGCAGCGAAATGATCCCCCCCGAAGCGCGCTTCGCGTGCCTCCCCCCCGGGGGGGCCGGCGCCCTTGGGGCGGCCCGGCGGGCGCCGGATCCGCGCTCCGCCGCAAGATAACGCGTGCGCAGCGGAACGCAATGGACACGCTCTGGGCGGCGCTCGCGCTCGTGCTCGTCGTGGAAGGACTGATGCCGTTCCTCGCGCCGCGGGCGTGGCGCGACACGTTCCGCCGGCTGACCGAGATGAGCGACGGCCAGATCCGGTTCATCGGGCTCGCGTCGATTGTCCTCGGCGTCGCCGCCTTCCTGGTGCTGACCCATGCATAGATGGATCCTGCCCGAGGCGATCGAGGACATCCTGCCCTCGGAGGCGGAGCGGGTCGAGGCGCTGCGCCGCCGCGTGCTCGACCACTTCGCGTCCCGCGGCTATCGCCTCGTGCAGCCGCCGCTGGTCGAGCACCTCGAGTCGCTGCTCACCGGGACGGGACGCGACCTCGAGCTTCAGACGTTCAAGGTCATCGACCCGCTGTCGGGACGCATGCTGGGCGTGCGCGCGGACACGACGCCGCAGGTCGCGCGCATCGACGCGCACCTGCTGAACGAGGCGGGCGTCACGCGCCTGTGCTACGCGGGCAGCGTGCTTCGGACCGAGCCTTCCGGGCCGGGGACCACGCGCGAGGTAGTCCAGATCGGGGCCGAACTCTTCGGCGAGCCGGGCCTCGCGGGCGACCGCGAAGTCGTGGGCCTGCTCCTTTCGTCGCTCGCCGAGTGCCGCGTCGGGCCGCTGCACCTCGCCCTCGGCCACGTCGGCGTCTACCGTGCGCTGTCAGCCGCGGCGGGAATCGCCGGACACGCCGAGGATGGCGAACTCTTCGCCGCGCTGCGGGCCAAGGACGCTCCCGCGGTCGCCGAACTCGCGTCGCGGCTGCCGGTGGTGTGGCGCGACGCGCTGACGGCGCTCCCTTCGCTCTACGGACCGGCGGGCGAAGTCCTGCCCGAGGCGCGCGCGCGGCTGCCCGACACGCCCGCGATCGCGAACGCGCTCTCGGCACTCGAAGCGCTCGTCGAGGCCGTGAACGGCGACGTCGAGGCGCTGCACGTCGATCTCGCGGACCTCGCGGGCTACCATTACCATAACGGCGCGATCTTCTCGGTGTTCACCGCCGGGCGAGCCCGGGCGCTGGGCAACGGCGGGCGCTACGACGGCGTCGGCAAGGCGTTCGGCCGCGCGCGACCGGCCACCGGATTCACGCTGGACCTGCGCCACCTCGCCGACGTCGCCAGCGACCGGCAAACCGGCGCGTAGCGAAGGGACGGGCATGGGCAAGAGCGTCGTGGTCATCGGCACCCAGTGGGGTGACGAAGGCAAGGGCAAGATCGTCGACTGGCTGACCGAGAACGCGTCCGGCGTGGTGCGCTTCCAGGGCGGTCACAACGCCGGCCACACACTGGTCATCGGCGGCAGGAAGACCATCCTGCGGCTCATTCCGTCCGGCGTGCTGCGGCCGGGCGTGCGCATCTACATCGGCAACGGCGTCGTGCTGTCACCCGCGGCGCTCCTCACCGAAATCGGCGAACTCGAAGCGGGCGGAGTGAAGGTGCGCGACCGGCTTTCGATCTCGCCCGCGTGCCCGCTCGTCCTCCCGTTCCACGTCGCGCTCGATCAGGCGCGCGAGAGCGGCGCCGCCGGCGAGAAGATCGGCACCACCGGCCGCGGCATCGGCCCGGCCTACGAGGACAAGGTCGCGCGGCGCGCGCTGCGCGTGCAGGACCTCCTCGACCCCGACCGCTTCGGCGAGAAACTGCAGCGCGTGCTCGGTTACCACAACTTCGTGCTCGAGCACTACCACAAGGTCGCGCCGGTGCCGTTCGAGCGCACGCGCGACGAGGCGCTCGCGCACGCGCGCGAAATCGCGCCGATGGTCGCCGACGTCGCCGCGATGCTGCACGCTGCGCGCGCGCGCGGCGAGTCGCTCCTGTTCGAGGGCGCGCAGGGTGCGCTGCTCGACGTCGACCACGGCACCTACCCGTTCGTCACGAGTTCGAACTGCATCGCCGGCGCCGCCGCCCCCGGCAGCGGCATCGGCCCGCACGGCATCGACTACGTGCTCGGGATCGTCAAGGCCTACACGACGCGCGTGGGCGGCGGCCCGTTCCCGACCGAACTCACCGACGAGACCGGCTCGCACCTCGCGAAGCGCGGCAACGAGTTCGGCTCGGTCACCGGCCGCCCGCGCCGCTGCGGCTGGCTCGACATTCCGCTCCTGCGACGCTCGGTCCAGTTGTCGGGCGTCGATGGCCTGTGCATCACCAAGCTCGACGTGCTGGACGGCCTGCACGAGCTTCGGATCTGCACCGGCTACACGGTCGACGGCAAGCCCGCCGGGCTCGTGCCGACCGGCGCCGACGCGGTCGCGAAGTGCGTGCCGGTCTACGAGACGCTGCCGGGCTGGAGCGAGAGCACGGTGGGCGCGCGCACGATGGACGCGCTGCCGAAGGCGGCCCGCGCGTATCTCGACCGTGTCGAGGCGCTCGCCGGCGTCCCGATCGCGATGGTCTCGACCGGGCCGGATCGGGACGAGACGATCCTGCGGCACCACCCGTTTCACTGAGCGCGCCGCTTCCGCCGTGGATCGGCCTTCGGGCCGATATCTCCCTCTCGACCGTGGGCTGGACTTCAGGCCGGCGGCATGTCGTATCTCGAGGATCGGCGGCCTGACGACCGGCGAGTGCTTGCCCCGCTCGTACTGGCTGGCTGGCGCCGACGCCGAGAACTCGTCGGTCCCGGTCGGAGACAAACCGGGAACGCCGCTTCACGGGAAGCCGTTGTCGAGAGAAGTGGTGCCCGCCAGAACGGAACCGCCTCGGGTTTCATAGGCACCGCCGAGCCACCCGGTCCTGAAAGCGTCCGGCCCGTTCGATCCGAATTCGCTGCCGCGGCTCTTCCCAGTTCGCGCATCGTTCGAGCGGCGATCGCGTTTCGCCGCGAACTCCCCGATCAGTGGGCCAGGCGCAGCGTCGGCTTCAACCCGGCACGCATGGCCAGGGTGAGCAGCATGTCGAGACTGAAGTCCTGCCACTTTCCCTTGACCAGGCGGGAGACGCGCGGCTGCGTGACGCCGAGATGCCGTGCAGCTTCGGTCTGCGTCCAGCCTCGCTCCTTGACCAGTTGCTCAAGGCGGAGCATGACCTCTGCGCGCAGCTTCAGCACTTCGGCTTCCGCCGGATCGAAGCCCAGGTCGACGAACACGTTGCCGCTGCTCTTGATACGGCGCGTGTCGTTCCAGCGGGAATCGGTCTTCTTCATGGATCAGGCTCCTATCAGCTTGTAACGCCTCATGGCAAGCTCGAGATCGGCTTTGGCGGTTCTGGGCGTCTTCTTCTGGAACGCGTGCAGCACGTACACCGCATCGGCGAACCTGGCGACGTAGATCGCCCGGAACGCGCCGGCGGCGTCGCGTACACGGATTTCGTACGCCCCCGCACCCACCGCGGGCATGGGCTTGAAGTCGGTCGGCTCGCCACCGGACTGCACCCGCATCAACTCCATGCCCAACTCGTGGCGCACGGAAGCAGGCATGGCGCGGATGTCGTCGAGACTGCTGCCGAGGAACTCGAGCGGCTTCAAGCTCGTGAATATATGGCAATTTGCATCATTATGCAAGTACCTGAATGGGCGGATCGCCGCCCGCACTCGGGCTAGAATGCGCTGCTCGCCGACCCCACTCCGCCGCGCTGCCGCGGGATCGGAGCGGTCCGGCCCTTGGGACGACGCGCATGAGCCTCCATGTAAGCTGGACGCAGTACCACACGCTGATCGAGCGGCTCGCGCTCCTCGTCCACGAAGCGGACTACGCGTTCGACCAGATCATCTGCATCGCGCGCGGGGGCTTGCGCGTGGGCGACGTGCTCTCGCGCATCTACGAGAAGCCGCTCGCGATCCTGTCGACCCACTCGTACGCCGCCGACGGCGGCACGGTGCGCGGCGACCTGGTGATCGCCGAGCACATGACGATGACCGCGCCGAAGCTCGGCAGCCACGTTCTGCTGGTCGACGACATGGTCGATTCGGGCCACACGCTCGCGAAGGTCGTCGACACGCTGCCGAAGCGGTTTCCGAACATCCGGGAGTTGAAGAGCGCAGTATTGTGGTGGAAGGCGTGCTCGACGTTCCGGCCCGACTTCCACGTGGAGTACCTGCCCGACAACCCCTGGATCCACCAGCCGTTCGAGGTGTACGACAAGCTGCGGCCGGACGAACTGGCCGCGCGGGTCGGGCGCTGACTGGCGCCCGGAGACGGCTGTGCCCGCGCGAGCGGGCCGGAAGGCGGAGATGTCCGCCTGCGCGGGCCCCAGACGGCGACGCCCGCTTGCGCGGGCGTCCTGGAGCGCATCCTGTACGGTGCGCGTGCGGCCGTCACGGCCGCGATCGAATCGTTGGTGCCCAGAAGAGGACTCGAACCTCCACGGTGTTACCCGCCAGTACCTGAAACTGGTGCGTCTACCAATTCCGCCATCTGGGCGACCGGAACCCCCTATTTTATAAGGCAAAACAACCGTTGTCAAAGAAACGCCTCCCACCCTCCCCGACGCCGGCCGCGATCGTCGTCGCGCTGGCCGACGCCGGCGTCCCGCTCGCGCCCGACGAACTGGCCGAGCGCCTCGCCCTCGATCGCAAGGCTCGTCGCGCGCTCGACGACGAGATCGCGCGCCTGCACGACCGCGGCGAGATTCTCGTCAACCGCAAGGGACAGCTCTGCATCGCGGCCAAGCTCGACCTCGTCGCGGGCCGCCTCGAGGGTCATCCCGAAGGCTACGGCTTCCTGATCCGCGACGACGGCGGTCCGGACGTCGCGCTTCCCGCGCGCGAGATGCACAAGGCGCTGCACGGCGACCGCGCGAGCGTGCGCGTCACCGGCACCGACCGTCGCGGCCGGCCCGAAGGCGAGGTGGTCGAGGTGCTCGAGCGCGCCCACCGCGAAGTCGTCGGCCGCCTGCACGAGGAGCGCGGCGTGCTCTTCGTCGTCGCCGAGAACCGGCGCATCGCGCAGGATCTCATCGTGCCCGCGAAGGACCGGGGCAAGGCGAAGCCCGGCGACGTCGTCGTGGTCGAGATCGTCGAGTACCCGACGGCCGAACGGGAGCCTATCGCGCGCGTGATCGAGGTCCTCGGGCACGCGACCGACGCGGGGATCGAGATCGAGATCGCGCTGCGCAAGCACGACCTGCCTTTCGAGTTCTCGAAGGGGGCTGCCGCGAAGGCGAAGAAGCTGCCCGCGACGGTGCAGGACGCCGAGCGCGCCGGCCGCGTCGACCTCACCGGCCTGCCGCTGGTGACCATCGATGGCGAGACCGCGAAGGACTTCGACGACGCGGTCTGGTGCGAGCGCAAAGGCAAGGGCTGGCGGCTCGTCGTCGCCATCGCCGACGTCTCGCACTACGTGAAGGACGGCGACGCGATCGACAAGGACGCCCGCGAGCGAGCGACGTCGGTCTATTTCCCGCGGCGCGTGATCCCGATGCTGCCGGAGGCGCTCTCCAACGAGCTGTGCTCGCTCAAGCCCGAGGTGGACCGCCTGTGCATGGTCGCGGACATCGAGATCACGGGCACCGGCGAGGTGCGCCGCTACAGGTTCTACCCGGCCGTGATGCACTCTCGGGCACGCCTCACCTACACCGAGGTGTGGGGGTGGCTCTCCGGTCCCGCGTCCGCGAAGGACGCCCGCGCGAAGGCGCTGCTGCCGCATCTGCAGGCGCTCCACGGCCTGTACCGGGCGCTCGACGCGAGCCGCAGCGAGCGCGGCGCGATCGACTTCGAGACGGTCGAGCTTGCGATGGTTTTCGACGCGCAGGGAAAGATCGCGGAGATCGTACCCGCGCCGCGCAACGAGGCGCACAAGCTGATCGAGGAGTGCATGCTCGCCGCGAACGTGTGCGCGGCCGACATGCTGGCGAAGGCCGGCCACCCGGCGCTCTACCGCGTGCACGAGGGTCCGACGCCCGAGAAGCTGGAGCAGCTCCGCGCGTTCCTCGCGGCGAGCGCGCTGTCGCTCGCCGGCGGCGACGAGCCCTCGGCGATGGACTACGCGAAGCTCCTGGAGGCCGTGAAGGCGCGGCCGGACTTCCCGCTGCTGCAGACCGTGCTGCTGCGCTCGCTGCAGCAGGCGCGCTACCGCCCCGACAACGTCGGCCACTTCGGTCTCGCCTACGAGGCCTACGCGCATTTCACCTCGCCGATCCGCCGCTACCCGGACCTCACGGTGCACCGCGCGATCAAGGCGGTGCTCGAAGGAAAACGCTACCAGCCCGGCGGCGCGAGCTGGGCCGAGCTGGGCGAGCACTGCTCGATGGCCGAGCGCCGCGCCGACGACGCGACGCGCGACGTCGAGTCGTGGCTCAAGTGCTGGTACATGCAGGACAAGGTGGGCGAGACCTTCGAGGGCACGGTCTCCGGCGTCGCGAGCTTTGGCCTCTTCGTCACGCTCGACGGGTTGAACGTCGACGGCCTCGTTCACGTCACCGAACTGCCGCGCGACTACTTCCGCTTCGACCCGGTGCGCCACGCGCTCGTCGGCGAGCGGAGCGGCCTCTCGTTCCGCCTCGCCGATCGGCTGCGCGTCAAGGTCGCGCGCGTCGACCTCGACCAGAGCCGCATCGACTTCTCGCTCGCGGACTCCGAAGGCGCCTCGCACCCGGCGGTCTCGCAGCCGCTGTCGCGCGGGGACCGGCCCCGCGTGCCGAAAAGGAACAGCCGGTGACCGACGTCCGGTCCGACGTCGTCGTCCAGGGCGCGTCGGTCGAAAGCGAGTTCGTCGAGGCGATTTCGGCGATTGCCGAGCCCGACGCGATCGAGATGGTGCCCGCCCGCGAGGGCGCCACCGTCGTCGCGTGGCGGCTTCGCGCCGTGCGCGACATTCATGGGCTGGCCGAGGCCTGCACCGCCGCCGGCCTCGACTTCGCGATCGTTCCGCCGGAGCGGCGCCTCGCCGACCTGCGCGTGCTCGCGATGGACATGGATTCGACGCTCATCACGATCGAGTGCATCGACGAGATCGCCGACTACGCCGGCGTGAAGGCGGAGGTCGCCGCGGTCACCGCGCGAGCGATGCGCGGCGAACTGGACTTCGCGGCGAGCCTTGCCATGCGGGTCGCGCTGTTTCGCGGACTGCCGGCGAGCGTACTCGACGCGGTCTACCGGGAACGGATCGAACTCACTCCGGGCGCAGGGGTGCTGCTCGCGGCCGCTCGCGCCTCGGGCGTCAGGACGCTGCTCGTTTCCGGCGGATTCACCTGCTTCACCGACCGGCTCCGCGAGCGGCTTGGGCTCGACGAAACCGTCGCGAACGTGCTCGAAGTCGTCGACGGCAAGCTGACCGGCCGCGTGCTCGACCCGGTCGTGGACGCGGGGCGCAAGGCCGTGGCGCTCGCAGCCATGCGGGCGAGATACGCGCGCGACGGGGGACTGGTCGCCGCGATAGGCGACGGCGCGAACGACCTGCCGATGCTGCGCGCAGCGGACGTCTCGATCGCCTATCGCGCCAAGCCGGTCGTGCGCGACCAGGCCTCCCACGCGATCGACCACGGCGGGCTCGACGCGGTCCTCAACCTGTTCACGTAGGTCGCGAGCTCGGACGATGATCGCCCGCCGCCCGGTAACCGGGCGAGCTTTGCCGCGCCCGAAGGGCCGCCCCGAGGGCGCGGCCGGCCTCTCGCCCCCCTGGGGGGAGGCGCGCTCGCGCGCCTCGGGGGGGGATCACACCTCGTCGATCCACGCCATCTGGATCAAATCGGGGACAGACCCGCATTTCCCATGCTACCGCTTGCGAATCAGTCCAGCTGTAAGGTCGGGAAATGCGGGTCTGTCCCCGATTTGCCCGGTAACCGGGCGAGCTTTGCCGCGCCCGAAGGGCCGCCCCGAGGGCGCGGCCGGCCTCTCGCCCCCCTGGGGGAGAGGCGCGCTCGCGCGCCTCGGGGGGGATCACACCTCGTCGATCCACGCCATCTGGATCGCCTCGAGGATCTTTTCGCCGGAGCGCTTCGGGTCGTCCGCGAAGCCGGGAAGCGCAACGACCATGTCGCGCAGGTCGACGAAGTTGAGCCGCCGCGGATCGACGCCGGGGTGCGCGTCCGCGAGCGCGATCGCGATGTCGTGCGTGTCGGCCCACTTCATTTGCGTTCCTTCGCGTGGTTGATCGTGTAGCGCGGCAACTCGACCACCAGCGGCTCGTTCGCGACGATCGCCTGGCAGGACAGGCGCGACTGCGGCGTGAGGCCCCAGGCCCGGTCGAGCAGGTCGTCCTCGTCCTCGGTCGACGGTTCGAGCGAACCGCCGCCTTCGCGCACGATCACGTGACAGGTGGTGCAGGCGCAGGACTTCTCGCAGGCGTGCTCGACCTCGACGCCATTGTCGAGGAGGTTGTCGAGCAGCGACTTGCCCTCCACGCCCTCGAGGGTCTTGCCCTCGGGGCAGAGTTCGGCGTGAGGCAGGACGACGATCCGGGGCACGCTGCGCTCCTCAGGCGACCTGGTCGACGGTGCGGCCGGCGAGCGCGCGCGTCACGTCCCGGTCCATCCGGCGGGCAGCGAACGTCTCGGTCGCGCGGTTGACCGCCTCGACGGCGGCGCGCAGCGCAGCGGCGTCGTCTCGTCCTCCGGCCGCCCGCAGCGTTTCGAGCGCCGCTTCGATCTTCGCGCGCTCGTCCGGGGCGAGCAGTTCGCCGTCCGAGGCCAGTGCGGACGACACCGCCAGCGCAATGTGATCCGCCTCGACGCGCGCCTCGCCGAGCGCGCGGGCCGCCATGTCTTCCGCCGCGTGATCGAAGGATTCCCGCAGCATCCGGGCGATCTCGTCGTCGGAGAGCCCGTAGCTCGGCTTCACCGCGACCGACGCCTCGACGCCGGTGGTCTGCTCGCGCGCGGACACCGACAGGAGTCCGTCAGCATCGACCTGGAACGTCACGCGCACCCGCGCGGCCCCTGCCGCCATCGGGGGAATGCCGCGCAGTTCGAACCGCGCGAGCGATCGGCAGTCGTCGACGCGTTCGCGCTCGCCCTGCACGACGTGGATCGCCATTGCCGACTGCCCGTCCTTCCAGGTGGTGAAGTCCTGCGCGCGCGTGACCGGCAGCGTCGCGTTGCGCGGCACGATCTTCTCGGCGAGCCCGCCCATCGTCTCGAGGCCGAGCGACAGCGGGATCACGTCGAGCAGCAGCCAGTCGTCGTCGCGGCTGCGGTTGCCGGCGAGCGCGTTCGCCTGGATCGCGGCGCCGAGCGCGACCACCTCGTCGGGATTGAGGTTGGTGAGCGGCGCCTGTCCGAAGAACTCGCCGACGGCGCGACGCACTTCGCGCATCCGGGTCGCGCCTCCGACCAGCACGACACCGTCCAGGTCGGTCGGCTTCAAGCCGGCGTCGCGCAGCGCCCGGCGCGCCGGCGCGAGCGTCTTCTCGATCAGCGTCCGCGTGATCGACGAGCAGGTCGCCGCCGTGAGCGAGAGGTCGATGCGCTGGCCGGTCGAGAGTGTCGCCACGATCGGCGCGGCGTCGTGCCCGGTCAGCATCTCCTTCGCTTCGCGCGCGCGGAGAAGCAGCAGGCGCGCGTCCTCGGGCGACGGCGGAGGCACGCGCGCCGCTTCGAGGATCCAGCAGAACACGCGATGGTCGAAGTCGTCGCCGCCGAGCGCCGAGTCGCCGTTGGTGGCGAGCACCTCGAACACGCCGCGCGTGAGCTTGAGTATCGAGATGTCGAACGTCCCCCCGCCCAGATCGTAGATCGCGTAGATGCCCTCGGCGCCGTGGTCGAGGCCGTAGGCGACCGCGGCCGCGGTCGGTTCGTTCAAAAGGCGCAGCACCGGGAGCCCGGCGAGCCGCGCCGCGTCCTTGGTCGCCTGCCGCTGCGCGTCGTCGAAATACGCGGGAACCGTGACCACCGCGGCCTCGACCGGCCCGCCGAGTTGCGCCTCGGCACGCGCGCGAAGGGCACGCAGGAGATCGGCGGAAACCTCCACCGGCGACTTCTCCCCTGCGCGAGTCGTGACGCGCACCATGCCGGGCGCCTCGATGAACCGGTAGGGAAACCGCCTGCCGTCGGCGAGATCCGCGAGCCCGCGCCCCATCATGCGCTTGACCGACACGAGCGTGTTCTGCGGATCGGCCGTCTGCGACGGCGCCGCGTCGAAACCGACTTCGACGCCCGATGCGCCGTAGTGGACGATCGAAGGCACCAGCGTACGGCCGTCCGCGTCCGGCAGCACCATCGCGATGCCGTCGGCGCGCACCGTCGCGACGAGCGAGTTGGTGGTCCCGAGATCGATGCCGATCGCGCGCTTGCGCGGGCGCTCGGCCGGACGCTCGTCGGGCTCGGCGATCTGCAGCAGGCTCATGTGCGCTGCCTCATCGCTTCGGATGCGCGGCCGGACCACAGCTCGTAGTATCCGTCCGCCGCGCGCGTGCGCACCCAGATGGCGATGCGGTCCTGCCTGAACGCGGGAGACGATTCGTCGATCCAGTCCTGATTCACCCTGATCAGGAGCGAGTGGATCGACGACTTCGCGAGCATCGGCTTCACCAGCGCCTGCATCTCGCGGAAGTCGCGCACGCCCTGCTCGGGGAGACGCCAGACGAGCCAGTGGCGGCCGCCGCGGGGCAGACGCAGGTCCCCGACCCCGGAGGACGCCGGATCGGCCACGAGCGGGAGCGACCAGTCGCGCTTCGTTCCCGAATCGGCGACGAGCGCGACGCCGAGCACCGGCACGAGCCCCGGCTGCGGCTTCACGCGCGTATCGACGTCGATGGCCACGCGCAGATCGCGCGGATCGGCCCCGAGAATCTCGTCCGGACCGGCGATGGCGAGCTTCGCCGCCGTGCGCATCGGCACCCCGGAGCAGGCGGCGAGCGCGATCGCCACCGC
>JADLBN010000234.1 GCA_020847675.1 Burkholderiales bacterium | reverse complement strand
TCGAACGCGGCGCAGATCGAGGCGATGCGCGCCGGCCGCCTGCACGTGGCGGGCTTCGCCAGCGGCCAGACCGGCTTCGCCGTGAACCTCTCGGGGGCGGTACCGTTCGCGATCAAGGGCAACGAGAAAGGGCCGCGCACCTACACGCAGGTGGTGATCGTGAAGAAGGACAGCCCGGTGCAGAAGCTCGCCGACCTCAAGGGCAAGCGCGTCGCGCATACCTCGCCCTCCTCGAATTCCGGCAACCTCGCGCCGCGCGCGCTGTTCCCGGCCGAGGGACTGGTGCCGGACAAGGACTACAAGGTGCTCTATTCCGGCAAGCACGACCAATCGCTGATGGGCGTGATGAACGGCGACTACGACGGCGCGCCGATCACCTCGGACATCCTCGATCGGTTCATCAACCGCGGCATCGTCAAGCCGGACGACCTGCGCGTGATCTACCGCAGCGGGCATTTCCCGACCTCGTCGTTCGCGCACGCGCACGACCTCGAGCCGGCGCTCGCGGCGAAGCTGAAGGAGTGCTTCCTCGGCTACCGCTTCACCGCCGAGATGAAGAAGGAGTTCCTCGGCGACGACCGCTTCCTGCCGGTCTCGTACAAGGATGATTGGGCGCTGGTGCGCACGGTGGCCGAGGATTCGGGCACGCCCTACAACCGCGCCGGGTTCGAGAAGGAGCGTGCCGTCGAGGACGCGGCGCGCGCGAAGAAGAAATAGGACCAAGGAGGAACCACCCATGCTGAAGACCCTGCTCGCCGGCCTCGCCGGCGCGAGCATTTCCCTCGGCGCGCTGGCGCAGGACGCCTGCAAGAGCCGCGGCGACCTCGACCCGCAGTACTGCGACGAGAACGGCGACCTCGTCGCCGACACGCCGAAGGACCCGAAGAAGCTGAAGACCCCGTCGACGCTGGTCTTCACCTACACGCCGGTGGAAGACCCCGCGGTCTACGAGAAGATCTTCAAGCCCTTCACCGACCACCTCTCGCAGTGCACCGGGAAGCGCGTGGTGTTCTTCCAGGTGCAGTCGAACGCGGCCGAGATCGAGGCCATGCGTTCCGGGCGGCTGCACGTGGGCGGGTTCTCCACCGGCCCGACCGCGTTCGCGGTCAACATCGCCGGCGCGGTGCCGTTCGCGATCAAGGGCTACGAGAAGGACTTCCAGGGCTACAACCTGATCGTGGTGGTGAAAGCCGACTCGCCCTACCAGAAGCTCTCCGACCTCAAGGGCAAGAAGGTCGCGCACACCTCGCCGTCGTCGAACTCGGGCCACCTCGCGCCGCTCGCGCTGTTCCCGAAGGAGGGACTCTCGCCCGACAAGGACTACAAGCCGCTGTTCTCGGGCAAGCACGACCAGTCGGTGCTCGGCGTCGCCTCCGGCGACTACGACGCAGCCGCGGTCGCGTCCGACGTTTTCCACCGGATGGGAGTGCGCGGCCAGATCAAGGAGTCGGACTTCCGCGTGATCTACCGCAGCCAGAAGTTCCCGACCTCGTCGTTCGCCTACGCGCACGATCTCGACCCGAAGCTCGTCGACAGGATGCTGACCTGCTTCTACGACTACCGCTTCCCGCCCGAGATGAAGAAGGCCTTCGACGGCGCCGACCGCTTCTTCCCGATCAACTACAAGACCAACTGGGCGGTCGTGCGCGAGGTCGCCGCGGGCTCCGGCCAGGCGTTCGACCGCAAGACCTACGAAGCCGAGACCAAGCGCGAGGCCGAGGCGGCGGCGAAGAAGAAGAAGTGACACGGGCCGCGTCGCGTCGGGGCGTCGCATCCGCGGTGCCCCGCCTCGCGGAGCGTGGGCCATGCTGAAGCTCGTCCGCCTGTCGAAGTCGTACGTGCCCGGGAAGCCGGTGCTCACCGGCATCGACCTCGAGATCGCCGCGCGCGGGATCACCGCGGTGATCGGTCCCTCGGGCACCGGCAAGTCGACGCTCATCCGCTGCATCAACCGGCTGGTCGAGCCGACCTCCGGCGCGATCGAGTTCGAGGGCAGCGACCTCGCACGCCTCTCCGGCCGCGGCCTGCGCCACGCGCGCCGCCACATCGGCATGGTGTTCCAGGAGTACAACCTGGTCGAGCGCCTGTCGGTCATGGAGAACCTGCTGTCCGGCCGGCTGGGTTACGTATCCGCGTGGCGCGCGTGGCGCCGCAGGTTTCCCGACGAGGACGTCCGCGCCGCGCTCGACCTCCTCGACGTCGTCGGCCTCGCCGGCTTCGCGGACCGCCGCGCCGACGCGCTGTCCGGCGGGCAGCGCCAGCGCGTCGGCATCGCGCGTGCGGTGATGCAGGGACCGAGGCTGCTCCTCGCCGACGAGCCGACCTCATCGCTCGATCCCAGAACCTCGGTCGAGATCATGCAGCTCCTCGCCGACGTGGCGCGAAGCCGCGGGATTCCCGTGCTGGTCAACATGCACGACGTCGAACTCGCGAAGCGCTTCGCCGACCGGATCGTCGGAATGTCCGGCGGCCGCATCGTGTTCGACGGTCCGCCCGCCAGCCTCACCGACGACGTGCTGGCCTCGATCTACGGCGGCGAAGACTGGCTGCATTGAGATGTGGCGCCCGATCCAGCGCCAGTTACTGCGCTCGCTGCCGAGTGCGGTTCGCGGGCGCAGACTGACGCTGTCGCGTCGCGAGGCCGCACCTGTCGGCTGCCGCCGCCCCGCCCATCGGTCCGGCGAATGACCGCGGCCGCGCTATCCAGCGATTTCCGGTTGAAGCGCAGCCTGCGCGCGCGCGTCGCGCTCGCGGCGCTCGCCGCGTACGTCGTGTACGCGTCGATGCAGATGGAGGTTTCCGCCGAGCGCCTGCTGACCGGCCTGCACAACGCCGCGCGCTTCTTCGGGCGTATGTTCCCGCCCAACTTCGAGCGCTGGGAACTGCTCCTCAAGGGCATGACCGAGAGCCTCGAGATCGCGATCCTCGCCTCGGCGCTCGGCATCGCGCTCGCGCTTCCGGTGGGCCTCGCCGCGGCGCGCAACCTGATGCCCGCCTGGGCCACCTGGCCCGCGCGCCTGATCATCGTCGCCTGCCGCTCGTTCCATCCGGTGATCGTGGCGATCGTCTTCGTGAAGGCCGTGGGCTTCGGGGCACTCGCGGGCATCCTCGCGCTGACGGTGGCCTCGATCGGCTTCATCGGCAAGCTGTTCACCGAGGCGGTCGAGGAGATCTCGGACAAGCAGGTCGAGGCGATCCGCGCGACCGGCGCCCCGTTCGCCTCGGTCCTCGCGTTCGGCGTGCTGCCGCAGGTGTTCTCGCGGTTCATCGGCTTCGCCACCTACCAGCTCGACAGCAACCTGCGCAACTCGACGATGGTCGGCATCGTCGGCGCGGGAGGCGTCGGCGGCACGCTGTTCGCGGCGTTCCAGCGCTTCGACTACGACTTCGTGTGCGCGATCCTGATCGCGATCATCTCGGTGATCATGGCAGGCGAGATCGTGGCCACCGGCGTGCGGCGGGTGTTCGTCGACGGCGCGACGCTCGGCGAACTGTTCCGCCGCGGGGCCCGCGTCCCGCGCGAGCGCAAGCTGGAGCAGGACGACTGATGGCGTCGCCGGCCGCGATACGCGAGGCGCCCGCGTGGCACCGCTTCACGCCGGGCCAGCGGCTCGCGCGCTTCGCGATCACGCTGGCGATCGTCGCCGCGATCGTCGCCTCGATCCGGTCGATCGAGGTGATCCCGGAGTTCCTCGTCGACGCTCCCGAACAGATGGCCGACCTGCTGATGCGCATGTGGCCGCCCGACTGGAGCCACTACCCGTCGACCGTGCACGAGGCGCTGATGGAGACCATCCACATCGCGTCGCTGGGAACCCTCCTCGCGCTGGTGATGGCGCTGCCGGTCGGCGTGCTCGCCGCCCACAACCTGGTGCCGTCGACGCCGGTGAATCTCGCTGCAAAGCTGGTGCTGGTGTCGTCGCGCAGCGTGAATTCGCTGGTGTGGGCACTGCTGTTCGTCGGCATCTTCGGCCCCGGCGCGCTCGCCGGCACGCTCGCCATCGCGTTCCGCTCGATCGGCTTCGTGGGCAAGCTCTTCGGCGAGGCGCTCGAGGAGGCGCAGCCCGGCCCGATCGAAGCGCTGACCGCGGCCGGAGCGCCCTGGGTCTCGCGCATGACCTTCGGCTACTGGCCGCAGGTGAAGCCGGCGTTCTGGTCGATCGCGCTGTTCCGCTGGGACATCAACGTCCGCGAGTCGGCGGTCCTGGGGCTGGTCGGCGCCGGCGGGATCGGCATGGCGCTCGACGCTGCGATGAACCTTTTCCAGTGGGACCGGGTCGCGGTGATCCTCGTCGCCATCTTCGCGATCGTCGTCGTCGCCGAGATCGTCGTCACTCAGGTCCGCCAGCGCGTGATCTGACCGCCGCCGCCGGGGATTCCCCGAAGCTGTGCTGGACAAGGTTCCGGCGGCCGCGACGCGCGTTCGCGGTATCCTCGCGCCGATGACGATTCTCGCGGTGTTCAACCAGAAGGGCGGCGTCGGGAAGACGACGACCTCCCTCAATCTCCTCGCCGCGATCGCGCGGCGCGGCAAGCGTCCGACCGGCGTCGACCTCGATCCGCAGGGGCACCTGTCGCACGTGTTCGGCACGCAGCCGCGTGCGGCAGACGACACCATGTACGGCTTCTTCGCGCGCCAGCGCCCTATCGCCGAGATCGCGCGCGTGTCGTCGAGCGGCGTGGTGATGTGTCCCGCGCACATGGAACTCTCGAAGCTCGACGCGATGCTCGGCAAGGGCTTCAACGTCGTCACGCGGCTGCGGCAGGCCCTCAGGACCCGGGACGCGGTGACCGGTCCGGTGGTGATCGACTGCTGCCCGCTGCTCAACGTGCTGTCGTTGAACGCGGTGTTCGCGTGCGATCTCCTGCTCGTCCCGGTGTCGGCGGACTACCTCGCGGTGCAGGGGGCGAAGGAAGTCGAACGCGCGCTCAACGCGCTGGAGCCGGTGTTCAGGCAGCGCCTGCCCCGGCGCTACGTGATCACTCGCTTCGACATGCGGCGCAGGATGAGCGCCGAGGTGGTCGAGGAGATGGCGCGCTCGTTCCGGACCGAGGAGGTGTGCATCACGCGAATCCGCGAGAACGTGAAGCTTGCGGAGAGCCCGGCGGCCGGGCTCGACGTGTTCAGGCACGCGCCCGAGAGCCGTGGCGCGCGCGACTACGAGGAGTTGGCCGACGAGCTAGTGGGTGCCGGCTTTCTGCGGTGAACGGTCGGCGGCACTGATCATGCCGATCACGCTCTCGACGTCGAGCGTGTCGTTGCGGCGGGCGACGGCCTCGCCGCGGCAGTCGAGGATCTCGCAGTGGTGATACATCTGCCGCAGGCGGCGCTCGGCGTCGACCTGCGTGCCGGCCATGATGTGGATGTTGGCGACGCGCTGGCCGTGGCGCGTCTTGATGGTGAACCCGTAGCGAGTCATCGTTCCTCCCTGCCCCGTATCCGGCTCTCTGTGCGATCAGCGACTTGCCTGCGATCGCTCGTGTACCGGTTCCGGAATCGCATGCAAACTTCGTACCTCAAGGACCGTCCTGCCCGATGACGCCGGATCCGTCGCTGCCGAGCGTGCCGGAAGGCCATGAAGTGTATCGCGAAATCCGCGATGCCTTGACCCGGATGGCGCTAGTGAGCACTCACCAGACGCTGCGGCTGACCCCGCTGGCCGGTGGCGTTTCGTCGGATATCTGGCAGGCGGAGACTCCGGGCAGGACGTTCTGCGTCAAGCGGGCGCTCGCCAAGCTCAAGGTGACCGCGGACTGGCGGGCACCGGTCGGCCGCAACCGCAGCGAGGTCGCGTGGTTCCGCGAAGCCGCGAAGATCGTCCCCGAGGCGGTCCCCGCGATCCTGGGTGAAGACGCAAAGGCCGGCGCCTTCGCGATGGCGTGGCTTCCGCCCGACCGTTTTCCGGTGTGGAAAGCGCTGCTTCGCGACGGGACGGCGGACCCCTCGACGGCGCGGGCGGTCGGCGACGTCCTCGGTCGCATCCACGCGGCGACCGCCGACCGTGAGGATCTCGCCGCCGCGTTCGCGAACGACGCGACCTTCCACGCGATCCGCCTCGAACCCTATCTCGAAGCGACCGGTCGCGCGCACCCGGATCTCGCCGCCCGCTTCGCCGCGCTGGTCGCGACCACGGCCGCGACGCGGCGCGTGCTGGTGCACGGCGACTTCAGCCCGAAGAACCTGCTGATCGGACCCGACGGTCCGGTGGTGCTCGACGCAGAGTGCGCGTGGTTCGGCGATCCGGCCTTCGACCTCGCGTTCGTGCTGAATCACCTGCTGCTCAAGGGACTGTGGCGTCCGCAGCGGCGCGGGCGCTACCTCGATGCGTTCGCCGCGCTCGTCGACGGCTACCGCGCGCACGTCGCATGGGAGCCGTGGAGCAACCTCGAGCGACGCACCGCGGCGCTCCTGCCTGCGCTCCTCCTTGCCCGCGTCGACGGCAAGTCGCCGGCGGAGTACCTGACCTCCGATGCGGACCGCGAGCGCGTGCGCGCGTTCGCGCAGCCGCGGATCGCGCATCCGCCCGCGACGCTCGACGCGATCGCGACCGCCTGGCGCGTCTGATCGGGCACAATGCGCGATCGTCGACTGCCGGCCTTCCGATGACTCCCGTGCGCGGCACGCCGCCACCTGACTTCCGTTGAGCGCCACCTCGATCGCCGCGATCCGCGCGAGGCGGGTGTGGGACTCGCGTGGCCGGCCCACGGTCGAAGCCGAGGTCGAACTCGCCGGAGGCGCGAAGGGCCGCGCGATCGCGCCCGCCGGCGCCTCGCGGGGCTCGCGCGAGGCGGTCGACCTGCGCGACGGCGGCACGCGCTTCGGCGGCCACGACGTGATGGCGGCCTGCGAGCACGTCCGCTCGACGATGGCGCAGGCGCTGCGCGGCCGCGACGCGCTCGACCAGGGCGCGGTCGACGCGGCGATCGTCGCGCTCGACGGCACGCCGAACAAGGCGAAGCTCGGCGGCAACGCGACGGTCGCGGTATCCATGGCGGTCGCCCACGCCGCCGCCGCCGCGATGCGCGTGCCGTTGTGGAAATACCTCGCTGGCAGCGGCGAGGTCAGCCTGCCGCTGCCCGAGGTGCAGATCTTCGGCGGCGGCGCGCACGCCGGCCGTCGCGTCGACGTGCAGGACTTCATGGTGATGCCGGTCGGCGCGTGGACCTTCGGCGACGCGATCGCGATCGTCGCGGAGGTCTACCGCGCGGCGGGCGAGCTGATGCAGGAGGCGGGCCTCCTCGCGGGGGTCGCCGACGAAGGCGGCTTCTGGCCCGCGTTCCGCTCCAACGAGGAGGCGCTCACCTCGCTCGTGCGCGCGATCGAGCGCGCCGGCCTGCAACCGGGAGCCGACGTCGCGATCTCGCTCGACCTCGCGGCCTCCGAGTTCGGCGCCAGCGGCCGGTACACGCTCTCACTCGACGGGCGGGAACTCGACCGCGACGCGTGGTCGGCGATGCTCGTCGACTGGATCGACCGCTACCCGATCGTCTCGGTCGAGGATCCGTTCTCCGAGGACGACCGCGTCGCGTGGATCCGATTCGGCGAGGCGGTCGGCTCGCGCGTGCAGATCATCGGCGACGACTACCTGACGACCAGCGCCGCCGAGGTCGACCGCGCGGCGTTCGACCAGGCGTGCAACGCGGTCCTGATCAAGCCGAACCAGGCCGGGACGCTCACCGAGGCGCACGCCGCGCTCGACGCCGCGCGCCGGCACGCGTTCGGCACGATCGTGTCCGCGCGCTCCGGGGAAACCGAGGACGTCACGATCGCGCACCTCGCGGTCGGCTGGAACGCGGGCCAGCTCAAGGTCGGCTCGTTCGCGCGCGGCGAGCGGATGGCGAAGTGGAACGAGGTGCTGCGCATCGAGGAGGTGCTGGGCGCGAACGCGCCGTTCGCCGGCGTCGGCGCGCTGCCCATCCGCCGGCGCGGCGGCGTGCTCGGCAAGCCCCCCGGTCCCTGAGGCCGGAGCCGGCCGTCAGTCCCCGCCGAGCAGGAAGTCGGCGAGCTCGACGAACCCGGCGCCCGCCTCCGCGCGCGTGATCCACGCCGGCGGCGTGGCAATGCGGTCGAGGAACGCGCGCACGTTCGCGACGCCCACCGCGTGCGGGAAGAACGCGAACATCGGCGCGTCGTTGGGCGAGTCGCCCGCGAACACGAAGCGCTCGCGCTCGGCGTCGAGATCGATGCGAAACACCTCCGACAGGAAGCGCCGCGTCATGCCGAGCTTGTCGTAGCGGCCGATCCAGCCGTTCACGTGGATCGACGACACTTTCGCGGTGAGGCCCTCGGCTTCCATGATCGCGACGATGCGGTCGACCGCCTCCCGCGGGAGCGGCGGCACGTCCTCGCAGAAGTCGATCGCGATGTCGGCCTCGCGATAGGGCTGGTCCGACGCGAGTGCGGTGCCGGGCACTTCGCGCAGCACGCGGACCGCGACGGCGGCGAGACGCTCGCGGTTGGCGCGGCGCTCCGCCTCGCTCGCGGCGTAGCCGTGCAGGAGCTTGCGCTTCCCGGCGTCGTAGCGCATCCACATCGCGCCGTTCTCGCCCACCACGCCGTCGACCGGCCACATGCGCGCGATGTGGTCGCACCATCCGGCCGGGCGGCCGGTGATCGGGACGACGAGCCTGCCGGCGGCCTTGAGCCGCGCGAGCGCCGTGTAAGCCGCGGGGGTGAGCTGCCCGTGAGTGGTCAGCGTGTCGTCGATGTCGGTCAGCACGCCGCGGATCGCCGCACGCGCCGCGGGCGGCATTTCCGACAGCGGGCGCGGAGCTGCGGCGGTCATGCGCGCGTCGCCAGCGCGCGGATGCGCGCCGCCGCGTGCTCGCGCTCTCCCTGCGTCATCGGTAGAGCGCACTTGGTGCGGCGCCACAGCACGTCTTCGGGCTCGCGCGCCCACTCGTGCCCGACGAGGTAGGCGATCTCGCGTTCGGTCAGGCCGCCGCCGAACGCTTCCCCCAGGTCCTCGGGGCGCGAGGCGTCGCCCAGCACCGATGCCGCGAGCGTGCCGTGCCGCCGCGCGAGCGGCCGCAGGAGGTCGACCGGAATCGCGGGATAGCGCGCGCACAGCGAGGCGAGGAGCGCCGCCCGGTCGCCCTTCGGCAGGTCGCCTCCGGGCAGCGCCTCGGTCGCGGTCCACGCGGGCTTCAATCCGGGGAAGTACGGCGCGAGGTCGGCGAGCGCGGCCTCCGCGAGCTTGCGGTAGGTGGTGATCTTGCCGCCGTAGATCGACAGCACCGGCGCGCGCCCCGGCCCCGGCGGACCTTCGGTCGCCTCGACCTTGAGCAGGTAGTCGCGCGTCACGGCGGAAGGATTCGACGACCCGTCGTCGTGGAGCGGGCGCACGCCGCTGTAGCTCCACACGATGTCGCTCCGCGCGAGCGGCTTCGCGAGGTAGCCGTTCGCGAGCGCCAGCAGGTAGTCGATCTCGTCGTCGGAGATGCGCGGCGCGGCCCAGTCGTCGACCGGCACGTCGGTGGTGCCGATCAGCGAGTAGCGCTCGAGGTACGGGATGACGAAGACGATGCGCTGGTCGGAGTTCTGCAGGATGTAGGCGTGCTCCTCGTCGTGCACGCGCGGCACGACGATGTGGCTGCCCTTGACGTGGCGCACGCTCGCACCCGAGGGCGGCGCGTCGGTCGAACCGAGGACTTCCGCGACCCAGGGACCGCCGGCGTTGACGATCGCTCTTGCCGTCACTTCCTCGCGCCCGCCCGCGCCCTCGATCGTGGCGCGCCAGACGCCCGCCTCCCGCCGCGCCGACACGAAACGCGTTCGGGTGCGGACCGTCGCGCCGTGCGCGCGCGCCGACATCGCGTTCGCGACGACCAGCCGCGCGTCATCGACGCGCGCGTCCGCGTAGACGAAGCCCTTGCGGAACCGCGGCTGCAGCCCGGCGCCCCAGCGGCTCCCGTCGAGGCGCACGCCCGACGAGCGCGGGAGCGACATCCTGCCGCCCAGCCGGTCGTAGAGGAAGAGGCCGGCCCGGATCATCCACGCCGGACGCAGGTGCGGCTCGTGCGGCAGCACGAACGCGAGCGGCTCGACCAGGTGGGGCGCAATGGAGAGCATCACCTCGCGCTCGGCGAGCGCCTCCCCCACCAGCCGGAACTCGTAGTGCTCTAGGTAGCGGAGCCCCCCGTGGATCAGCTTGGTGCTCTGCGACGAGGTGGCGCTCGCGAGGTCGTCCCGCTCGACCAGGAGGACCGAGAGACCGCGGCCGGCGGCGTCGCGCGCGATGCCGGCGCCGTTGATGCCGCCGCCGACGACGAGCAGGTCGAAGGTCGCTGCGCTCGCGGACACGCGGCGATTCTACCGGATGCTAGGATGCCCGTTTCCCGGCCCGACCGACCCCCACCCGGCCTCCGCCCGTGAACCTCGTGCCCGAAGTCGTCGCGCTGGACGACGAACTGCGCGGCTGGCGCCGCCACCTGCACGCGCATCCGGAGACCGCGTTCGAGGAGCGGGCGACCGCGGCCTTCGTCGCCGACAGGCTCCGCGCGATGGGGCTCGAGGTCCACACCGGGCTCGCGGGCACCGGCGTGGTCGGCGTCCTGCGCCACGGCGGCTCGAAGGGTTCGATCGGCCTGCGCGCGGACCTCGACGCGCTCGCCATCCACGAGAAGACCGGCGCGCCGCACGCGTCGAAGCACGAGGGCCGGATGCACGCCTGCGGCCACGACGGCCACACGACGATGCTGCTCGGCGCCGCGCGGGCGCTCGCGCAGCGGCGCCACTTCGACGGCAGCGTCGCTTTCATCTTCCAGCCGGCCGAAGAGAACGAGGGCGGCGGCCGCGTGATGGTCGAACAGGGCCTGTTCGACCGCTTTCCGGTGGACGCGGTCTACGGGATGCACAACTGGCCCTCGGCGCCGCTCGGCAGCTTCGCGATGCGCGCGGGTCCGCAGATGGGCGCCTTCGACATCTTCGAGATCGTCGCCACCGGCAAGGGGGCGCACGCGGCCATGCCGAACCTCGGCCGCGACCCGATGCTGTTCGCCTCGCAGGCGATCGCGGCGCTGCAGACGATCGTCTCGCGCAACCTGCACCCGCTCTCGGCCGGCGTGGTCACCGTGACGCAGGTGCATGCCGGCGACACCTGGAACGTGATCCCGGACGAGATCGTGCTGCGCGGCACCGTGCGCACGTTCGAACGCGACGTGCAGGACACGATCGAGCGCCGGATGCGCACGATCGTCGAGCACGTCGCCGCCACGTTCGAGATGACCGCGACGCTGCGCTACGAGCGCCGCTACCCGGCGACCGTGAACACCGCGGCCGAGACTTCGCACGCCGTCGCGGCCGCGGCGGCGGTGGTCGGACGCGATCGGGTCGACACCGATCCCACGCCGAACATGGCGAGCGAGGACTTCGCGTTCATGCTGCTGGCGAAGCCGGGCTGCTACGTGTGGCTCGGCACCGGCCGCGGCCCGGACACCCCGCTCCTGCACAATCCGCGCTTCGACTTCGACGACGACGCGATCGCGATCGGGGCGAGCTACTGGGTGACGCTCGCCGAACAACGGCTCGCGCCGCGCCCCTGAGGAACGGCGATGGCCGACGAACAGTCCCCGACCCACAGCAACCTGACGCGCGTGGTCCTGGGCGTCGCGTTCATCCTGCTGATCGGCGGCACGAGCCTCTACATCCTGAAACCTTTCCTTCCCGGCCTCATCTGGGCGACGATGATCGTGGTCGCGACCTGGCCGATGCTGATCGCGATTCAGCGGCGGCTGCGCGGCAAGCGCGCGCTCGCCGTGCTGGTGATGATGGCGCTCCTGCTGTTCGTCGTGATCGGGCCGCTGGTCTCGCTCGGGACGACGATCGCCGGGCAGGCCGAGCGGCTCGCCTCGCTCAAGAGTCTCGACCTGACCATTCCGGAGCCGCCCGAGTGGGTCGACTCGATTCCGCTGGTCGGACCCAAGGCGTCCGAGGAGTGGAAGGCGATCGCGCAGGCCGGCCCGGCCTCTCTCGCCTCGCGCCTGACGCCCTACATGGCGCAGATCGGATCGTGGCTGCTCTCGCAACTCGGTGGCCTGGGCGGGATCGTCGTGCACCTCGTCGTCACCTTCCTGTTCTGCGGCGTGCTCTACGCGAGCGGCGAGACCGGCGCGGCCGGCGCGCGCCGCTTCTTCCGCCGCCTGCAGGGCGAGCGCGGCGACGCGATCGTCGTGCTGGCCGGCGCCTCCATCCGGGCGGTCGCTCTCGGCATCGTCGTCACCGCGGTCGTGCAGACGGCGCTCGGCGCGCTGGGCTTCCTCGTCGCCGGCGTTCCCTACGTGGCGCTCCTGTCGGTGATCATGCTGATCTGCTGCATCGCGCAGATCGGCCCGGGGCTCGTGCTGTTCGGCGGGGTCGGCTGGCTCTGGTACAGCGGCGACCACACCTGGGCGGTGGTCCTCGGCATCTGGTCGGTGCTCGTCGTCGCGCTCGACAACGTCCTGCGCCCGGTGCTGATCAAACGGGGCGCCGACCTGCCGCTGCTGCTGATCATGCTGGGCGTGATCGGCGGCCTGCTGGCGTTCGGGCTCGTTGGACTGTTCGTCGGACCGGTCGTACTCGCGGTCGCCTACACGCTCGGCAACGCCTGGGTGAAGGACGGCGAGACGGCGTCCTGACGACGCGACGGCGCCACGTGGAACGCGCGGCTGGCGTCCCGCCCGAACGAAACGACGGGTCGCGAACCGCGCGGCCTCACGCGGGCGCGGTCCGGCGGCGCGCGATCACCTGCACGACGTAGCCGTCGCCCTGGTGGGCGCGGCCTTCGAGCACCCGCCGCACGCCGGTGAACGCGTGCTCGATCGTGCAGCCTTCGAAGTCGCCGAGCACATCGGCGAGCGGGTGCAGCAGTTCCGGCTCCGGCGGGCCGCCCGTGCCGTAACCCGGCTGCTCGGGACCGTAGGCCTCGTAGACGAATGCGCCGCCGGGTTCGAGCGCCTCGACGGCTCGGCGGTGCGTCGCGCGCCGGGCCTTCGCCGGCAGGTGCAGGAAGATCGACACGATCGCGTCGTAGCGCGAACGGCCGAAGTCGAAGCGCGTAACGTCGGCGACCTGCGCGTCGACTTTGGCACCCTCGCGCGCGGCGAGCGAGCGCGCCTTGGCCACGCCTTCCTCGGACACGTCGATCGCGGTCACGCGAAAACCCTGTTTCGCGAGCCACACCGAGTTGCGGCCTTCGCCGTCGGCTACGCAGAGCACGCGGCCTCCATGCGCGAGCTTCGCCGCCCACGCCGCGAGGAAAGCGTTCGGCTCGGTGCCGTAGACGTACTCGTCCCCGGCCTTCGCGTAGCGCGAGTTCCAGAACGCCTTGAGCTTCGCCACCGGTTCGCCTTGCGTGCCGCTCATCGCGCCTCCGTGCCGCCGCCTTCGTCGAGGATCGCCCGCGCCCTCAGGATCACCGGCTTGTCGACCATCTTCCCGTCGACCGCCACCGCCGCGCCGCCCGAGCGTTCTGCCGCTTCCAGCACGCGCCGCGCCCAGTCGCGCTCGGCCTCGCTCGGAAGGTAGGCCGCATTCACGACCGCGACCTGCTTCGGGTGGATGCAGAGCTTGGCGCCGAAACCGAGCTTGCGCGAGCGCTCTACGTCGGCGCGCAGCGTGTCGGCATCGTCGATCGCGGTCGACACGCCGTCGACCGGCGAGCGGATGCCGGCGAGCCGCGACGCGAGCACGAGGCCGGAGCGGAACGCCAGCAGTTCGTCGAGTTCCCCGTCGACGCCCAGGTCGACCTGGAAGTCGATCGAACCGAACACGAGGCGCTCGACGCCGGGCGCGGAGGCGAGCGTGCGCACCGCGTCGTAACCGGCCGCCGTCTCGATCAGCGGATAGAGCCGCTTGCCCGCGGCGATCGCGGAGGCGTGCGCGAGATCCGCGCGCCGCTCCGCCTTCGGCAGCACGACGCCGGCGACCGCGGCGTGGCCGCACAGCGCGAGGTCGTCGGCGAACCAGTCGGTGTCGGCCGCGTTGACGCGCACGAGCACCGGTGCGCTCGCCTGTGCGAGCCAGTTCGCGAGCGCCTCGCGCGCCGGGAGCTTGGCGTCCGGTGCCACGGCGTCCTCGAGATCGACGATCACTGCGCCGGCTCCCGCCGCGAGCGCCTTGCCGATGCGCTCGGGCCGGCTCGCCGGGACGAACAGGTAGGAACGTGGCGTCACCTTCGTCTCCCTGCGTCAGGCGAGGAGGCGGCCCACGCTCGGCGCCGACGCGAGAGCGCGGATCGCGGCGATCGCGCGGCGCGCCTCGGCTTCGGTCGCGCCGTCGCGGTAACGCGCGAGCCGCACCGCCTTGTCCTCGAGTTCCCCGGCCGTGAGCGTGTTGCCGGGATCGCCCTTCGGCTCGTCCACGCGCCCTTCGAATCGCCGTCCGTCGCCGGTCTCGACCGTGACCTTGCCTATCCAGCGCGACGGGTACGCGCGGTCGACCTCGTCGTCCAGCGTCATCGCGACGCGGTCGCGGAACGCGATCACGCGCGGATCGCGCCAGTCGCGATCGAATTCGGAAAGCCCGGCGCGTCCCTCTACCGCGATGAGGCCGAGCACCGTGCCCATCGAGAACTTCGACTGGTGCACGGTCGACGGATCGACCACCGGCCCGAGCACGTCGATCGCGCCCTGGTGGACGCGGGCGGTGACGCGCGTCACGTCGCCGGAGCGCAGATCGTGCTCGCGCATCACCTGCTGCAGCGCGTCCGCGGCGGGGTGCGTATGGCGGCAAGCCGCGTGGTACTTGAACGAAGTCTCGGCGAGCGTCCAGCGAGTGCCCAGTCCGTCGACCAGCTTCGCCGGATCGGCGTCGCTCGACATACCCGCCGCGAGGCCCTGCTTCCCCTCGAGGATGCGCTTCGCGCCGGTGAAGCCGTCGCGCGCCAGGTACGCCGCGGTCAACCCCGCGGCAGCCGCGTGCGCGGTGTGGAGCTGCTTCGAGTCGGCGCCGTCGCGCAGGAACTCCCACAGCCCCGCCGACTGCGTGCCCGCCGAGCCGAGCGCGTGGCCCATCGCGTCGGGAGAGAGCTTCAGCAGGCGGCCGACCGCGGTCGCCGCTGCGAGCGTGCCCGCGGTGCCGGTCGTGTGGAACACCTTGTAGTGCGAGCGTCCGAGGAACTCGCCGACGCGGATGCCGACCTCGTAGCCGGCGATGCACGCGGCCAGCAGGTCCGCGCCGCACGCGCCTTCGGCCTGCGCGACCGCGAGCGCCGGCGGGAACACGACGGTCGCGGGATGGAACACCGAGCCGTTGTGCACGTCGTCCTGCTCGGCGAAGTGCGACGACGCCGCGTTCGCGATGGCAGCCATCAGCGGACTCGTGCCGCGGCGGCGGATCAGGATCTCGCTCGGTCCGTCGGCCGGACCCATCGTCTCGGCGAAGCGCACGATCGTCTCGACCGGGCGCGCGCCCTTCCCGGCGAGCGCGGAGCCGAACCAGTCGATCATCAGTTCCTCGGCGCGGCGCACCACCTGCGAGGGAACGTCGGCGAGTCCGAGGTTCGCGGCGAAGGCCGCGAGCGTCGCTTCGTGCGTTGGCGCGCTCGCGCCAACCGGCAGGCGTGCGTTCATCGTTCAGACTCTCTCAGATGGCCTTCTCGCCCGCGAGCCTGGCGATCGCGGATTCGGCGTAGCCCAGTTCGGCGAGGATCGCGTTGGTGTGCTGGCCCAATGCCGGGACCGCGTCCATCCGCGCCCGCGAAGCGTCGGGCACGCCCGGCGGCAGGAGCGCCGGAATCGGGCCGGCGGGCGTCTCCACCTGCATCCAGCGGTGACGGGCCTTGAGCTGCGGGTGCTCCCAGACTTCGGCCATCGAGTTGACGCGCGCGTTCGCGATCTGCGCCTCGTCGAGCCGCGCCACCACCTGCTCCGCGCTGAGGCCGGCGAACTCGGCGACGATCAGCTTGCGCAGCGCGTCGCGTGAAGCGGTGCGCTTCGCGTTGCTCGCGAAGCGCGCGTCGGTCGCGAGTTCCGGCTTGCCAAGCACCTTCGCGCAGAACACCTGCCACTCGCGCTCGTTCTGCAGGCCGAGCATCACCACCTTGCCGTCGCCGGCCGGGAACGGGCCGTAGGGATAGATCGTGGCGTGCGCGGCGCCGGCGCGCGGCGGCGGCTCCGCGCCGTCGAACGCGTAGTACAGCGGATAGCTCATCCACTCGACCATGCTCTCGAGCATCGACACGTCGATGCCCTTGCCCCTGCCGGTCTTCCCGCGCTCGATCAGCGCGGCGAGGATGTTGGTGTACGCGTACATGCCGGCCGCGATGTCGGCGATCGAGCAGCCCGCCTTGGCCGGCTCGTCGGGCGAGCCGGTGATCGACACGAAGCCCGATTCGCTCTGGATCAGGAGGTCGTAGGCCTTCTTGTCGCGGTAGGGGCCGTCGGCGCCGTAGCCCGAGATGTCGCAGACGATGAGCTTCGGGTGCTTCGGCGCCAGCGCCTCGTACGAGAGGCCGAGCCGAGCCGCCGCACCGGGCGCGAGGTTCTGCACCAGCACGTCGGCCCTGGCGAGCAGCTTGCCGAGAATCGCCGCCGCCTCGGGGTGCTTGACGTCGAGCGTCAGGCTCTCCTTGCTGCGGTTCGACCAGACGAAGTGCGACGCGAGCCCGCGCACCCGGCCGTCGTAGGCGCGCGCGAAGTCCCCCACGCCGGGTCGCTCGACCTTGACGATGCGCGCGCCCAGGTCGGCCAACTGGCGCGTGCAGAACGGAGCCGCGATCGCGTGCTCCAGCGTAACGACGGTGATGCCTTCGAGAGGTCGCATGGCGTTCGTCCTGCGGCGTCGTCGCGCGCGTGTGAGGCGATCGCGCCTCGGGAGTGGGTCCGTGGACCGCCGTCCGCGCGATGGCGGTCCGTGCTCTTCGGCGAGTCAGAAACTGCGCGGGAGGCCGAGCGTGTGCTCCGCGACGTGCGACAGGATCAGGTTGGTCGAGATCGGCGCGACCTGGTAGAGGCGCGTCTCGCGGAACTTGCGCTCGACGTCGTACTCGTTCGCGAAGCCGAAGCCGCCGTGGAACTGCAGGCACACGTTGGCCGCCTCCCACGACGCCTTCGCGGCGAGGTACTTCGCCATGTTGGCCTCCGCGCCGCAGGGCTTGTGCGCGTCGAACAGCTGGCAGGCCCGCCAGCGCATCAGGTTCGCCGCCTCGACCTCGATGTAGGCCTCGGCGATCGGGAACTGCACGCCCTGGTTCTGCCCGATCGGGCGGTTGAACACGACGCGCTCCTTCGCGTACTTCGTCACCCTGTCGATGAACCAGTAGCCGTCGCCGATGCACTCGGCCGCAATCAGCGTGCGCTCGGCGTTCAATCCGTCGAGGATGTACTTGAAACCGCGACCCTCCTGCCCGATCAGGTTCTCGGCCGGGATCTCGAGGTCCTCGAAGAAGAGCTCGTTGGTCTCGTGGTTCACCATGTTCGCGATCGGGCGCACCGTGAGCCCGTGCCCGATCGCCTTGTGCAGGTCGACGATGAAGATCGACATGCCCTCGGACTTCTTCCTCACCTCGGGCAGCGGGGTCGTACGCGCGAGCAGGATCATGAGGTCGGAGTGCTGCACGCGCGAGATCCAGACCTTCTGGCCGTTCACCACGTAGCGGTCGCCCTTCTTCACCGCGGTGGTCTTGATCTTCGTCGTGTCGGTGCCGGTCGTGGGCTCGGTGACGCCCATCGACTGCAGCCGTAGTTCCCCCGTCGCAATCTTCGGCAGGTAGCGGCGCTTCTGCTCGTCGGAGCCGTGGCGAAGCAGCGTGCCCATGTTGTACATCTGGCCGTGGCAGGCGCCCGAGTTGCCGCCGGAGCGGTTGATCTCCTCCATGATGACCGACGCCTCGGTGAGCCCGAGCCCCGAGCCGCCGTACTCCTGCGGGATCAGCGCGGCGAGCCAGCCGGCCTTGGTGAGCGCGTCGACGAACGCTTCCGGGTAGCCGCGCTTCTCGTCGATCTCGCGGTGGTAGGCATCGGGAAACTCCGCGCACAGCGCGCGCACGGCGTCGCGGATGTCCTGGTGCTCGTCGGAAAGATGCTGGGTCATGGCGTCTGGTCCGGAATGGTCAGGCGAGTTCGGCGGTTGCTTCCATGGCGAGTGCGCCCTCGTGGTTGCGCGCCCACAGCGCGTGTCGCGCTCCGGCCTCCTCGCGGCCGCACACGGTGAAGCGGTGGATGTCGAAGAGCGGACTCATCGCGCGGAAGGCGAACGCCTTCACGCGCGCCGACGAGTGGTGACGGCGCAGGTTGTCGAGGAGCAGCGTCGCGATCAGCGGCCCGTGCACGATCAGTCCCGGATAGCCCTCGACGCCGGTGACGTAGCTGCGGTCGTAGTGGATCCGGTGGCCGTTGAAGGTGATCGCCGAGTAACGGAACAGGAGCACCGGATCGGGCGCGATCTCGCGCGCGTACTGTTCGTCGCTGCGCGCAGGCTGCGCCTTCGCAGCCGGCGACGGCGCGCCCGCGGCAGGCATGTCGCGATAGACGATGTCGTGCTCCTCGGTGATCGCGACGCCGCGGCCGTCGGCGTACTCATGGCGCACGACAACGAACACCAGCGTGCCGCTGCGGCCTTCCTTCATCGTCACGTCGGCAATGCGCGAGGTGCGCGTCACCTCGTCGCCGACCCGAAGCGCGTGCGAGAACGCGAGCCGGCCGCCGGCCCACATGCGCCGCGGCAGCGGCACCGGCGGCAGGAAGCCGCCGCGCTTCGGATGGCCGTCGGGGCCGATGTCGCGCGCCTTCGCGACCGGCATGAAGTACGCCCAGTGCCACAGCGGCGGCACCTCGGACCCGCGCACCGGAGCCGGGTCGTCGCGGTCGAGCGTGGCGGACAGCGCCGCCTGCGGCATGGCCGTCACGACCTCGGTCTGCCGCTCGGTGCGGCCGATCCATTCACGCCAGGAGTCGGGGCCGGAGGTCATGCGGTTTCGGTCTCGCGTTCGGGTTGCCGGTTCATACTTTACCCGTGTCGGGCCGCGTCATCGCGGCGGGGTCGACCCAGCGCGCGAACTCGTCCCCGGTGAGGAGTCCGAGCGCGAGCGCTGCCGCGCGCAGCGAAGTGCCCTCGCGGTGCGCCTTCTGCGCGATCTTCGCCGCGTTCTCGTAGCCGATGTGCGGATTGAGCGCGGTGACCAGCATCAGCGAATGCTCGAGATTCTCGCGCAGCCGCTCGCGGTGCGGCTCGATGCCGCGCGCGCAGCGCTCGTCGAACGAGGCGAGCGCGTCGGCCAGGAGTTCGATCGACTCCAGCGCGCCGTGAAGCATCACCGGCTTGAACACGTTCAACTGGAAGTTGCCCTGCGTGCCGGCGAAGGCCACCGTCGCGTCGTTGCCGAACACGCGCGCGGCGACCATCGTCAGCGCCTCGCATTGTGTCGGGTTGACCTTGCCCGGCATGATCGACGAACCCGGCTCGTTGTCGGGGATCGTGAGTTCCCCCAGGCCCGCCCGCGGCCCGCTCGCGTGCCAGCGCACGTCGTTCGCGATCTTCATCGCCGCGCCGGCGAGCGTGCGCACCGCGGCACTCGCGTTGACCACCGCGTCGTGGGCCGAGAGCACGGCGAACTTGTCCGGTGCGGTCACGAACGGCTGGCCGGTAAGCGAGGCGAGTTCGGCGGCCACGCCTTCCGCGAAGCCCTCCGGCGCGTTGAGGCCGGTGCCCACCGCGGTGCCGCCGAGCGCGATCGGCATGAGCGCGTTGCGCGCATCGGCGACGTAGCGCCGCCCTTCGCGCAACTGCGCCGCCCAGCCGCCGATCACCTGGCCGAGCGTGACCGGCGTCGCGTCCATCAGGTGGGTGCGGCCGATCATCACGAGGCCGGCGAACGAGCGGGCCTTCGCGTCGAGCGTGGCGATGAGCCCCTCGACCGCCGGCAGGAGCCGCTGCCCGATCGCCTCGACCAGCGCGACGTGCATGACCGCGGGAAACGCGTCGTTCGACGACTGGCTGCGGTTCACGTCGTCGTTGGGGTGGATCGGCGACTTCGACCCCACCTTGCCGCCCGCGAATTCGATCGCGCGGTTCGCGATCACCTCGTTGGCGTTCATGTTGGACTGGGTGCCCGACCCGGTCTGGAACACGACCAGCGGGAACTCGGCGTCGAGCCTCCCGTCGATCACCTCCTGCGCCGCGCGCCCGATCAGCGTGGCCTTGTCGGCCGGCAGCACGCCGAGCTTCGCGTTGGCGCGTGCGGCGGCGAGCTTGACGAGCCCGAACGCGCGGATCACCGGCCGCCCCCAGCGGAAGCGGTCGACCCCGATCGGGAAGTTGTCGATCGAGCGCTGCGTCTGCGCGCCCCACAGGTGGTCCGATGGCACGCGCACTTCGCCCAGCGCGTCCTTCTCGACCCGGTGGCCGCTCATGGACTCATGATACCCCGGCACCCCGGGGTCGTCGCGCCGGCCGGCTGCTGCGGGTCCTGCGAAGTCGCGTCCCGGACGGGGTGCAAGCGCCTGCAAGCGTCGCGGCTGCGCGCGGGAGGTCTGCTTCCGCAGCAGCCAGCGTCAGGCGTCAGGCGAGGACCGCGCGCACGTGCCGCACGATCATCAGTTCCTCGTTGGTCGGCACGACGTAGGCCGGTACCTGCGACGATCCGATCGTGATGCGCGAGGCCCCCGCGGCATTCGCCGCCTCGTCGAGTTCGAGTCCGAGCCACCGCGCACCGCGCACGACGTCCGCGCGCACCGGCGCGGCGTGCTCGCCGATGCCGCCGGTGAACACCAGCGCGTCGATGCCGCCCAGCGCCGCGGCGAGCGAGCCCAGTTCGCGCCCGATCCGGTAGCAGAAGAGGTCGACCGCGAGCTTCGCGCGCGGCTCGGCGCTCGCGAGGAGCGTGCGCATGTCCGACGAGACGCCCGACACGCCGAGGAGCCCCGAGCGGTGGCAGAGGAGCCGCTCGAGTTCGCGCGGGCCCATCCCCATCTCGTCCATCAGCCAGATGAGCACGCCGGGGTCGACGTTGCCCGGACGCGTGCCCATCATCAGGCCGTCGAGCGCCGTGAAGCCCATCGTCGACGCCACGCTCCTGCCGTCCGCGATCGCGCACATCGACGCGCCGTTGCCCAGGTGCGCGACGACCGTCCGGCCGGCGGCCGCCTTCGCGTCGACCGAGCGCATCGCGCCGGCGACGTACTCGTAGGACAGGCCGTGGAAGCCGTAGCGGCGCACGCCGCGCTCGGTGATCTCCGGCGGCAGTGCGAACGCCTGGGCGAGCGGCGGCGCGGTACTGTGGAACGCGGTGTCGAAGCACGCGATCTGCGGGAGCGCGGGCATCTGCGCCGCGAGCGCCCGGATCGGCGCGAGGTTGTGCGGCTGGTGCAGCGGCGCGAGCGGCACGAGTTCGGCCAGCGCGGCGACCACCTCCGCGTCCACACGCACCGGGGCGGCGTAGCGCGTCCCGCCGTGCACGACGCGGTGGCCGACCGCACGGAGCGACCCGTACGACACGCGCTCCGCGAGGAACGCCATCAGATGGTCGATCGCCCCGTCGTGATCGAGCGCCTTCGCGCCGTCCCAGGCCTTCTCGCCGACGGTTGCGCCCGCGCGGTCCTTCGCGACGAAACGCGGCGCGGTGCCGATGCCCTCGACGATCCCGCGAAGCACGGGCTCCGTCGCGCCGTCTTCCGCGAACAGCGAGAACTTGAGGCTCGACGAGCCGGCGTTGAGGACGAGGATCGCGCTGGTCATCGGTCGATCGCGCGGAGCCCGGACGGTGTCAGACACCCGGTTCGGGTGTCTGACACCGAATTCGACCGGCCTCGAATCGGCATCGGATCTCCGCTACCGTCTCTTCGCATTCGCGACCAGCGCCATCACCGCCGCGGACGCGAGCCGCGTGCGCACGCTGTCGGCGCGCGAGGTGAGCACGATCGGCACGCGCGTGCCGAGCACGATGCCGGCTGCGTCCGCACCGGCGAGGTACTGGAGCTGCTTCGCGACCATGTTGCCCGCCTCGAGGTCGGGCACGAGCAGGATGTCGGCGCGGCCGGCCACCGCGCCGCCGATGCCCTTGGTGCGCGCCGCGTGCTCGGACACCGCGTTGTCGAACGCCAGCGGGCCGTCGAGCAGGCCACCCGTGATCTGGCCGCGCTCCGCCATCTTGCACAGGGCGGCCGCGTGCAGCGTCGACTCGATCTTGGGCGTCACCGTCTCGACCGCCGAGAGCACGGCGAGCTTCGGCGTCGCGACGCCCAGCACCTGCGCGAGGTCGATGGCGTTCTGCGCGATGTCGACCTTCTCGTCGAGCGTCGGGAAGATGTTGACCGCCGCGTCGGTCACGAACAGGAGGCGCGGGTCGGTCGGCACGTCCATAACGAAGACGTGGCTGATGCGACGCGCGGTCCGGATGCCGGTCGCCGAAGGCACCACCGCCGCCATCAGTTCGTCGGTGTGCAGGCTCCCCTTCATCAGCGCGGCGACCTTGCCGCCGCGCGCGAGTTCGACCGCGAGCGCGGCGGCGGCGTGGCTGTGCTCGGTGTCGAGCACCTCGACACCGGCGAGCGAAACCTTCGCGTCGGCCGCCGCAGCCCTGATCTTGCGCGCCGGTCCGACCAGCACCGGCACGATCAGCCCGCGCTTCGCGGCCTCCAGCGCACCGCCGAGCGAATCGCGGTCGCAGGGATGCACGACGGCGCAGCGCACCGGCGGCAGTTCGGCGCAGCGGCGCAGGATCCGCGCGAAGCCGTCGTTGCGACGCAGGATCAGCGACGGCGT
>JADLBN010000233.1 GCA_020847675.1 Burkholderiales bacterium | reverse complement strand
GGCGTGGTCAAGGTCGAGATGCACTTCCTGCCCGACGTCTACGTGCCCTGCGACGTCTGCCACGGCCAGCGCTACAACCGCGAGACCCTCGACATCCGCTACAAGGGGCGCAATGTCCACGAGGTGCTCGCGATGACGGTCGAGCAGGCGCACGCGTTCTTCGAGGCGGTGCCCGCGGTCGCGCGCAAGCTCTCGACGCTCCTCGACGTGGGGCTGGGTTACATCACGCTCGGCCAGTCGGCCACCACGCTGTCGGGCGGCGAGGCGCAGCGCGTGAAACTCGCGCTGGAACTCTCGAAGCGCGATACCGGCCGCACGCTCTACATCCTCGACGAGCCGACCACCGGGCTGCACTTCCACGACATCGAGCTCCTGCTCACCGTGCTGCACCGTCTGCGCGACCATGGCAACACCGTCGTGGTGATCGAGCACAACCTCGACGTCATCAAGACCGCCGACTGGATCGTCGACCTCGGTCCCGAGGGCGGGGCGGGCGGCGGGCGCATCGTCGCCGAGGGTCCACCGGAGGCGATCGCCCAATGCGCGGTGAGCTACACAGGGCATCATCTGAAGTCGGTGCTGGAGGCGCACGCGCGCCGCGCGGCAAGAGGGAACGCGCAGGCTGCGCCGAAGGGCGGCCGCGGCCGCGGGCGCAAGGCGTCGGGCGACCTGCTGGGTTGAGGGTGATGCCGCGGATGCCCGCCACCTTTCGGCCGGCGCATCGGGAGCGATCGACGGGTGCCGTCTTGGCACCGCCCGGGGCAGCGTGCGATGCTAGCCTCAGCATGACGCCGATGATCCGCCCCTCCCTTCGGCCTTCCGGGTGGATCGCGATTCCCGTCGCGATCGCCTTCGCGGCCGCGCTCGGCGTCGCCGCCGCGCAGCCGACGTCCGTCGGCCAGGTCCGCAATCCCGACGGCCGCCCCAGGGTTTGCCTCGTCCTTTCCGGCGGCGGAGCGCGCGGCGCCGCCCACATCGGCGTCCTGAAGGTCCTCGAGGAACTGCGCGTTCCGATCGACTGCATCACCGGCACGAGCATGGGGTCGCTGGTCGGTGGCGCCTACGCGAGCGGCATGACGGTGCCCGAGATGGAGAAGATCACCGAATGGATCCGCACCGATATCCTGTTCCGCGACAAGCCGCCGCGGCAGGAGGAAACGGTCCGCCGCAAGGAGGACGATGTCTCGAACCTGTTCGGCCTCGAACTCGGCGTGCGCAACGGCCAGATCCTGATGCAGAAGGGCCTGGTGAGCGGCATCCAGCTCGAGGCGGTGCTGCGGAAGCTCTCGAAGGTCCACGAGTCGATGCGCTTCGACGACCTGCCGATCCCGTTCCGGGCCGTCGCGACCGACCTGGTCACCGGCAAGCCGGTCGTCTTCGATCACGGCGACCTGCCGCAGGTGATGCGCGCGAGCATGTCGGTGCCCGGGGCCGTGGCGCCGGCACAGATCGACGGCATGCTGCTCGTCGACGGCGGGCTGACCAACAACCTGCCGGTCGACGTTGCGCGCGCGATGGGAGCGGAGGTCATCATCGCGGTGAATCTGGGGACGCCGCTGATGACGCGCGACCAGTTGGGCTCCGTGCTCGGCGTGACCGGCCAGATGATCAACATCCTGACCGAGCAGAACGTGCGGGCGTCGCTCGCGTCGCTCAAACCCACCGACATCCTGATCGAGCCGGCGCTCGGCAATTTCTCGGCCGCCGACTTCGACCACCTGCCGAGGACCCTGC
Source organism: Burkholderiales bacterium (assembly GCA_020847675.1). Taxonomy (GTDB): domain Bacteria; phylum Pseudomonadota; class Gammaproteobacteria; order Burkholderiales; family Casimicrobiaceae; genus VBCG01. Next base: position 9,474 of record JADLBN010000233.1, on the reverse strand, counting down.
CGATCGGCGAGGCCGCCGCCCGCGAAGCGGCGCCGCGGCTGTCCGCGCTTTCGCTCTCCGCCGAGCAGTACGCGGCGTTGCGCGCGCATCAGGCGGCGCCGCCGCCGCAGCCGCCGGAAGTCGTCGCGGAGATCCGCTTCCCGGGGCTCGAGCGCGTCAACCCGAAAGCGCTGCTCAACTACATGGACACGGAGCCCGGCGAGGTCCTCGACCAGGACCGGCTCGACCGCGATCTTCGGCGGTTGTACGGGTCGGGCGACTTCGAGCACGTCGGCTACCAGCTCCTCGAGGAAGCCGGCAGGCAGGTCGTGTCGATCCAGGCGATCGAGAAGGCGTGGGGGCCGAACTACCTGCGCTTCGGACTCGGGCTCCAGTCGGACTTCAAGGGCGACAACACGTTCAACCTCGCTGCGAGCTACCGGAAGACCTGGTTGAACCCGCTGGGTGCGGAGTGGCGCACCGACCTGCAGGCGGGACAGGTCACGTTCCTCGCCACCGAGTTCTACCAGCCGCTCGGCGCCCGCAACGGCCTCTTCATCGCGCCGCGGGCGAGCGTGTCCCGCCGCAACCTCGATCTCTTCTACACCGACCAGCGCATAGCCAGCTACAACCTGAGGAGCTACTACGGAGCGCTCGACGTCGGTGCGGCGTTCACCCGCTACGGCGAGGTTCGCCTGGGCGTCCTGGCCGGTCGCACGTCCGCGACGCTCGACACCGGTGCGCCGGAGTACGAACCGAATCCGTCGTCGGTGCCGCGCGGCGGCTTTACGCTGCGTGCGATCGTCGACCAGCTCGACGACGCGAATTTCCCGCGCGAGGGGTTCGCCGCGTCGCTCGGTGTGTTCGCATCGTCGAAGGCGGTCGGCGCGCGCGATACCTACACGCGCTGGCAGTTGAACGGCACGGCCGCCTACAGCTGGGGCCGGCACACGCTGATGCCTTCGGTCCGGTTCGTGGGAGCCGCAGGCAACGACGAACTGCCGGTGTACGACCTCGCGCAGTGGGGCGGCTTCCTGCAGCAGTCGGGCCTGCCGGCGGGGGCGCTGCTCGGACAGCGCCTCGAATTTGGTCGTCTCGTCTACGCGTACAAGCTCGCGGAATACGCGCTGATCCCCGGCGTCTATGCCGGCGCCTCGGCAGAGGTCGGGCGGATGAAGTCGCCGTTCGTGCCCGGGAATCTCACCGGGACGCTCGTCTCCGGTGCGGTATTCTTCGGCGCGGACACGCCGGTGGGGCCGGTCTACCTGGGCTACGGCGTGATGGACGGCGGCTACCGCAGCGCCTACCTGTTCCTCGGGCATCCTTGACCTCCGCCCTGATCTTCCCCTCATCTTTGATGCGGCGACACGCCGCCAGGAGTCGTGAACATGAAGCCACCCATCGTTGCCGGAGCGGTGCTCGCCGCCGCGCTGGCGTTGTCCCCCTGCGTGTACGCGCAATCGGGTGCGGCAGTCGTCGGCAAGGGCCCCGGCGTAGCCGGCGCCGCGCAGACAGTAACCATCGCTGCCACGATCACCGCGATCGACGCGAAGACGCGCGCGGTGACGCTCAAGGGCCCGCAGGGCCGCGAGGTGACGCTGACCGCCGGTCCCGAGGTGCGCAACTTCGCGCAGATGAAGGTCGGCGACGCCGTCGACGTCCAGTACGTCGAGGCGCTGACGCTCGAGCTGAAGAAGGGTGGCGGGATGAAGGTGCAGAAGTCCGAGGCCGCGGGCGCCATGCGGGCGAAGGACGGCAGCACGCCGGCCGGCGCAATCGGCCGTCAGGTGACGATCGTGGCGAACGTGGTCGCGCTCGATCCGGCCACGCAGACGGTGACGCTCAAGGGGCCGCAGCGCACCGTCGATCTCAAGGTTCGGGACCCGGCGCAGTTCGCGCTGGTCGCGAAGGGCGACCAGGTCGAGGCGACCTACACCGAGGCGGTCGCCATCGCGGTGTCGCCTTCGAAGAAGTAGCGACGATGGTGGGCCGCCGCGACTTCCTGCTCGCGCTGCCCGCGCTGGGCGTGGCTGCCGCCGCGTACGGATCCGCGTCCGCCGGAAGCGGCGCGGCTGCGCCGGCGCTCGCCGCGGCCGAATGCGCGGTGTTCACGCCTGCGCGCCAGCGCGAGACCTCGCCCGACGAGGCGCTGCGGATGCTCGTCGAGGGCAACGAGCGCTTCGTCGCGGGCAGGACGATCCGCTGCGACCTGCGCGCACAGGTGCGCGAGACGGCAGCTGGCCAGGCGCCGTTCGCGGCGATCGTCGGCTGCATCGACTCGCGCGTGCCGCCCGAACTCGTGTTCGATCAGCGCATCGGCGACGTGTTCTGCGCCCGCATCGCAGGCAATTTCGTCAACGACGACATCCTCGGCAGCCTCGAGTTCGCGACGCGGCTCTCCGGGGCGAGGCTCGTCGTGGTGCTCGGCCACAGCGAGTGCGGCGCGGTCAAGGGCGCGATCGACGGCGCGAAGCTGGGCTACCTGACCGCGATGCTGCGCAACTTCGCGCCGGCCATCAAGGCGGCCCGCGCGAACGGCGAGGCGAACTCGAAGAACAAGGGCTACGTGCAGGCGGTCGCCGACGCGAACGCGAAGCTCGCTGCCGCGCAGATCACATCCCGCAGCGAGGTGCTGCGCTCGATGGTCGCGAAGAAGGAGCTGCGCGTCGTGTCCGCGATGCACGACGTCACGACCGGCCGCGTAAGCTTCGTCGGCTGAGTTGTCGCGCCGAGGGCGGACGAGCAGCCAGACCTGGCGACGCTCGCGAGGATCGGCGCCGTTCGCCATCGCACGGGAGCGCCCCAAAGCGCGATGCTAGCCGCCGCCACCCACGGGCGGCACGGTCGCCCCGGGGCCGCGCGGCGTGATCGCCGCGAGGATGCCGCGCAACAGTGCTGTCGGCGTGGGCGGACAGCCGGGCACCTCGACGTCGACCGGAATCACGTTCGACACGCGGCCGACGCAGGCGTAGCTCTCGCCGAAGATGCCGCCGTGACAGCCGCAGTCGCCGACGGCGACGACGATCTTCGGTTCCGGTGTTGCGTCGTAGGTGCGCCTGAGCGCGATCGCCATGTGTTTCGACACCGGGCCGGTGACGAGGAGCAGATCGGCATGACGCGGGCTCGCGACGAAGCGGATTCCCAGCCCCTCGAGGTTGTAGTACGGGTTGCCGAGCGCGTTGATCTCGAGTTCGCAGCCGTTGCACGAGCCCGCGTCCACCATCCGGATCGTGAGCGCGCGCCCGAGCACTCGCCGCACCGCCGCGCTCAGTCGCCCGATGTCGTGCGCTTCGTCGGCGGGCGAAGGCGGCGCTTCGGTGCGAATCCCGGTTCGTGCGATCTGTCGGAGGATGTGCAGCATGGGCGAAGCTACAGGTCGTGTCCGCTGTACGAGAGGTTGAACGACTTGTTGATGAGCGGGAAGTCGGGAACGATGTTGCCGATGGTCGCGTGCTCGATCACCGGCCAGTTTACCCACGAAGGGTCGTGCGGATGGCAGCGGCGGATCGAACCGCCCGGCCCCGCCTCGAGCGCGCAAAACACCGGGCCGCGCCAGCCCTCGACGTAGCCCAGCCCGAGCCGATGGGGGACGGGCTCGCCGGCGAGCGCGCGGATGTCTCCGTCGGGCATCTGTTCCGTGATCGTGCGGACGAGCCGCAGCGAATCGGCGAGCTCGTCGAAGCGCACCGCGACCCGCGCGGCGACGTCGCCATCCTCGTGCACAACGCGCCGCACCTCGAGCGAATTCCAGGGAGGCGAGGCGAAGTCGCAGCGAAGGTCGCCCGCAACGCCGCTCGCGCGAGCGGCGAGGCCGGTGACGCCGAGGCGCACGGCGAGCTCGTTGCTCACGCGCCCACAGGCGCGAAAGCGGTCCTGCAGCCCGTCGTGCTCGTCATAGATCCCGCGCAGCGTCGCGACCTCTCTTGCGATGCGCTTCGACTCCTCGGCCATCGCGCGCAGCTGGCGCGGATCGAGGTCGGCGGCGACGCCGCCGGGGACGATGGCGTCCATCATCAGGCGATGGCCGTAGCCCGCGAGGTTGGTGCGCAGCACCTCCTCCCTGAGGCGCGAGAACTGCGCGAGACCGAACGCCAAGCCGCCGTCGTTGCCGATGTGCCCGAGATCGCCCAGGTGGTTGGCGATGCGCTCGCGCTCGAGCGCGAGCGCGCGCAGCCACAGGGCCCGTGGTGGCGGCTCGACGCCGGTGATCGATTCGACCGCCTGCGCCCAGGCCCACGCGTAGGCTACCGTGCTGTCGCCCGACACGCGCCCGGCGAGGCGATGTCCGTCCGCAAGGGTCATCGCTTCGAAGCGCTTTTCGATGCCCTTGTGCGCGTAGGACAGGCGCTCTTCGAGGCGGAGCACCTTTTCGCCGACGACCTGGAATCGGAAATGGCCAGGCTCGATGATGCCGGCGTGCACCGGGCCGACCGCGATCTCGTGCACGCCATCGCCCTCGACCTTGACGAAGGCGTAGTCCTCCTGCCCCGGCTCCCACGCCGGCGAAGCGGCGAAGTCGCGGCGAAGAGGGAAGCGATCGATCGGCCAGGCCGCCATCCAGGTCCACGGGCGCTGGTCTTCGGATTCCGCGGCGACGCCTGTCAGGTCGAATGCGGCACGCTGCATCCGCGCTGCGGCCGGAAAGACGGATGCCACGTCGCCATACCTGGCGTCCTCGAAGGCGGGAATCGCCAACTCGAGCACGGTGAGCCCGTCCGCATCCGCCAGCGCCACGCGCAGCATTGTGCCCATGCCGCGGTCGCGATCGTCACTCGCCCAGAGCGCGACGAGCCGGGCGCCCTGCTCTTGCGCCAGCCGGCAGGCCGCGACGAGCTGGCCGGACGGAACGATCACGCGCACGGCGGGCACGACCGACGGCAGTGTCGCGGACGGCAGGCCAAGGGGCGAGAAGTCCATCGAACGTTCAGCCGATGAGTCGGGCCGCCTGCCGGTACCAGCCGGCGAGGAACGGCGGGATCCACAGCCCCAGCATCAGAACGATCGCGAGGTGCACGAACACCGGCGCCATCGCGGGCCGGTGCGGCAGGCGAGCGGCGGAAGGTTCCCCGAACGCCATCGGTTGCACCTTCGAGAAAATCGATGCGAATGCGATGCCCAGCGCCACCAGCAGCAGGGGCGTCGCCCAGGGCTGCTCGCGCATGGCGGTGGTGAGAATCAGAAACTCGCTTGCGAATACGCCGAACGGCGGCATTCCGAGGATCGCGAGCGTGCCGATCATGAGCCCCCACCCTACGACGGGACTCGCGGTGATCAGGCCGCGGATGCCGTCGATCTGCTGCGTCCCGCTCTTTTGCGCGGCGTGACCGACCGCGAAGAAGATCGCCGACTTGGTGAGCGAGTGAACGGTCATGTGCAGGAGACCCGCGAAACTCGCGATCGGCCCCCCCATCCCGAACGCGAACGTGATGATGCCCATGTGCTCGATCGACGAGTAGGCGAACAGGCGCTTCACGTCCTTCTGCCGCGACAGCAGGAACGCGGCGACAACGACCGACACCAGACCGAAACCCATCATCAGGTTCTTCGCGAACGCGGTCGGGATCGCGCCGTCGACGAGAACCTTGCAGCGAACCACGGCGTACAACGCGACGTTGAGCAGCAGGCCCGACAGAACGGCGGAGACGGGGGTCGGACCCTCGGCGTGCGCGTCGGGCAGCCAGTTGTGCAGCGGCGCGAGGCCGACCTTGGTTCCGTACCCGACCAGCAGGAACACGAAAGCGAGCGAAAGCACGGTCGGCTCGAGCTGACCCTTGACCGCATTCAGCTCGGTCCACAAGAGCGCGCCTCCGGCGGCGCCGAGGAGTTTCTCGGCCGCGAAGAACAGGAGAATCGTGCCGAACAGCGCCTGGGCGATGCCGACGCCGCAGAGGATGAAGTACTTCCACGCCGCCTCGAGGCTCGCCGGCGTCCGGTAGAGCGAAACGAGCAGCACTGTCGTAAGGGTCGCCGCCTCGAGCGCGACCCACAGGATGCCCATGTTGTTGGTGAGCAGGGCCAGGAGCATCGTGAAGCTGAAGAGCTGGTACATGCTGTGGTAGAGCCGAAGCCGCACCGCGTCAACGTGACCACGCTCGTGCTCGACGCGCATGTACGGCCGGGAGAACAGCGCCGTCGTGAATCCGACGAACGCCGTCAGGGTGACCAGGAACACGTTGAACGGGTCGACGAAGAACAGCCGGTCGAGAACGAGCATGGGCCCGTCGACGATCACGCGCGCGGTCAGCGCGACCGACGCGACGAACGTGGCGAGGCTGGCGGCGATGTTCGCGGCCGCCGCCTCCCTCCGGTGACCGACCGCGGCGAGCAGGAGTCCCCCGGCCAGCGGGAAGCCCAGCACCGCGAGAATCTCGATCATCGCGACACCTCTGTCTCCCCGGGTCGGACGCTCACTCCTCGACTTCCCTGAGCGACTCGAGGTGCTTGAGGTCGAGGCTGTCGAACTGCTCCCGTATCTGGAAGAAGAACACGCCGAGGATCAGCACGCCGACCAGCACATCGAGAGCGATGCCGAGTTCGACCACCATCGGCATGCCGTACGTGGCGCTGGTCGCGGCGAAGAACAGCCCGTTCTCCATCGACAGAAAGCCGATCACCTGCGGGATCGCCTTGCGCCGCGTGATCATCATCAGGAAAGAGAGCATCACGCAAGCCATGGCGATGCCGAGCGTCGAGCGCGTAACGGTGCTCGCGAGCTGCGAGATCGGGACGGCCAGGTTGAACGAGAACACGACGAGCACGATGCCGATCAGCATCGTCGTCGGCACGTTGATGAGCCGCTCGACGTCCCAGTTGACGTTCAGGCGCCGGATCAGCCGGTAGAGAATCCACGGCAGCAGCAGCACCTTCAACCCGAACGTCAAACCCGCGGACCAGTACAGGTGGTGCTGGCCCGTGCCCCAGGCGACAACGGCGGTCGAGGCGGCGAGCGCGAGACCCTGGGCCGCGAAGAGGTCGATCAGCGACAGCACGCGCCGCTGCGACAGCATCGCGAACGAAAGCAGCAGCAGGATTGCCGCGAAGAGGTTGATGAGCTGGGCGTAGAACGGTGGCATCGGCGGGATCAGTTTCCGAGCAGGAGCTTGACCAGCATCGCGAGCACCGCGAGCAGGAACGCGGTACCGAGAAACTCCGGCGCACGGAATATTCGCAACTTTGCCGAAGCGGTCTCGATCAGGGCAAGCGCGAAACCGCCCGCGGCGAGCTTCGCGACCAGGACGGGCACGGAGATCGCGATCGCGGTCCACTCGTCCGAACCCTGCGCCACGCCGAACGGGAAGAACAATGCGAGGCCGATGCACGAATAATTGAACAACTTGAGGGCGGACGCCCATTCGATCAGCGCGAGGTGACGCGCCGAGTACTCGAGCAGCATCGCCTCGTGGATCATCGTGAGTTCGAGGTGGGTGGCCGGATTGTCGATCGGGATGCGAGCGTTCTCGGCGAGTGAAACCATCGTGAACGCGACGCCTGCCAGCGCGAGGCTCGGATAGATCGCGAGCTCCCGATGCGCGAGGGTGTCGACGATCGCGGGCAGCGACGTCGATCCGGAGATCAGCGATGCGGTGAACAACACCATGAGCAGCGCCGGCTCGGCCAGGAAGCCGACGAACATCTCGCGGCGCGCCCCGAGGGTTCCGAAGGCGGTGCCGATGTCCATTGCGGCGAGCGCGATGAAGACCCGCGCAAGCGCGAACAGCCCGACCAGAGCGATCGCATCGGCGGCGAGCGCGAACGGGAGGTCGGTGGCGAGCGACGGGACGATCGCCGCCGCGCAGACCATCGCACCGAACACGATGTAGGGCGTGAGACGGAAGATCGGGGACGCGTTGGATGCGACGACCGCATCCTTCATGAACAGCTTGCGGATCGTCCGATAGGTCAGCAGGAGCGGCGGCGCGCTGCGATTCGCGAGCCACGCGCGACACTGGTTCACCCAGCCGACGAGCAGCGGCGCGAGCGCCAGGGCCAGCGCGACCTGGGCAAACTGCGAAAGGAACGCCGACGCGGTCATCGCACGAAAAACAGCAGCGCCAGCAGCGTGGCGAAGCTGTAGGTAAGGTAGACCGAGATTCGACCTTGCTGGAGTTGGCCAACGAAGCGGGCGACGCGTTCGGCGGCGCGCGCGATCGGCAGGTAGACGCCGTGCCACCACGGGTCGTCGGCCTTCACCAGGTAGCGGGGCTCTGCGTCGAAGGGCGAGGGCAGGTGGCGCTCGATGCGGAAGAACGGTTCGAACACCTGGCGCACCGGCTGGCCGAACCCTTCGGCCGTGTCCTGCATGCGAGGCGTCTGCAGCGGGTAGCCGCAGTCCCAGGAGTCGGCGCGGCGGACGCGGCCGTGGTAGAACCGGTGCACCACCTGGATCGTCACGAGCAGGACGCCCACGACCACCGCGAGGACGATCGCGGCGCTGTAGCTCGAGCGGTCCTCGCCGAACGGGGCGAGCAGGTACCAGCGCCCTGCGGCCTCGGCCGTCGATGCGCCTACGAGCAGGACGTTCACGGGGTCGAGCGCGCGGATCACTGCGGTGGGAAAGACGCCGAGCAGCACGCAACCGACCGCGAGTGCGCCGAGCGCGACTCGCTCGTAGCGACCGGCGTCCTTCGCGTAGGCGAGAGCGGGCTCGCGCGGGCGGCCGAGGAAGATGACGCCATAGAACTTGACCATCACGTACGCGGCGAGAGCGGCGGCGAGCACCAACGCCGCCGCGGCGATCGGAACCAGCATGTTCACGAACGACTGCGGCAGCGACGGCGTGAACAGGAACGCCTGCAGCAGCAGCCATTCGGACACGAAACCGTTGAGAGGGGGCAGTCCTGCGATCGACAGCGTTCCGACGAGGGCGAACCCTGCGACCCAGGGCATCCGGTGGATGAGGCCGCCGAGCCTGCCGAGGCTGCGCTCGTGTGTCGCGTGCAGCACCGAGCCGGTCGCGAGGAACAGCAGACTCTTGAAGAACGCGTGGTTGACGCAATGATAGAGCGCGGCCGTCAGCGCGATCGCGGCGAGCAGGGGCTTGTCGTAGGCGCGGAACAGGATCGCGAGGCCGATGCCCGCGACGATGATTCCGACGTTCTCGATCGACGAGTATGCGAGAAGCCGCTTCATGTCGGTCTGCGCAGCGGCGAAGATGACGCCGAAGAGCGCGGTGACGAGTCCGAGCGTGAGTGCGATTGCGCCCCACCACCAGAGCTGCAGGTGCAGCAGGTCGAAGGTCACGCGCAACAGGCCGTAGATGGCGGTCTTCAGCATCACGCCGCTCATCAGCGCCGAGACGGGCGAAGGCGCGGCGGGATGCGCCTCGGGCAGCCACACGTGCAGCGGCAGGAGACCGGCCTTCGCGCCGAAGCCGAACAAGCCGAGGAAGAAGCCGATCGAGGCCCACGCGGGCGTGAGAGTCGCCGACCGCATGCCGGCGAACGTGTAGTCGCCGCTGCCGCCATGAAGCACGCCGAACGCCAGCAGGATGGCTAT
>JADLBN010000232.1 GCA_020847675.1 Burkholderiales bacterium | reverse complement strand
TTCTTCCGCCGCGACGGCCGCTACTTCGTCAACACCGAGGGCCCCGACGGCAAGCCGGCCGACTTCGAGGTGCGCTACACGTTCGGCGTGCACCCGCTCCAGCAGTACCTGATCGAACTCCCCGGCGGTCGCCTGCAGGCGCTCGGTCTCGCGTGGGATGCACGGCCGAAGGTCGAGGGCGGCCAGCGCTGGTTCGCGCTCAACCCCGGCCGCAGGTTGAAGCCGGGCGACCCGCTGCACTGGACCGGCATCGACCAGAACTGGAACTACCAGTGCGCCGACTGCCACTCGACCAACCTGCGCAAGAACTACGACGAGGCGACGCGGACCTACAAGACGGCGTGGTCCGGGCTCGACGTCGGCTGCGAGGCCTGCCACGGCCCCGGGGCGTCGCACGTCGCGTGGACGAAGCGCGACGACGCGGCGCGCCGCGCGGACGCTTCGAAGGGGCTCACCGTTGCGCTCGACGAGCGGCGCGGCGTCGCGTGGCCGATCGATCCGTCGACCGGGAGCGCGGTGCGCTCGGTGCAGCGCACCTCTAACCGCGAGATCGCGACCTGCGCGCGCTGCCACTCGCGCCGCGGCCAGTTCACCGAAGCCTGGCAGCCCGGACAGCCGCTGGGCGACGCCTACCGGCTCGCGCTCATCGAGCCCGGGCTCTACCACGCCGACGGGCAGATCCGCGACGAAGTCTACGAGCACGGATCGTTCCTGCAGAGCCGCATGCACGCGATGGGCGTGTCCTGCTCGGACTGCCACGACCCGCACACGCAGAAGCTTCGCGCGCCCGGCAACGCGGTATGCGGCCAGTGTCACGCACCCGCGCGTTTCGACGCGGCTTCTCACCACCGTCACGCGAGCGGATCGCGCGGCGCGCAGTGCGTGGCCTGCCATATGCCGACGACGACCTACATGGTCGTGGACCCGCGCCACGACCACTCGATCCGCATCCCGCGGCCGGACCGCAGCGTCTCTCTGGGCACGCCGAACGCGTGCACCGGCTGCCACGCGAAGGAGGGCGCGAAGTGGGCAGCGGCCGCGGTCGCGCGCTGGTATCCGCAGCGCAAGGCGGGCTTCCAGACCTTCGCGGAGGCGTTCGCCGCGGGTGACGCCGGGGCGCCGGGCGCGCAGGCGGCGCTCGCGGCGATCGTCGTCGATCCGTCAGCGCCCGCGATCGTTCGCGCGAGCGCGATCCCCCGACTTGTCCGGTTTCCGGGGCGCGCGACGCTGCCCGCCCTCGAAAAGGCTCTCGCTGATCCGAATGCAGACGTCCGGTTCGCCGCGGCGAACGCGCTGCGAAGCGCCGATCCGGACCTGCGTGCGCGTCTCTTGCCGAAGCTCCTGGGCGATCCGGTGCGCGTGGTGCGGATCGAGGCGGCGCGCGGGCTCGCCGGCGTGCCCGAGTCTCGCTTGCCGCCCGAGGCGCGCGCGCGGCTCGCGAAGGCGCAGGAGGAGTATGTGGCTGCGCTGCGCTTCAACGCCGACCGGCCCGAGGCGCAGTCCGAACTCGGCGGCTGGTACCTCGCGCTCGGGCGCACCGAACCCGCGGACGCTGCGTTCCGGCGCGCGCTCGAACTCGACCCGACTTTCGTCGCCGCGGCGGTCAACCTGGCCGACCTGCTGCGCGCGACGGGTCGCGAACGCGAGGCCGAAGCGGTGCTGCGCGAAGCGATCCGCAGGGATCCCGCCGGCGCCGCACCCGCGCAGCACGCGCTCGGCCTGTCGCTGGTCCGCCAGAAGCGGACGGCGGAAGCGCTCGCCGCTCTCGGCGCCGCTGCCCGGCTCGCGCCGGACGACGCGCGCTTCGCCTACGTCTACGGCGTCGCGCTGCATGACTCGGGGCGGCGCGCGGAAGCGCTGAAGACGCTCGGTGCCGCGCTCGTGCGGCATCCCTACGACCGCGAGGTCCTGATGGCGCTCGCGACCTACGAGCGCGAGGCGGGCGACCTTGCGCAGGCGGTCAAGCGGGCGAAACTCCTCGCGAAGCTCGAGCCCGACGACCCGGGCATCGCGCAGTTCGCGCGCGAACTCGAAGCCGCCGCGGCGCGGCCGGGCGCGAAGCGCTGATCGCGCGGACCCCGAAAGCGAAACGCCCGGCGCGTGGCCGGGCGTTCGCGTTCGCGGGAGGCGGGGCCGCGTTACTTCTTCGGCGGCGGCGTGATCGTCGTCGGCGCGCTGTTCGCGGCGGCCACCGAGCGGATCGACGCGACCACCGGCTCGCCCTTCAGGTGGTTCATCGCCTGCTTCAACTGGAAGTCGTCGCCGGAGCCGAACTCGAAGCGCGGCAGCGGCGGGGCCGCCTTGGCCGGCGCGGCCGGCTGCCCCGGGGTCGCCGGGACGGGCGTCGTCGAGGCGGGCGCGCTCGCGCCGCTCGGCGAGGCTCCCGCGGTGCCGGCTCCGCCCGCTTTCGGCGTTTCGAGGTGGTGCTCGAGATTCGCCTCGCGGATGCGGTTGCCGGTGTCGCGCCCGTCGTCGATCTCGATGTCGGGCTCGATGCCCTTGGCCTGGATCGAGCGGCCGGCCGGCGTGTAGTAGCGGGCGGTCGTGAGCTTCAAGCCCGCGGTGCTGCCGATCGGCAGGATCGTTTGCACCGAGCCCTTGCCGAAGGTCCGCGCGCCCATCACCGTCGCGCGCTTGTGGTCCTGCAGCGCGCCGGCGACGATCTCGGACGCCGACGCCGTGCCGCCGTCGACGAGCACGACCATCGGTACCTTCTTGACGCCCTCGGGCAGGTCGCGCAGCCAGTCCTCGCCGCGGCGCTGGTAGTTGTCGCGGCTCGCGGTGAGGCGCATGCGCGCATCCGGCGTGCGCCCGTCGGTGTAGACGACCAGCGCGTCCTTCGGCAGGAAGGCCGCGGAGACCGCGACCGCCTGATTCAGCAGGCCGCCCGGGTCGGCGCGGACGTCGAGCACGAGGCCCTTGAGCTCGCCCTGCTTGTAGAACTCGCGCAGCGCCTTCACGAGGTCCTCGCCGGTGCGCTCCTGGAAGTTCCGCACGCGCACGTAGCCGTAGCCCGGCTCGAGCATCTTCGCGCGCACGCTCTTGACGTTGATCTCCTCGCGCACGATCGGGAACGTCAGCAGGCCGTCCGAATCCTTGCGCACGACGGTGAGCGTGATCGACGTGCCCGGCTTGCCGCGCATCAGCTCGACCGCCTTGGACAGCGGCATGCCGCGCGTGGCGGTCTCGTCGATCTTGACGATCAGGTCGCCCGCCTTGATGCCGGCACGGTACGCGGGCGTGTCCTCGATCGGGGAGACGACGCGGATCACGCCGTCCTCGACCCCGACCTCGATGCCCAGGCCGCCGAACTTGCCCTGCGTGCTGACCTGCAGTTCCTTGAACGCGTCGGCGTCGAGGAAGTCCGAGTGCGGGTCGAGCCCGTGGACCATCCCGTTGATGGCCTCGCGGATCAGTTTCTGGTCGGAGACCGGCTCGACGTAGTCGCTCTTGATCCGGCCGAACACCGCGGACAGGAGCTGCAGGTCCTCGTAGGGGATCGGCAGCCGCGGCTCGCGCTGCGCGATCGCCGAGAAATTGAGGGTCAGCAGGGCGCCCAGGACGGTGCCCAGTCCGATCAGTCCAGCCTTCTTCCAGCCGTTGGTCATCGCCATCCTCGTTCGCCGCGAGCGGTGTCGCGCCTCGCGCCGGATCCCGGAAGCTGCCGCCCTTCCGGTCTGCCAGCAAAGTATACGCCCGGCCCATCGCCGCGATCGGGCGCGAGGCTTGGTGTCCGGAAACCGATCGGGAGTTCCCCCGCCGGTCGGTTTCCGGGTGTCGCGCACCGGTCGATGGCCGCCTTGCCCGCGGGACTCCCGCACAGGTCATGGAACGGGGGGCCGGTTCGGGTGGTTGGCTGCCGTTCCCGACATCCCCGACCGCGGGACCGTTGCCGAATCATCGGCCCGAAGGCTTACCGGTGACTGAAGGCGTGGCCCGGCGAACCCGTCCGCCCTCAATGTTCCAAGCGGCTACGTCGCGCTTCATGCCAGTCGGGGATTACGGCGACAGTGAGCGCATACATCGGTATCGAAGCCCCGGTCGCGGCGCGTTCCGAGGACTCCCGGGATCGCCAGACCGGCGCTGGTGGCGGATCGGTCAGGCAGGCGACAGAAGCGGGCGGCCGGTCATCTCGGGTGGCTGCGGGATGCGCATCAGCGCGAGCATCGTCGGCGCGACGTCCTTCAGCGCCCCGCCCGGGGCTACCTTCGCCGGACGGCCGACGTACACGAACGGCACGACGTCGAGCGTGTGGGCGGTATGCGGCTGGCCGGTGCTGGCGTCGTACATCTGCTCGCAATTGCCGTGGTCGGCGGTGATGACGACCTCCCCGCCGACGCGCTGCGCAGCGTCGACGACGCGGCCGAGGCAGGCGTCGAGCGTCTCGACCGCCTTCACCGCCGCGTCGAAGTCCCCGGTGTGCCCGACCATGTCGCCGTTCGCGTAGTTGCAGACGATCGCGTCGTAGCGCCGCGACTCGATCGCCGCGCAGAGCTTGTCGGTGACCTCGATCGCGCTCATCTCGGGTTTTTCGTCGTAGGTCGCGACCTTCGGCGAGGGGACGAGGATGCGGTCTTCGCCCGGATAGACCGACTCGGTGCCGCCGTTGAAGAAATAGGTGACGTGCGCGTACTTCTCGGTCTCGGCGATGCGGAGCTGGGTCTTTCCGCGCGCGGCGATCCACGAGCCGAATCCGTTCTCGACGCTCTGCGGGGCGAATGCCGCCGGCAGCGCCGCGAACTCGTCGCCGTACCGGGTTAGGCACACGTACGCCGCGAGCTTCGGCACGCGATCGCGCGCGAATCCGTCGAAGGCGGCGGAGGTCAGCGCCCGCGTGATCTCGCGGGCGCGATCGGCGCGGAAGTTCATGAACACGACGACGTCGCCGTCCTCCATCCTCGCCGCCCGTCCGCCCGGAGGAACGATCGCCGTCGCCTGCACGAACTCGTCGGTCTCGCCGCGCGCATACGACGCCTCGAGGCCGGCCGCCGCGGTGGGCGCGACGAACGCGGTGCGCCCGTCGACGAGCGCCTCCCAGGCGGGCTTCACGCGCTCCCAGCGCCCGTCGCGGTCCATCGCGTAGTAGCGTCCGACGAGCGTCGCGATCCGGGCGCCCGGATGCGCCGAGCACGCGTCCTCCATGAACGCGATCGACGCGCTTGCGCTCTTCGGCGGCGTGTCGCGGCCGTCGAGGAACGCGTGGACGAACACGCGCTTCGCTCCGGCCTTCGACGCCATCGCCACCATCGCCGCGAGATGCTTCTCGTGGCTGTGGACCCCGCCGGGCGACAGGAGGCCCATCACGTGCACCGCGCCGCCGCTCCCGCGGGCGCTGGCGAGCGCCTCGTTCAGCGCCGGATTCGACTCGAACTCGCCGGTCGCGATCGCGCGGTCGATGCGGGTCAGGTCCTGGAAGACGACGCGGCCGGCCCCGATGTTGAGGTGGCCGACCTCCGAGTTGCCCATCTGGCCGTCGGGCAGGCCGACGTGCATCTCGGACGCGTCGATCGTCCCGTGCGCGTGGTTCGCGAGCAGTTCGCGCCAGCGCGGCATCCGGGCCCGCGTGATCGCGTTGTCCGGCGCGTCGGCGCGTTCGCCGAAGCCGTCGAGGATGACGAGGACGACCGGGCGAGGCGTCGCGCCGGCGGGCAGCGGGACGGGAGGGACTTCCGGCATCGGGGTCGGGGCGTGTCGGGGAGCGGACGCGGCCCTTTCGCACGGCGGATCCGCGCCTCGGGACGCTGGATTATCATTCTACCTTTCCGTCCGGCGGCGCCCGATCCCGCGCCGCGCATCACGCCATGACGATCGCCGATTTCCTGGTCAAGGACCACAACTGGGTCTATGCCGCCGCCGCCGTGGTGTCCGGCACCATGCTCGTCTGGCCGCTCCTCGGCCGCCGCCTCTCGCCGATGAAGGACGTGGGCACCCAGGGGGCCACGCAGCTCATGAACCGCGACGCGCTGATCCTCGACGTGCGCGAGGCGAAGGAAGTCGCCGACGGCAGGCTGCCCAGCGCCGTGCACATCCCGCTGTCGGAACTCGACCGGCGCGTGGGCGAGATCGCGAAGAACACGTCGCGTCCGGTCGTCGCGTACTGCGCGCGCGGGCAACGCAGCCGCTCGGCGGGCGGCGCGCTCGCCAAGGCCGGGTTCAAGGACGTCTACCACCTCACCGGCGGGCTCGCCGCGTGGCGCGGGGCCGGGCTGCCGGTGGAGAAGTGAGCGTGGCCAGGGTCACGATGTATTCGACCGGCATGTGTCCGTACTGCGTCCGGGCCGAGCAGTTCCTCGCCTCGAAGGGCGTCACCGCGATCGACAAGGTCCGCGTCGACCTCGATCCGCAGCGCCGCGCCGAGATGATGGAGCGCACCGGCAGGCGCACGGTGCCGCAGATCTTCGTCGGCGCGGCCCACGTGGGGGGCTACGACGACCTGGTCGCGCTCGACCGCGCGGGCGGACTCGACGCGCTCCTCGCCGCTTCCTGACGACGCGCTCGCTCCGGCGAGGCAGCGGTCGAAGCGCGTATAATCGACCGGTTAAGGACCCCGACCGCAATCCACGCCATGGCCGACAACCTCCTCTCCACCAGCAACGTGCAGGTCGTCGTCGAGAAGATCTACGTCAAGGATCTCTCGCTCGAGAACCCGGGCTCGCCGCAATCGTTCAAGCTCAAGGAGCCGCCGCAGATCGAACTCGGCATCCGCACGCGCGCCGAGCAGATCGAGCCGGACATCTACGAATGCGTGATGACCGTCACGGTCACCGCCACGGCGAGCGAGCGCACGATCTTCCTGGTCGAGGTCGCGCAGGCCGGCATCTTCACGATCCACGGTGCGACGCCGGAGTCGCTGCAGCCGGTCCTCGCGATGCACTGTCCGGCGATGCTGTTCCCCTATGCGCGCCACCAGATCGCGATCGCCGTGATGACCGCGGGCTATCCGCCGGTGCACCTGTCGCCGATCAACTTCGAGGCGCTCTACGCGGAACAGCTCGCGCAGGGAGCCGGCGCGCCTGCGCCTGCCCCGGCCGCGGTCTGATTCCGATGCCGCGCCGCGCCGCGGCGATTGCGCTCGCCGCTGCCGCGGCCTGGTGCCCGGTCGCGCCGGCCGCAGCGGCGGACTACCGGACGACGGCCGAGGCGCCGACCGTCCTCTACGACGCGCCGTCGTCCCGGGCGCAACCGCAGTTCGTCTTCGGCGCCGACGTGCCGCTCGAAGTGCTCGTGTCGGTCGAGGGCTGGACCAAGGTCCGCGACCTCACCGGCACCATCGGCTGGATCGCGAGCAAGTCGCTGGCCGACCGGCGGATGCTGCAGGTTCGGGGCGGCGTCGCCGACGTGCGCGCGGAGCCCGCCGACTCCGCGCCGCTGGTCTTCCGCGCCGAGGCGAACGTGCTGCTCGAACTCGCGGAACCGGCGACCTCGCCGGGCACCACCGCTTCGCCTGGCTGGGTGAAGGTGAAGCACCGCGACGGCGCCACCGGGTACGTGCGCGTCGCGCAGGTCTTCGGCCTCTGAGCGCCCCGTGAACGCCTCGCGCGCCGAAGTCGCGGTCGTCGGCGCCGGAGCCTGGGGAACCGCGTTCGCCTGCCACCTCGCCGCACGCGCCCACGCGTCGCCGCGGGTGACGCTCGTCGCGCGCACGCGCGAGCGCGCCGAGGCGATGGCGCGCGCGCGTTCGAACGAACGCTACCTGCCGGGCGTGCGCCTGCCTGACGCGCTCGCGATCGACCACCGGGACGAGGCCGTCGCGGACGCGGATCTCGTCGTGGTCGCAACGCCCGCCGGCGCGCTCGAGGAGACGGCGGCTGCGCTCGCCCGCTCGGGCGCGCGCGCGCCGCTCGTGTGGCTCTCGAAAGGATTCCTCGCCGCGCCGGAACGGCAGGCGGGCGTCGCGCTCGCGCACCAGCGCATCGCGCCGCGCTGGCCGGCGCCGGTGGGCATCGTCTCCGGGCCGAGCTTCGCGGGCGAAGTCGCGCGCGGCCTGCCGACCGCGCTCGCGTCGTCCGCCACCGACGCCTCGCTCGCGGCGTCTGTGGCCGCGCTCCTTCGCGGCGACGCCTTGCGCGTGTACGAGACCGACGACATCGTCGGCGTGGAGGTCGGCGGCGCGGTCAAGAACGTGCTGGCGATCGCGGCGGGCCTCGCCGACGGCCTGGGCTGCGGCCACAACGCGCGCGCAGCGTTGATCACGCGCGGCCTCGCCGAGGTCTCGCGCCTCGCCGTCGCCGAGGGCGGGCGCCGCGAGACGCTCATGGGGCTCGCCGGGCTGGGCGACCTCGTGCTCACCTGCACCGGCGACGCTTCGCGCAACCGTCGCGTGGGCCTCGGCCTCGCCCGCGGCGATTCGCTGGAAACCGTCGTCGCCGGCCTCGGCCACGTGGCCGAAGGCGTGCACGCGGCGCGCGCCACGGTCGCGCTCGCCCGCCATCACGGCATCGAGATGCCGATCGTCGAGGCTGTCGATCGCGTCCTCGCCGGCGAGGTGCCGGTGCGCGAAGCGGTCGAGGCGCTGCTCCGCCGCGAGCCCAGGGCCGAAGGCGCCTGACCCCGGGAGTTCGGCCGTCCCGGGCGCCGCGACGCGCTGCGCGGTGGTGACGGGATTGCGCCCGCCCGCGCGGAACCCGATCCGCTGCGGAATGGCCAGGGCGGGTCCGCGCCAGGAGGGTCATGCAGGCGACGGCTTCTTGCGCCGCGTCAGGCGAATCCGCACTGCCTCCAGGCTTCGTAGACCGCCACCGCGACCGCGTTCGACAGGTTGAGGCTGCG
>JADLBN010000231.1 GCA_020847675.1 Burkholderiales bacterium | reverse complement strand
CTGCGCGAGCACTCGGCGGGCCTCAACGCCGGCCGCTGGGACTACATCTTCTCGTGCATCAAGAAGCTCCGCTCGAACCGCGACTTCTGCCTCGCCGACCGCGCTCTCGTGACGATGACGACTCATTTCATGAAGAGCTACGCGGAACTGCTGATCCGGACCTGCCACCGCCGCAACATCCACGCGATGGGCGGCATGGCGGCGCAGATCCCGATCAAGAACGACGACAAGGCGAACGCGGAGGCGTTCGCGAAGGTGAAGGCCGACAAGGAGCGCGAGGCGACCTACGGCCACGACGGCACCTGGGTCGCGCACCCGGGGCTCGTGCCGGTCGCGAAGGAGGCGTTCGACCGCCTGATGCCTTCCCCCAACCAGATCGCCACGAAGAAGCGCGAGGACGTCAAGGTCACCGCGGCGGACCTCCTGCGCTTCGAGCCGGAGCAGCCGATCACCGAGAAGGGCCTGCGCCTCAACATCAACGTCGCGATCCAGTACATCGGCGCGTGGCTCGCGGGGCAGGGCGCGGTGCCGATCTTCAACCTGATGGAAGACGCGGCGACCGCCGAGATCTCGCGCTCGCAGGTGTGGCAGTGGATCCGCTCGCCCAAGGGCGTCCTCGACGACGGACGCAAGGTCACCAGGGGCATGGTCGCCACGATGATTCCCGAGGAACTCGCGAAGATCCTCGACCTCCTCGGCCCGGCCTACGGCGAGGGGCGCTACGACGACGCGGCCGGGATCTTCACGAGCCTCGTCGACAACGATACGTTCATCGAATTCCTGACGCTGCCGGCGTACGAGCGGATCGACTAGGCGCCCCCGGCGCCCAGTTGTCCCGCCTCGGCCCGCGCGCTCGCGCCATCGGGCATCGTCGCGTCCTAGCGGCCTGAGGGGCCGTTTCGCAGGAAACGACGGGCCGAGTCCGGCACCCGGCTCTCCCGAAGGCAGTTGTCCGCTCAGGGAAGCTCTGCGCAACGCACGCGCGACACGCCGGACGCGGCGGCTGGCGATGCGCCCGCCGCCGGTCGTGGCAGGCCCCACGACCCAGGCAGGCAACACGGCCGGCGCCTCGTCCGGCGCGTCCCCTCGGGCGGCCAGCCGAAAGAAGCGCTGCGAATCCGTGCGATGGGTTCACGGGCGGCCGCGCCTGTCGTGAGGTTGTCCAGAGGTTGTCCGGAGGCGCTGCATGCGCCTCCGCGTCGAACGGTCGCGACTCCATGAGTTCGAGTCTCCGGTGCGGTGGGTCCCGCGGGCCGGAGTGGCGTGTTCGTCCGCGGCCGACCTCGCGGGCCCCGCGGCGTCGCGAGGTGCTTGATGCGAATCAAGGATCCCGGAGCCTGGCAGGACCAGAGTGGCCACACCAAACTGGTAGGTCCAGAAGTACACGCCCGTGTCGAACTCGATCGAACGAAGGGAGCCTCCGCGATCCGGTCATTCGGAAGCGACGTCGCTGATCGTCCGACTCCTTCCGTACATCCGCGACCGGCGCTTCGAGTCCGGGGAACGGTTGCCCTCCGAGAGGTTGCTCGCGGAGCGCTTCGGAGTCACCCGCGCGGTCGTGCGCGAGGCACTTGCAGTGCTCGAAGCAATGCGCGTGGTGGAGCGCCGACCACGCTCGGGGATCTACCTTCGCGCGGAGTCGCGCGTCGGCAGTCTCGACGCCGCCGTGATGCGAGCGGACCTGGGTATGCCCCCGGACCGGGAGGAGGTCGCGAACCTTAACGAGTTCCGCGCGATCCTGGAGTCGCAGGCCGCCGTGCTTGCGTGCGCGCGTCGCACTCCCGAGGATCTCGACCGGATGGACGAGTGCATGCGGCTGTGTCGTGCGCTTTACGAGCGCAACGAGTCGATCGCGCAGCCCAGCGCCGACTTCCACCTCGCCGTCGTGGCGGCGACACACAACCAGTTCCTGCTGCGTGCGGCGAACTCGTTCTACCTGGCGACGCGCGCGTGGCGAGAAGGCGTGTTTGCCGATCGGAAGGTCGGCGCGCGCTCGATTCGCGACCATCAGGTGCTCCGTGACGCGATCGCCAAGGGCGATGCCACCGCGGCGAGCGCACTGATCAGGGACCACCTCGAGATCGCCGATCACTACTGGTACCGGAGCGTTGCGCCGTCGCAGCCCGCCGGCAAGCCACGCAGGACGCAGAGGAGCCGCTGAGTCGGCGGCATGAACGACAGACGAAAAAGCGGAGGAGCGCCATGCAGGAACGCAGACGCAAGGTGTTGAAAGCAGGGTTCGGAGCCTGCGCGGCGGCAGCCGCGGCCGTCGCCGCCCCGGCGATCGCTCAAGGCAAGCGAGAACTCAAGATGGTGCTCGGATGGCCGCGGAACTCGCCGGGCAACGGCACCGCGATCGAGCGGTTCGCCCAGAACGTCACGAAGGCGACCGACGGGCGCATCACGTTCCGCATCTACGGTGCGAACGAGCTCGTTCCGGTGCTGGGCATGTTCGATGCGGTGTCCAAGGGTGCCGTCGACGTCGCCAACTCGACGGGCTACTACTGGACCGGCAAGTCCAAGGCCTACAACTTCTTCTCCACGGTTCCGTTCGGCATGCTCCCGATGGAGCACTTCGCCTGGCTCACCTACGGCGGCGGCCAGAAGCTCTGGGACGAGCTGAACGCCCCGCACGACCTCAAGTCGCTTCCTCTCAGCCAGACCGGCGCGCAGATGGGGGGATGGTATCGCAAGGAGGTCAAGGGTCTCGCCGATCTGAAGGGATTGAAGGCGCGCTACCCGGGGTTCGGTGGCGAGATTCTGAAGACGCTAGGCGCGACGCCGGTCCTCATGCCGCTCGGCGAAGTGTTTCCGGCGCTCCAGTCGGGAGCGCTCGACGCTGCCGAACTCGCGACTCCGTGGTTCGACATGGGTTTCGGTCTGTACAAGGTGGCGAAGTTCTACTACAGCCCGGGGTTCCACGAGCCCGGGCACACCCTCGAACTGATGTTCAACAAGAAGGTGTGGGACAGCCTGAGTCCTTCCGACCAGACGCTGATCACGATCGCCGCGCACGCCGAACTCATGCACTCCGAGGCCGAGGTCCTCGCGAACGATCCCGAGGCGCTGGATCAACTCACCGGAAAGTACGGCGTGCAATTGCGGACATTCCCGGACGACGTCCTGCGCGCGATGCAGAAGGCGGCCGCCGAGATCATTCCGGCGGCGGTCGCGGAAGACCCGATGGCGAAGAAGGTCTACGAGTCCTACGCGAGCTTCCAGAAGAAGGTCCAGCCGCGCGGAATCCTGATGCCCGGGGCGGTCTGGCGGATGCGAAGCCTCTGATGCCGCCGGCGGATGCCCCGGAGTCCGAGTATGGGGGACCGGTCGCCGATGCGCTGGATCGCATCGGCGACGCGGCAGGGCGGGCGATCTCCTGGCTGACGCTCGCCTGCGTCCTCGTCTGTTTTGCGGTGGTGGTCCTGCGCTACGGCTTCAGCCTGGGCTACATCTGGCTACAGGAACTGTACGTCTGGCTCCACGCCATCGTGTTCACGGGCTGCGCAGCCTACGCGCTCAAGCACGACACGCACGTACGGGTCGACATCTTCTACGCCCGGATGTCGCGCCGCGGGCGAGCCTGGGTCAATCTGGCCGGAGCGTCGCTCATGATCCTGCCATGGATGGCACTCACCGCCTGGTTGGTGACGCCATGGGTCGTCGACGCATGGGTGTCCCGGGAGAGTTCGGGGATGCCGGACGGCATGCCGGCGCTGTACCTTCTGAAGGCGATGCTGCTGGTGATGGCGATCCTGCTCACTCTGCAGGCGATGGCCCTGGCAGCGCGCGCCTTGCACACGCTGCGCGGGCACTGATCCGATGGCGAATGCCGGAGAAGTGCTGAGCGTCCTGCTGCTCGCGTCCTCGATCGCGGTGCTGATGCTCGGCTTCGGTGTCGCATTCTCGCTCGCCGCTGTCGGCTTGCTGTTCGCTGCGCTCGGCGCCGCACTCGATGTCTTCGAATGGCGCCTGCTCGCCACGCTGCCGGGTCGCTACTTCAGCGTCATGCAGAACGAAGTCCTGGTGGCGGTGCCGCTGTTCATCTTCATGGGGACGGTGCTTGAGCGCTCCGGGATCGCCGAGGAACTCCTCGAGACCGCCGGCAGGCTGTTCGGGCGGCTGCGCGGCGGCATCGCCATCTCCGTGGTACTCGTGGGCGCGTTGTTCGCCGCGTCCACCGGCATCGTCGGCGCGGCGGTGGTGACCATGGGCATGATCAGTCTGCCGCTGATGCTGCGTGTTGGCTACGACCCCCGCCTCGCCAGCGGGACCATCTGCGCTTCCGCCACGCTCGCCCAGATCATTCCCCCCTCGACGATCCTCATTTTCGTGGGCGACATGCTCCAGGCCGCCAACAGCCAGGCCCAGCTCGCTCGCGGCAACATGGCGCCGGACCCGGTCTCGGTCGGGGATCTCTTCTTCGGTGCCCTCGTACCGGGTCTGATGTTGACCGGGTTCTACATCGTCTGGATCGTAATCCTCGCGTTCGCGCGGCCGACGGCCTGTCCGCCGTTGCCGAAGCTCGATGAGGACACCGGGGCACTTGGACGGCGTGTCCTGCGGGCGCTCCTGCCGCCGCTCATTCTGGTCATCGCGGTCCTCGGATCGATCCTCGGGGGCGTGGCTACTCCGACGGAGTCCGCGGCCGTTGGTGCAGTCGCCGCAATGGCGCTCGCGGCAGCTCGCGGGCAGCTCGGCAAGAGCATGCTCGCCGGGGTCGTGCATACCACGGCGCGGCTGTCCTCGATGGCGTTCCTGCTCCTGTTCGGCGCATCGTTGTTCATTCTCGTCTTTCGCGGCTTGGGCGGAGATGTCATGGTCGAGCAGGCTCTCAAGGCTCTGCCTGGCGGACTGCACGGCGCGATGGCCGTCGTCATGGCATTGATGTTCGTGCTCGGATTCTTCCTCGATCCGTTCGAGATCATCTTCATCATGGTTCCCATCGCGGGTCCGACGCTGATCACGCTCGGCGCCGATCCGCTGTGGCTCGGTGTGATGATCGGCATCAACCTTCAGACCAGCTTTCTCACGCCGCCCTTCGGGTTCTCGCTCTTCTATCTGCGCAGCGTCGCGCCGCCTGCCGTGACCACCGGGCACATCTATCGCGGCATCGCGCCGTTCGTGCTGATCCAGTTGATCGGCCTCGCGATGGTCTGGCTCATGCCGCCGCTCGCGACCGAGCTTCCGCGCCGGGTGTTCGGGTACTGACCGTGGCGACCGTCCTCGTCATCGGGACCATGGACACCAAGGGGCGCGAGTCGGCCTACCTTGCGTCGGGCATCCGCGAGCACGGTTGCGATGCGCTCGTCATGGATGTGGGGATCCTCGGCGAACCTGACGAGATCCATTGCGACATCTCGCGGGCCGCGGTCGCCGAAGCCGCGGGCACGACGCTGCAGGCACTCAGACGCGCAGGCAGCCGCGGGAAGGCGGTCGAGGGCATGCGGGAAGGCGCCCGCAGCGTTGTCCGGCGCCTCGCGGGCGAAGAACGCATCCACGGCGCAGTCTCGCTCGGTGGAGCGGAGGGCGCTGTCCTGGCAAGTGCCGCCATGCGGGAGTTGCCGCTCGGCATGCCCAAGACGATCGTTTCGCCGATCGCCTCGGGACGTCGTTCCTTCGGTCCCTTCGTGGGCACGAGCGACATCGCGGTGGTCCACTCGGTCGTCGACATCTGCGGGCTGAACGCGATCGCCCGGCAGGTCTTCGACACCGCGGCTGCGTCCGTGGCTGGCGGCGCGATCTCGTATGAGCGCGCGAAGCAGGGCAGCTCCGGTCGTCCGCGTCGTCGGCAGGTTGCCGCGACCATGCTCGGCAACACCACGGCCCCGGTCGCCTGGATTCGGGGTCGATTCGAGTCCGGGTCCGGCGACCTCGTGATCTTCCACGCCAACGGTGTTGGCGGAGCGGCGCTCGAGCAGCAGATCGAGGCAGGCTGGATCGACGGCGTGATCGACTACACGCTCAGTGAGCTCATCGCCAACGTCGCCGGCGGGTTTCACGATGCGGGTTCGAACCGGCTCGAAGCCGCGGGCAGGCGCGGAATCCCGCAGATCGTCGTTCCCGGTTGCGTCGATTTCATGGTGTGCGGTCCACGCAACGAGATTCCACCCGAGTGGCGCAGCCGGCCCAGCTACTACCACAACCCCGAGTTCACGCTCGTTCGTGCGAATCGCGATGAGCAGCTCGAGGTCGCGCGAAGGATCGCCCGCAAGCTCAATGCCGCCACCGGACCCGTGGTGGTGATGGTGCCGACTCGCGGACTGTCCATCCCGAACTGCGAATCCGATCTCCAGGGTGAGCAAGGTGCGTTCTGGGATCCCGCTCTTGACGCCGCGTTTCGCACCGAGCTCAGGCGCCATCTGGATGATCGCATCGCGTACTACGAGTTCGACGTACACATCAACGACGAGTCCTTCGCGGGAGCCGTCCTCGACATGGCCCGCTCCCTGTTCCCCGCGTAACCAGAAAGGAAAGCCCCGATGTCCGGCAAGGCAAAGCGTGTTGCAGGCAGTTCGCCCAAGTCTCCACAGGTCCCGCGTCCGGCGAAGGCCTCTGGCGGCGCCGACGAACCTTGGAGTCTCGCGCGGGGTCCCGCGGCCCACGTCAAACCTTGCCATCAGGACGAGGCGCACGCGCCGCGTCGCAGCGCGCTCGACCTCGGGTTCCCGTCCTGGTGCCTCGGCGACCTCTGCGCGGCGGACGTCAAGGAGTACCTCCGCCACAGCGACACGATCCTGATCCCCAAGGCTTCGCTCGAGCAGCACGGCGCTCATTTGCCGCTGTTCTGCGACAGCATCACGGCGAACGAGGTGGCGAAACGCGCCGGCCGGAAGGCCGGCATCGTCTATACACCGACGCTCTGGATGGGGTACAGCCCGCAGCACCTGAAGGCGCCAGGACAGGGGACCGGAACGATAACGCTGCGCGTAGAGACCTATCTCAACCTTCTCTACGACGTCGGGCGGTCCTTGATCCATCACGGGTTCCGGCGCCTGGTGTTCGTCAACGGTCACGGCTCCAACGTCAAGGTGGTCGATCCCGTACTGCGCAAGCTGCGCAACGAGACGGGCGCCCTCGTCGCCTATTACCGCCCCTACGCCGAGCGCTACCTCGGCATGCTGCAGGACGTTCTCGAAGGACCGGTTGAAGAGACGCCTGGCTGGCACGCCGGCGAACTCGAGACATCCCAGTGCCTGTGCCACGACCCGCGACTCGTTCGCATGGATCGCGCGAAGGAGACCAGGGCCCGCGCCCCGGACTGGCTGGGAAGTGCCTGGACCAAGAAGGACGGGATGCCCGACATCGAATTCCAAGGCTATCGTTACTTCGATATGCCGTTCGAGCACGCCGAGTTCACGGATACCGGCGTCATGGGCAACCCGTTCCGGGCGGCCGCCTACAAGGGTGAAATTGCCTTCAACCGTTTCGCCAACCACCTCATCGACGCCGTGCACGAGTTCGAGAAGGTCGAGGTGGATGTCCACGACGCCGACTGGACCAGCGGCAAGACGATGGGTGGAACCGCATGAACATCGAGAACGACGTGCGCTATCACGCGTCGTCATCGCGCACCGATCTCGACAGTCGGGCACTTGCCGCCGAGCTGGCCGCGATCGTGGGACAGGGGCGCGTGCATCACGGCTCGGAAGCGCGGCGACGCTACACCGGAGACATGAGCTGGCTCACGTATGTGCACAGCGAGTTCGGCAGGCCCCTCAGCTGCCAGGACGTCCTGGTATCTCCGCGGTCCACCGAACAGGTGGCAGGCGTTCTGAAGCTCGCGTCGCGTATCGGCGTTCCGGTGACTCCCGCCGGGGGCGCTTCTGGCGTCCAGGGCGCTGCCAACGCAACGCGAGGCGGGATCCTGCTGAGCCTTCTCGACATGAAAGAGGTGCGCCGCCTGGACCGCACGTCGCTCACCTGCACGGTCGAGTCGGGCATGATCGTGAAGCCGTTCGAAGATGGCCTGAACCGCGAGGGGCTGAGCTTCACGCACTACCCGGCCTCAGCCGAGTGGGCGAGCATAGGCGGGTGCGTCGCGGCGCGCGGGTCCGGCGTGCTCTCGACCAAGTACGGAACGATTCAGGACCACATCCTCTCGCTGGAAGTCGTCTTGCCCGGCGGAGACGTCGTGGACCTTCCGGTGGTGCCGCGACATGCGGTGGGGCCCGACCTGACCCAGCTCTTCGCCGGCAGCGAAGGAACGCTTGGAGTGATCACCGCGGTCACCGTGCGACTGCGCCGGGTACCGCTCCGTCGGGCTTTCTGCGCATTTCGATTCGAAACGCTCACGCAGGGGATCGAATCAGGTCGCCAGATCATGACGTCGGGCTTGCGCCCGGCCGTGATGCGGCTCTACGACAAGGAAGCTGCCGTTCACAGTCTCGAGCGTGCGGTGAGGGCGGGTCTGGTCGGCGAGACCATGCTGATCATGGTCGATGGTGACCACCCGAACCTCGTCGACGCCGAAATGTCGGCCTGTCGCGCGATCTGCGCTGCGCAAGGGGGGTTGGAGCTGAATCCCGGGATCGGCGAAGCGTGGTGGTCGAACCGCTATTCCTTCTATCACCCGCCGCACGCGCCGCAACTCCCGCAGATCTGGGGCACGATGGATGCCGTGGCGGACTTCACCCACATCGAGGCCGTCTACCGGTCGGTCACCGGCGCCATGCGCGCGGCGATCGACCCGGCCTGGGGCATGACGCTCAAGACCCACCTGTCGCACTGGTACGAGTGGGGATCGATGATCTATCCGCGATTCGTCATCCCGAAGGGCCCCGCGGACCTCGACGAGGCGGTGGCGCTGCACGACAGCGTGGTGCGCGCGGCGACCTTGGCCGCCATCGAGTCCGGCGGCGTGATGAACGATCATCACGGCGTGGGTATGCGGCTCGCGCCGTACCTCGAACGACAGCTCGGCCAGAACGGGCTCGCAGTGCTGCGGAAGCTCAAGGACGCCCTCGATCCCGGGCACATCCTGTGTCCGGGCAAGCTCGCGCTGGACGGCGGAAGCTGACTGGCGGAGAAGTCCCCGCGGCTGCCGGCGCGCCAACTCGGTCCCCGCGGGCTTCCCGCGCCGGAGATCATCATGACCCGTTTCGGGAGCCGATGACTCGACATCCGCGGCTGCCGGAACTCCGATGGCCGATAGGCGGATTGCCCTCGCCGCACGGCGCCGCCGATCACCTGTCCGCGGGCGAGTATCCTTGGGATCTGCCGGGATCCCATCGCGCCGCCATGAATCCGCAGCACGACCTCGATCGCATCGCCAACCAGGAATCGCGCCTCGTCTTCGCGCAGTTCGGCACCGACACCGCCTGGGCGCTCGGCACGCGCCTCAAGTCGCTGGCCGAGGCGCGCGGGGTGAGCGTCGCGATCCTGATTCGGCTCGCGCGGCGCGACGTCTTCTCGTACGCGATGCCCGGCAGCACGCCGGCCAATGCGGACTGGGTGCGGCGCAAGTGCAACACGGTCGAACTGCTCGCGCGAAGCTCGTACGGCGCGGCGATCGCCCCGCTGCGGGACGGTCAGACGATCGCCGAGCGGATGGCCCTCGATCTGCGCGACTACGCGTTCGTCGGCGGCGGATTCCCGATCACGCTCGCCGGGAGCGGCCCGATCGGGTCGGTCGCCGTGTCGGCGCTGCCGCATCGCGAGGACCACGCGCTGGTCGTCGAGGCGCTGGCGGAACTGGCCGGAGTGCCGCTCGCCGAAGTCGCACTCGACTGACTCCGGCGCGACCGGTGTCCGTGTAAAGTCCGGACACCGAACGCGACCAATCCGCATGGCGGCCGACGAAACGCGGACCGAAGTCCCGGGGGGCTACCTCTACCGGAGGCACTCGCTCGCGGTGCGGATCACGCACTGGATCAACGTCGCGGCCATGACGATCCTGCTGATGAGCGGGCTCGCGATCTTCAACGCGCATCCCGCGCTCTACTGGGGGAAGTCCTCGTACACCGGCCGCCCGCCGGTGTTGTCGATCGGCCTCGCGGAGGGTCCGGACGACAGCGTGATCGGCGTCACGACGATCGCCGGCCGGACGATCGAAACCACCGGCGTCCTCGGCGTGTCCAACGACCGGAAAGGCGAGCCTTCGGCGCGCGCCTTCCCTTGGTGGATCACGATTCCCGACGACCTGTGGCTGTCGATGTCGCGTTCCTGGCACTTCTTCTTCGCGTGGGTGTTCGTGCTGAACGGCCTCATCTACCTCGTCCACGGACTCGCGAGCCGCCATTTCGCCCGCGACATCGCCCCGACCGGCGGAGACCTGCGCGGGATCGGCGCGTCGATCCGCGACCACCTGCTCCTGCGCCACCCGCGCGGCGAGGCGTCGAAGCGCTACAACGTGCTGCAGAAGTTCGCCTACCTCGCGATCGTGTTCGTCGTGCTGCCGCTCGTCGTGCTGACCGGCTTGGGCATGTCGCCGTGGATGAACGCCGTCTGGCCGGGGTGGGTCGATCTCTTCGGTGGCCGCCAGTCTGCGCGCACGATCCACTTCGTCTGTGCGTGGCTCCTCGTGCTGTTCGCCTTCGTGCACGTGTTCCAGCTCGTCGTGGCCGGCGCATGGAATCATGTCCGGTCGATGGTGACCGGGCGCTACCGGGTGGACACGGGTTCTGCCGGGGGGACGTCTTGAAGCTCGGGGACCGCCGCAAGCGCCGTCGCTTCCTCGCGCGCGCGTTCGGCGCGCTCGCGGCGGCGTCGCTCGCCGGATGCCAGAAGCTGTCGACCAGTTCGTGGTTCCCGAAGGTGCTCGACAGCGCCGAACCGCTCAACGAGGCGATGGCGAAGCTGGTCGGCCGCAGGGCGATGGCGCAGGAGTTCACGCCCGCGGACCTGTCACCGAGCTTCCGCAGCAACGGCACGGCCATGCCGGACACCGACGCGTACCGGGCGTTGCTCGCGGCCGGGTTCGACCAATGGCGTCTGGTCGTCGACGGGCTGGTCGCGAAGCCCCTGTCCTACTCGCTCGACGAGCTTCGCGCGCTGCCGTCGCGCACGCAGATCACGCGACACGACTGCGTCGAGGGCTGGAGCGCGATCGGGAAATGGAGGGGCGCGCGGCTCTCCGCGATCCTCGCGCAGGCGGCGCCGAAACCGAACGCGCGCTACGTCGTGGTCCACTGCGCCGACCCGATGGAGGAGGACGGCACCGGCCTCTACTACGAGAGCATCGACCTCGACGACGCCAACCACGAGCAGACGATCCTCGCCTACGACCTGAACGACGCGCCGCTGCCGGTCGCGAACGGCGCGCCGGCCCGCCTGCGCGTCGAGCGGCAGTTGGGCTACAAGCACGCGAAGTACGTGATGCGCCTCGAACTGGTCGAGAGCTTCGCCGCGCTGCGTGGCGGCCGCGGCGGCTACTGGGAGGACCAGGGCTACCAGTGGTACGCCGGCATCTGAGCCGGACCGGAATCCGGACGGGACCACGACCGGCGCGAGTGCCGGACGCCGGGATCGGGCGGCGCAGGTTGGCGCGCGGCCGCGCTCACTTCGCCGCGGCAGGCGCGACGTCGAGCAGGTGGTAGGGCAGGTTGAGGTAGGGGTGCGGCAGAAAGCCGCGCAGCGCCGGCGAATGCAGGTACACGTCGTCGGCCGACGGCAGCACGCGCGACGGCTCGTGCGCGTCGAGGAGCGACGTGAGCTTCGCGAACACCGGCGCGCGCTCGGGACCGGCCTTCATCAGGCGCAGCTTCTCGTAGATCGCGTCGTACTCGGCGTTCGCGTAGCACGACAGGTTCACCGTGCCGACGTGCTTGCTGTAGAAGTTCTCCATCGCCGACACGCCGTCGGGGGCGCCGCCGCCGAAGCTCATCGTGGTCAGCATGTGCTTGCAGTTGAACATCTGCTTCAGCCGGTCGCCCGGCGGCATCGAATCGAACTCGATGCGCACGCCGATGCGGTCGAAGCCGCGCTTCATGAACTCGGCGACGCGCCGCCCCGTCGACGCGGTGCTGACGATCATGCGCACGACGAGCGGCGAACCGTCCGGCGCGGAGCGCATCCCGTCCGCGCCGCGCTTGTAGCCGAACCGGTCGAGCAGCGCGTTCGCGGTCGCCGGATCGAAGGCGTTGGGGTTGCGGTAGGAAGGATCGTAGCCGACGATGTCGGGCCCGATCAGGTGCTGCTGCGGGTAGCCCAGCCCCTGGTCGAACACGCGCATCCACTCGGCGTCGTCGAACGACATCGCGATCGCGCGGCGCAGCGCGATCTTCGCCGGCTCGAAGCCGCCAACCACCGGGTCCTTCATGTTGAACATGAGCAGGTCGAAGCCCTGCGCGCGCGCCCGCGCCGGCACGATCCCGGCGGCCTTCAGGGCGGGCTTGAGTTCGGTCCCGTCGAACGCGGCCGGTGGGTCGACGAAGGCGATGAAGTCGATCTCGCCCTTCTGCAGCGAGAGCACCGCGGTCGAGGGCTCCGGGATGCGCGTCATCTCGACGCGGTCGGCCGCGGGCACCATCACGCCGCGCATCGCCTTCAGGATCGGGTCGTCGGGCTTCGCGCTCTGGGCGAAGTCCGGCCAGGGAACGCGCCGGAACGAGGGATTGCGCACCAGCACGAGCTTCGTGCCAGGCTGGAAGCGTTCGACGACGAACGGCCCGCTGCCGATCGGGCGACGCGCGAACTCGGCTTTCTCGGCTTCGACGACCTCGCGCGGCACGGCGCTCCAGCCCGCGTACGCGAGGCCGTAGATGAAGGTCGGGTCCGGCCGCGTGAGGCGGATCCGGAGCGTGCGCGCGTCGAGCGCCTGGAGTCCCGCGATGGGCGCCGAATAGTCGAGGCCCCGCTTCTCGCGGCGAGCGGCGGCGACGAGATCGTCCAATCCCTCGATCAGGCCTTCGAACTGCGCGAAGCTCATCGAGATGCTCACCGGGTCGGCAATGCGCTTCACGCTGTAGACGAAGTCCTGCGCGGTCACCTCGCGCGGCTTGCCGCCGAAGGCCGGGTGCGGCGCGTACAGGAGGCCCGGCCGCACGCGCAGCGTGTAGGTGCGGCCGTCGTCGGAGACCGTGGGCAGCGCCTCGGCGGCGTAAGGGATCAGCCTGACCGGCCGCGCGAGGAAGTCGTAGGTGAGGAGCTGGTGGTAGAGCGGGCCGATCGTGTTGAGCGTCGAGAGGCTGCCCGCGCGGGCCGGGTCGAGCACCTCGACGTCGGCGGGCATCTGCAGACGCAGCACCTTTTCCGCGGCGAGCGCGGCCGTCGGCGCTGCCAGCGCGGCGACGAACACAGCGGCCGAGGCGGCGGCGCGCCACGCGCACCGCGCCGGCAGCCCGCGCAGTATCACTTCACGAGTCCGAGCAGCTTCGCCGAGCTCATGTAGCCGGCGGTGCGTTCCTTCAGGAACGCCGGCACCTGGTCGTAGCCGATGTCGATCACCTCGAAACCGCCCTCCGCCATCTTTCGGCGGAGTTCGGGATCCTTGTTGATCGCGTCCATCATGCCGGAAACCTGCCGCCGCACCGCTTCGGGAGTGGACTTCGGAACCGCGACGCCGCGGTAGGCGCCGTCGATCCAGTCGACGCCCAGCTCGCGGAAGGTCGGCACGTCCGGAAACTGCGGGACGCGCTCGCGCGTCGCGACGGCGAGCATCCGCATCTTGCCCTTCTGCCCGATCGCGAGCGTCGTGTACGACATCGTCGCGGCGACGTGATTGCCCAGAACCGACGCGACGAGGTCGCCGGTGCCCTTGAACGGCACGTACTGGGTGTCGATCCCGAAGTCGCGGTTCAGGCGCGCGTGCGCAACGTGGTTCGCCGAGTAGAGCGCGGAACCCGCGATCGACAGCTTGCCCGGGTTAGCCTTCGCGGCCTTGAGGAAGTCCTGGAACGTCTTGTAAGGGCTGTCGGCGGGCACGATCAGCGCGTCGGGCGTGTAGTGGAACCAGTAGACCGAGGCCAGGTCGTCGGTCTTGTACGCGACGGACCCCTCGAGCGGCTGGAGCACCACGTGCGGCAGGTTGATGCCCGCGATCGTGTAGCCGTCGCCCGGCAGCGTGTTGAGCTGCTGCCAGACCAGCGCGCCGCCGCCGCCCGGCCGGTTGACGACCACCAACTCGTGCTTGAACTTCTGCGAGAACACCTGCTGCTGCAGGCGCGCGACGATGTCGGACTCCCCGCCTGCCGGGAACGGGATCAGGTACTGGACCGTCTTCTCGGGATAGCCGGCCGCGAACGCCGGCGTCGACACGGCGGCGACCAGCGCCGCGAGGACCGGCACGAGCCGGCGAGTGCGAAACCAAGTCATCGATGCTCCTCCTGGGTTGAGACGGGTTTCCGGCCGGTGTCGTCCGATGCTACCGGAAGCGTTGTACGGGTCGCGTGCCTTCGCAGGGTCGATCAGCGGACGAACCACGACCGCGAGGCGTCGATGCAGGCAGGACTGCCGCCGGCGCGAACCTCGGCCGGACTGCGGCCGCTCGATCCCCTGGGAGTGCGCCGACTGGAACCCGGGCAGAGAACGTTCGTCATGCGGGCCTCGACAGCAGATTCACGTAGTCGTGCGCGGCCGTAACGATGGTGCTGACACGATACTCCACCGGCCGGCCTCCGAGCGCAATGGCCGTGCGCCGGACCTCGAGCACGGGCTGGCCGGGCGCCACGCCGAGCGCGCGTGCGCTCGCGCGATCGGCGCCGACCGCGCGCAGCCGCTCGTGGGCGCGGACGACCGTGACGCCGAACTCGCTCTGGTACAGGTGATAGATCGTGGTGGCGCGTTCGCGCAGGCGCTTCTCGGTGAGCCCCCGGAACAGGGCGGCGGGGACCGTGATCCGGTCGTGGACCACCGCCGTGCCCTGCAGCGTGAGGCGGTTCTCGAAATGGAAGGCCGGCGTGCCCGGGCGGGTGGCGAGCGCTGCGGCGGCGTCCTCGTCCATCCTGACGCGCTCGAACGACAGGAGATCGACACCGGGCTCCTCGCGCAGGCCGTCGCAGCGTTCGACGTGGAAGAACTGGAACAGGAAACGGTCGCGCGTGTGCGTGGCGACGAAGGTGCCGCGACCCTGCCGGCGCACCAGGATGTGCTCGGCGACGAGGTCGTCGACCGCGCGCCGCAGCGTCCCGATCGCGACGTTGAAGGTCGCAGCGAGTTCCGACTCGTTGGGCAGCGCTGCGCCCGGCGCGAGGCTCCCGTCCTCGATCGAACGCAGGATCTCGCGCCTGACCGCGCGGTAGAGCGGCATGCCGGCCGCGTCGGGCGCGATCGGCGCGAAGCCGGCGGCGGGCGGGACCGTCCTGGCGAGCGGCATCCGCGCATGGTGGGCCGGAATCGTCCTGACGTCCATATCATCTAGATGACTTGGTTGACGAGCCGGCCGGACCGGCGGAATACTCGCCGCGGTGGCCCCGCCGTCCCTGCGCGGGGCGCGACAGGAGCGAACGATGATTCACTTCGTGCTGCACGACGCGAACGACAGCGTGGCGGTCGTCGTGGTCGAGGGCGTCAAGGCGGGCATGGATCTCGCCGGCTGGATCATGGACGAGGACAAGTCCACGCGCGTCACGGCGCGGCAGGACATCCCGATCGGCCACAAGGTCGCGCTGCGCGACATGGCGGTCGGCGACACCGTCGTCAAGTACGGGATCGACATGGGCAAGGTCGTCGCGCCGATCCGCGCCGGCGAGCACGCGCACGTCCACAACATCAAGACCAAGCGCTGGTGAGCGGAGGGCGGACATCATGGCAGTGATCGGCAAGGACACCACCTTCCTGGGCTATCGGCGCGAGAACGGCCGGGTCGGCGTGCGCAACCACGTGATCGTGCTGCCGCTGGACGACCTGTCCAACGCGGCGGCCGAGGCGGTGGCGCACAACATCAAGGGCACGATGGCGATTCCGCACCCCTACGGACGGCTGCAGTTCGGCGCGGACCTCGACCTCCACTTCCGCACGCTGATCGGCACCGGCTGCAACCCGAACGTCGCCGCGGTCGTGGTGATCGGCATCGAGGAGGGCTGGACGCAGAAGGTGGTCGACGGCATCAAGGCGACCGGCAAACCGGTCTGCGGCTTCGGCATCGAACTGCACGGCGACCACGACACGATCATGCGCGCGAGCAAGGCCGCGCGCGAGTACGTGCAGTGGGCGAGCGAGAAGCAGCGCGAGCGCTGCCGGATCGAGGAGCTGTGGGTCAGCACCAAGTGCGGCGAGAGCGACACGACCAGCGGCTGCGGCGCCAATCCGTCGGTCGGCAACGCGTTCGACAAGCTCCACCCGCTCGGCAGCTATCTCTGCTTCGGCGAGACGACCGAACTGACCGGCGGCGAGCAGATCGTCGCGGCGCGCTGCGCGAACGACGCGGTGCGCGAGCGGTTCATGTTCATGTTCGACCGCTACCAGCAGGTGATCGACCGCCACAAGACGAGCGACCTCTCCGACAGCCAGCCGACCAAGGGCAACATCGCCGGCGGCCTCACGACGATCGAGGAGAAGGCGCTGGGCAACATCCAGAAGATCGGCAAGAAGTGCACGGTCGACGGCGT
>JADLBN010000230.1 GCA_020847675.1 Burkholderiales bacterium | reverse complement strand
GACGATGCTGCTCACCGACCGCCACTTCGGCACCTCGTTCTTCAACGCGGCCGGCGGCGGCGACCCGGTGCTGTTCCAGCACATCTTCTGGTTCTTCGGCCACCCCGAGGTCTACATCATCATCATGCCGGCGTTCGGGATCATCTCCGAGCTGATTCCGGTCTATTCGCGCAAGCCGCTCTTCGGCTACGCGTCGATGGTCTACGCGGTCGCCGGCATCGCGATCCTGTCGTTCATCGTGTGGGCGCACCACATGTTCACCGTCGGCATGCCGACCGCCGGCGTGCTGTTCTACATGTACGCGACGATGCTGATCGCGGTGCCGACCGGCGTGAAGATCTTCAACTGGCTCGCCACGATGTGGCGCGGATCGATCACGTTCGAGACGCCGATGCTGTTCGCGCTCGGCTTCCTGTTCATGTTCGCGCTGGGCGGATTCACCGGTCTCGTGCTGGCGATCATGCCGGTGGACATCCAGCTCCACGACACCTACTACGTGGTCGCCCACTTCCACTACGTGATGGTGGCGGGCAGCCTGTTCGCGTTCTTCGGCGGCGTCTACCACTGGATTCCGAAGTGGACCGGCACGATGTACGACGAGAAACTGGGCCAGTGGCACTTCTGGCTGTCGCTCGTGTTCTTCAATGTCGCGTTCTTCCCGATGCACTTCGCGGGGCTCGCGGGCATGCCGCGGCGGATCCCCGACTACGCGACCCAGTTCACCGAGTGGAACATGATCTCGTCGATCGGCGCGTTCGGCTTCGGGCTCTCGCAGCTCGTGTTCCTCTACGCGGTGATCAAGTGCATCCGCGGCAACGGCGCGAAGGCCCCGGCGAAGCCGTGGGAGGGCGCGACGACGCTCGAGTGGACGGTGCCGTCGCCCGCGCCCTACCACACGTTCGAGACCCCGCCGGTCGTCCGGTGAGCGCTGCGTCGATGGGCGAGCCCGAACGCCGGCCGGACGACGATCCCGCGCGGCGCGCCGGCATCCGGCGCACCGCGTGGATCCTCGCCTCGATCGCCGCGGTCTTCTTCGTTGGCGTGTTCGCGTCGCGCCTCCTGGGCGACGCGAGTCTCGGCATGACGGTGATCGGCGCCGCGGTGTTCCTGTTCCTGCTGCTCGGCATCGGGCGGCACCTGGGCGGGAAGTGAGGCGACCGCGATGAGCGCCGCCGATCCCGGCGTCCGGCAGGACAACCGCAGCCTGTTCCTCCGGCTCGCGGTGATCGCGGCCGGGATGTTCGCGTTCGGCTACGCACTCGTGCCGTTCTACAAGAAGATCTGCGAGGTGACCGGACTGCGCGACATCGACCGGCCGGCGGAGGTCCGCAACACGCAGGTCGACGCGACGCGCAGCGTGAAGATCGAGCTCGACGCGAACACGCGCGGGCTGCCGTGGAAGTTCCGGCCGCTGGAGGCCGCGGTCGACGTGCATCCCGGCGCGCTCAACCAGGTCGAGTTCGAGATCGTGAATCCGACCGACCGTCCGGTGATCGGGCAGGCGATCCCGAGCTACGCTCCGCGGAGCGCGGCGCAGTACTTCCGCAAGCTGGACTGCTTCTGCTTCACGACGCAGAAGCTCGGCCCGGGCGAGCGGCGCAGGATGCCGGTCGTGTTCGTTCTCGACCGCGAGTTGCCCGAGGACATGCACACGATCACGCTGTCGTACACGTTCTTCGAGGTGGAAGGCGGCGGCGCGGTGGCGAAGGGGAGCGCGGCGACGGGAACGTGACCCGGCGCGCGCGAACGCAAGAGGCGAGGAGACGACACGATGGTTTCGACGACGAACGGCGGCCAGCCGGCCTACTACATCCCGCAGCCCTCGCACTGGCCGATCACCGGCTCGGTCGCGATGCTGCTGCTCGGGGCGGGGGCCGCGCTCTGGTTCAACGGCATCGGGGTCGGGGCGTGGATGGTCGCGCTGGGATTCGCGACGCTGGTGTTCATGATGTTCGGCTGGTTCGGCAAGGTAATCTCGGAGTCCGAGGCGCGCATCTACAGCCGCAAGGTCGATCTCTCGTTCCGCTGGGGGATGAGCTGGTTCATCTTCAGCGAGGTGATGTTCTTCGCGGCGTTCTTCGGCGCGCTGTTCTACGTCCGCAACCTGTCGGTGCCGGATCTGGGCTCGGGAACGCTGACCGGGGCCACGCTGTGGCCGAACTACGCCGCGCAGTGGCCGACCGAGGGCCCGTACCTGACCCAGTCGTTCACGCCGATGGGCGCGATCGGGATCCCGCTGCTCAACACGATCCTGCTGCTCACCTCGGGCGTCACGCTCACGATCGCCCACCACGCGCTCAAGGCGGGGCACCGCGGCAAGCTCGCGTTCTGGCTCGCCGCGACGATCGTGCTGGGGGCCACGTTCCTCGGGTTCCAGGTCTACGAGTACACGCACGCCTACAGCGAGCTCAACCTGAAGCTCACCTCGGGCGTCTACGGCTCGACATTCTTCATGCTGACCGGTTTCCACGGGATGCACGTGACCGTGGGCGCGATCATGCTGACCGTGATGCTGGGGCGCGTGCTGAAGGGCCACTTCGACGCTCAGCACCACTTCGCGTTCGAGGCCGCGGCGTGGTACTGGCACTTCGTCGACGTGGTCTGGCTGCTGCTGTTCGTGATGGTCTACTGGCTGTAGCGCCCGCCGTCCGCCGCGGACCGGAGGCCGCACGGGGAGCCGTGCGGCCTTCGCGCTTCCTGCGGGCGCGCTAGCGCATTCCGCCCGGAGCGATCCAGCCCATGAAGTACGAGACGAGGAGGAACGCGACGAGACTGATCGAGAGTCCGACGCGGATCGCGAGCGCGACGACGACGCGGTTGCCCTTGCCCTGGTCCCGGTAGAGGAACACGAGCGCCGTGAACAGCGCGACGACCACGGCGCAGAGGCCGGCGATGACGACGATCTTCATGGGGCGGTGCGGGCGCGGCAACGCCCCGCGCCCAGTCTAGCACCGTGTCGCGGGACGCCCCTCGTGGCCGCTTCGCGCGCGCCCTGGCCGCGGCCGCCGCGGCCGCCGCGATCGCGCTGTTCGTCGCCGCCGGCAACTGGCAGCGCGACCGGATGCACGCGAAGGAGACGGAGCGCTCCGCGCTCGAGGCCGCCGCGGCGCACCCGCCCGTGCCGCTGCCGGCGACCGACGACTGGAAGGCCTGGCGCTACCGCCGC
Organism: Burkholderiales bacterium; assembly: GCA_020847675.1. Classification (GTDB taxonomy): domain Bacteria; phylum Pseudomonadota; class Gammaproteobacteria; order Burkholderiales; family Casimicrobiaceae; genus VBCG01. The sequence goes on along the minus strand of JADLBN010000230.1, from coordinate 8,779 downwards.
GTCGTCGCAGCGGGCACGTGGCGCGGCGGCGCGCAGCTCATGATCGACAACCGCGTCCTCGACGGGCGCGCCGGCTTCCACGTGGTGACCCCGCTCGCGCTCGACGACGGCCGCGCGGTGCTCGTCGACCGCGGCTGGATCGCGGCCGGTGCGGGCGCCGGTCGCGTGCCCCCGGTCGCCGCGCCGTCGGGGCACGCGACCGTCTCCGGACGCATCGTCCTTCCGCCGGCGCGCTACATCGAGTGGAAGGAGGACGACGGACGCGGGGACGTCCGGCAGAACCTCGACCCGGCGCGCATCGCCCGCGCGAGTGGCCTGCCGCTCCTGCCGGTGGTGATCGAGCAGGACGGTGCGGGGATCGACGACGGCCTGACGCGGCGCTGGCCGGCGCCGGACTTCGGCATCCAGACGCACGCGAGCTACATGTTCCAGTGGTACGCATTCGCAGCGCTCACGGCCGCGGCGTGGGCGGGCCTCGCGTGGCGTCGCCTGCGCGGGAGATCCGGATGACGGCCCCCGCGCCGGCGCGCAGCAACCGCACGCTCTGGCTGATCCTCGCGGTGTGCGCCGCACCGATGGTCGCGGCGCTCGTCGCCTACTTCCTGATGCCGCCGCCCGAGTCGAAGCACTACGGCGAACTGCTGCCGACGCAGCCGGCGCCCGTGATCGCCGGGACGCGCGCCGACGGAAGCGCCTGGAAGCTCTCCGACGAGCGCGGCCACTGGGTGATGATCTTCGCGGCGCCCGCGGACTGCGACCCGTCCTGCGCCACGCGCCTCTACGCGACCCGGCAGGCGCGCACGATGCAGGGCAAGGACCGCGAGCGGGTTGCCCGCGTGTGGCTCGTGACCGGCGAACACGGTCCGGCCGAAGCCGTGCTCGCTGGGCAACCCGACCTCGGCGTGGTGCGCGTCGATCGGCCTGCCGCCGACAGCCTGCCTCGCGGATCCGGCCCGATCTACCTCGTCGACCCGCTGGGCAACCAGGTGCTCGCGTGGCCGGCCGATCCCGACATCGCCCGGCTGGCGAAGGATCTCGCGAAACTCCTGCGCAACTCGCGCATCGGCTGAGCCCCTCCGAAGCTGCGGTAAAATCGACCTCCGACCCGGCATCCCGATGACTGCACTCACCCTCGCGGAATCGCGTTTCCGACAGTTCCTCGCGCTGGCCAAGCCGCGGGTGGTGTCGCTCATCGTGTTCTGCGCGGTGATCGGGATGTTCCTCGCCACCCCGGACCTGCCCGATCCGGCGGTGGTGTTCGCCGCTACGGTCGGGATCGCACTCGTCGCCGGCGCCGCTGCGGCGATCAACTGCCTCGTCGAGCGCACGATCGACGCGAAGATGTCCCGCACGAGCTGGCGTCCGCTGCCCTCGGGCGCGCTCACGCCGACGCAGACGCTGGTCTTCGCCTCGCTCGTCGGCGCGGGCGGGCTCGCGATCCTCGGCGCCTGGGTCAACCCGCTCACGATGTGGCTGACGCTCGGTACCTTCGTGGGCTATGCGATCGTCTACACGGTGCTGCTCAAGCCGGCGACGCCGCAGAACATCGTGATCGGCGGCGCCTCGGGCGCGATGCCGCCGGTTCTGGGCTGGGCCGCGGTGCAGGACGCGGTTCCGCCCGAGGCGCTGATCCTGTTCCTCATCATCTTCGCGTGGACGCCGCCGCACTTCTGGTCGCTCGCGCTGTACCGGACCGCGGACTACGCGCGCGCCGGGCTGCCGATGCTCCCGGTCACCCACGGGTCGCGCTACACGCGGCTCATGATCGTCCTCTACACGGCGGTGCTGATCGCGGTGTCGCTCCTGCCGTACGCGATCCGGATGAGCGGCCTCCTTTACCTCGCGAGCGCGCTGGTGCTGGGGGCGGTGTTCGCGGCCTACGCGGTCGCGCTGTACCTCCGCTACAGCGACGCCCTCGCGCGGAGGACGTTCGCGTACTCGATCTTCTACCTCGCCGCGCTGTTCTCCGCGCTGCTCGTCGACCACTACTGGTAGGCCGCGGAGTGCGGGGTCGAACGCCGAACATGGCGAAATCGGGGGAAATCGGGGACAGACCCGCTTTTCCCACCGGGAAAAGCGGGTCTGTCCCCGATTTCCGCGCGGCGCTCGAAAAGTCGAGCCTGATCCTTCTGCTTGTCGTCGCGTTGCTCGTCGCGGCCTGCGGATCGGGCGCTCCGTCGTTCAAGGGCTCGGACGTCACCGGCAGCACGTTCGGGCGCGACTTCGCGCTCACCGACTTCGACGGCAAGCCGCGCACGCTCGCCGACTGGCGCGGCAAGGCGGTCGTGCTGTTCTTCGGCTACACGCAGTGCCCGGACGTGTGCCCGACGACACTCGCGACGATGGCCGAGGCGGTGAAGGCGCTCGGTCCCGACGGCGACCGCGTCCAGGTCCTGTTCGTGACCGTCGACCCCGATCGCGACACGGCGGAACTCCTGAAGCAGTACGTCCCCGCGTTCGATCCGCGCTTCGTGGGACTTCGCGGCGACGCGAAGGAACTCGAGGCGGTGGCGAAGGAGTTCCGCATCCTGTTCCAGAAGGTTCCCGGCGCGACGCCCGAGACCTACACGGTCGACCACTCGGCGGGGCTGTTCCTGTTCGACCCGCAGGGGCGCCTGCGCGTGTACGAGGGCCACGGGCAGGGGCCCGAGGTGCTCGCGCACGATCTGCGGCAACTGCTCGGGAACGGCTGACCGGTTCGCGGCGATGCGACGCACCGCGTCGCCGCGAAAGGCCGCGTGCACGACGGGGGGATGTAACGGGGACGCGGGCGCAGGTCTTCGTCCCGTTGCGGCAGGCGTGGACTACAGCTCGACCATCTCGAAGTCGTCCTTGCGCGCTCCGCACTCGGGGCAGGTCCAGTTCGGCGGCACCTTGTCCCAGGTCGTCCCCGGCGGAATGCCCTCGTCCGGGAGGCCGAGCGCCTCGTCGTAGATGAATCCGCAGATCAGGCACATGTACTTCTTCAACGCGCGTCTCCGGTGCGGCGCGCGCTCCGCGCGTCGTGCAGAATTATAGGATGTTTCGCGCGCCCTCCCTCCCGCGATGATCCTCGTCAACTTCGGTTCGGGTCCGTATCCGCTCGCCGGATGGATCAACGTCGACCTCGATCCGGCGGGCCGTCCCGACGTCGTCGCGGACCTGTCGCGCACGCTGCCGTTCGCCGACGCCTGCGCCGACGCGATCTTCAGCGAGGACTTCGTCGCGCAGCTCGAGCCGGACGCGCTGCGCGGCTTCCTGTCGGAGTGCCGGCGCATGCTGAAGCCGGAAGGCACGCTGCGCGTCCTCACGCCCGATCTCGCGCGCTTCGCACGGCTGTTCCTCGACGAACCGGCGACGCTGGTCCGGTTCTGGACGACGGCGGTCGGCGTCCCGCTGCCGACGGGCACCGCGGCCGACGTGCTGAACCTCGGCATGAAGCTCGCGGGCCGATGGCAGTACGACGTGGAGACCTTCTCGCGCGTCGCGTCGAGCGCGGGTTTCGACGTGGCCGTGTCGCGCTACGGCGAGAGCCGCCACCCGGCGATGCGCGGCATCGACCTGCGCAAGCCGGACGAGGCGGTGAGCATGTACCTCGAGTGCGTGCCGCGCGGGACCGTTTCGGAGTCGTGAATTCGGGGTCGGAGTCGAATTTCACCGATGCCGCGCGACACCATGACGGCCTCCGCGAGATTCGACTCCGACCCCGAATTCCGGAACCCGACTCCGACCCCGGATCGGCCTTCCGGGTACCATCGTCCCGTGACCACGACCCACGACCCGGTGCAGGGCTCCCCGCCCATCGTCCTGACCTTCGCGCCGTCCGACCCTTCCGGCGGCGCGGGCCTGCAGGCCGACGTGCTGACGCTCGCGAGCATGGGCTGCCATCCGCTGTCGGTCGTCACCGCGCTCACCGTGCAGGACTCGCGCGGCGCGGAAGCCCTGTTCGCGATCGAGGCCGAGTGGGTCGCCGACCAGGCGCGCGCGCTGCTCGAGGACATGCCGGTCGATGCGTTCAAGATCGGCGCGCTGCCTTCGGTCGAGATCGTCGCTGCGATCGCCGAGGTGCTGTCCGACTATCCGGACGTGCCGCTCGTGCTCGACCCGTCGCTCGCCGGCGGCGGACCCGAATCCCCGCTCACCGACGCGACGATGCACGCGCTGCGCGACCTGCTGGTGCCGCAGACGACGATCGCGACGCCCAACGGCCACGAACTGCGCCTCATCGCCGGCGAGGACGAGGACGAGGAACCGTCGATCGCCGACTGTGCGGGACGCCTGGTCGACGCCGGCTGCGAGTTCGTGCTCGTCACCGGCACGCACGAAGCCTCGCGCGAGATCGTCAACACGCTCTACGGCAAGGGCGGTGTCGTCCGCACCGACACCTGGGCGCGCCTGCCCGGCCCGTTCAAGGGCGCGGGCGGCACCTTGTCGGCGGCGGTCGCCGCGATGCTCGCGAACGGCCTCGAACTCGCGGAGGCGGTGCGCGAAGCGCAGGACTACACGTGGAACGCGCTGCGCAAGGCCTATCGCCCCGGCATGGGGCAGTACCTGCCCGACCGCCTCTTCTGGGCGCGCGACGAGAGCGACGCGCGCGACGGCAAGGCGGAGGCCTCACCCTCCGCGGACGCCCGTGGCTCCCACTGACCCGCGTGCGGCGAGGCTCGCGAAACTGCGCGGCCTGTACGCGGTGACGCCGGACGCCGCCGACACCTTCGCGCTGCTCGCGAAGTGCGCCGCGGCGCTCGACGGCGGGGCGCGCGCGATCCAGATCCGCAACAAGACCTCCCCGCCCGGCCTGCGGCGCGAGCAGGCGCGCGCGATCGTCCAACTGTGCCGCGCGCGCGGCGCGCTCGCGATCGTCAACGACGACCCGGCGCTCGCCCGCGAGGTCGACGCCGACGGCGTGCACGTCGGGGAGGACGACGCCGCGATCGCCGACGCCCGCGCCGTGGTAGGCGCGCAGCGGCTCGTGGGCGCGTCGTGCTACGACTCGCTCGACCGTGCCCGGACCGCGGTGGCGGCCGGCGCGGACCACGTCGCGTTCGGCAGTTTCTTCGCTTCCGGCACCAAGCCGCTCGCTCGCCGCGCACCGCTCGACCTCGTGCCGCACGCGCGCGCGCTCGGCGTCCCGGTCGTGGCGATCGGCGGTATCGACGAGCACAACGCCCGCTCGCTCGCGCAAGCTGGCGTCGACGCGATCGCCGTCATCGGCGCGCTGTTCGGACACGATGATCCGGATGCGGTGGCGGGCGCTGCGCGCCGCATCGCGGCGGCATTCGCTGCGGGCGGCGACGCATTCGCGACTTCCCGGATACTTCACCCTTCGTCATGACGATGAACCGCAACGACACGCTGTTCGAGCGCGCGCAGCGCACGATTCCCGCCGGCGTCAACTCGCCGGTCCGCGCCTTCCGCTCGGTGGGAGGCACTCCCCGATTCCTCGTGCGCGGCGAGGGCGCTTGCGTGTGGGACGCCGACGGCAGGCGCTACATCGACTACGTCGGATCCTGGGGTCCGGCGATCGTCGGTCACGCGCATCCGGACGTGGTGCGCGCGGTGCAGGAGTCGGCGAATCACGGCCTCTCGTTCGGCGCGCCGACCGAGGCCGAGGTCGAGATGGCCGAGACGCTCGTGCGAAGGCTGCCTTCGCTCGAACTCGTGCGCCTCGTCTCCTCGGGCACCGAGGCGACGATGTCGGCGCTGCGGCTCGCGCGCGGCTTCACCGGCCGCCCGAAGATCGTCAAGTTCGAGGGCTGCTACCACGGGCACGGCGACAGCCTGCTGGTGAAGGCGGGCTCGGGCGCGCTCACGTTCGGCCAGCCGTCGTCGGCGGGCGTGCCCCCCGCGATCGCGAATCAGACCGTCGTGCTGCCCTACAACGATCTCGACGCCCTCGATCGTGCGTTCGCCGCCGGCGGCGACGAGATCGCCGCGATCATCGTCGAGCCGATCGCCGGCAACATGAACCTCGTCGTGCCGTCGCGCGAGTGGCTTGCCGCGCTGCGTTCGACCTGCGACCGTCACGGCGCCGTGCTGATCTTCGACGAGGTGATGACGGGCTTCCGCGTGCACCCGCGCGGCGTGCAGGGACTGGTCGGCATCACGCCGGACCTGACGACGCTCGGCAAGGTGATCGGCGGCGGGATGCCGGTCGGTGCGTTCGGCGGCCGCCGCGACATCATGGAGAAGATCGCGCCGCTCGGACCGGTCTACCAGGCGGGCACGCTCTCCGGCAACCCGGTCGCCGTCGCCGCCGGGCTTGCGACGCTCGCGCTCACCGAGGCGCCGGGTTTCTACGAGACGCTCGCGGCGAAGACGCGCTCGCTCGTCGACGGGCTCGCGGGCGCGGCGAAGCGCGCGGGTGCGACGTTCTGCGCGAACGCGGTCGGCGGGATGTTCGGGATCTACTTCGCGCCGTCGGTCCCGGACGGCTACGACGCGATCATGGCCTGCGACAAGGAGCGCTTCAACCGCTTCTTCCACGCGATGCTCGACGCGGGCGTGCACTTCGCGCCCTCCGCCTACGAGGCGGGCTTCGTGTCGGCCGCGCACTCCGACGCCGACATCGCGACCACCGTCGCGCACGCGGAAGAAGCGTTTCGCAGGCTGCGGTAGCCGGCAGTCCTGCCGGCGCGGACTCGAGCCGCGCACGCGGAAGAAACGTCTCGCCGGTTGCGATGACGTCGCGTTCCGGCGGCAAACCGCCGCTTCGCGACTCCGGCTTCGTCACCGCCGCTTCGCGAGGGTTCAGCTCCGCTTGTCGACCGGCGCCGCCGCGCGCAATTTCCTGACGTGACCGGCCGGCGCGTCGCTGCCGTCGGGAAGCTTGCCCAGGAAGTAGTATTTCTGCCACGCCTCGGCGAGCGTGGCCGCGTCGCTCTTCTCGTAGCGGCGCATGAAGTCGTCGCGCCGCGCCTTCCACGCGTAGGCCTGGTCGGCGAGGACCTTGTCGTCGGTGAGGCGGCGGATCTCCGGCTCGAACGACTCGACCGCGTTCGCCTGCACCGGGTAGACCATGCAGACCGGCTCGTCCTTGTCGAAACGCACCGCACCCGGCCGCGTCATCTGCCAGTTCATCGTGAACGGATAGGGCAGCCAGTAGGTCTCGACGATGCCGCAGAGTGGCGCGATGCCGTCCTTCGGCCGGTTGAGCGGCCCGCCTGCCACGAGGTTCCAGCCGGGGGGCGTACGGAAGAGCCACCCGAGATTGAACGTGACGATGCCCCACGCGAAGTGCGACACCGCGTAGCGCTCGATCCCCTCGAAGCCGTCGAGCGCGCGCACTTTCAGATTGAAGGCGTGCCTGCCTCCGTCCCAGGCGACCTCGAGGTCGCAGGGGGCGCCGATCGTCCAGCCGTGCGCGTTGGCGATCGACAGCGGCAGGCACCGGTACGCGTGGCGGTCGGGCATCGCGTCCATCCATTCGCGGGTGGACGGGGCGGCTGCGAGCGGCAGCGGGGCGTCGTCGAGAGCGAAGCATTCGAGTTTCATGGGTCGGCAGGCCGGCAGGGAATCCTCGAAGGATGCCACGGCCCGCCGGCCGCTTTCCGTGACCGGGGACAAGGCATCGGGCCGAACGCGACGGCCCTCGGCCGCGTCCGTCTCCCGTGCCGCATTGCACCCATCCGCCGATCACCGGCCGGCGGCGGTGGCGGCGTTCCTCCCCGGCGCCCGGTCCGCCATCCCTAAGTCCTTGCTGCGTAAGCATTTCCTGAGCGATCCGCCGGACGGTCTGCTAGAATGGTGAACTCGAACCGCCGCACGCGGATCGAACCGTCCACCCCACGACCGGTCTGGCGATGTCGACTCCGAAGCGGCGGCTGGGCGAGCTCCTGATCGAGCGCGGCAAGCTCGACCAGGGTTCGCTCGAGCGGGCCCTGAGACTGCAGCAGGAAGGCGGCGAGCGCCTGGGCTCGCTCCTGGTGACGCTCGGCCTGGTCGCGCCGCGCGACGTCGCCGACGCGCTCGCCGCGCAGCTCGGGTTGCCGCTCCTCGACGGCGCCGGCTATCCGGAGCTTCCGATCCTCGAGGAGCGCGTCTCGGCGCGCTTCCTGCGCGACGCGCGCGCGCTGCCGGTGCGCGAGGACGCCGACGAACTGGTGCTCGCGATGGCCGATCCGACCGACGCCTACGCGATCGACGCGTTCGCGATGGTCACCGGCCGCAGGGTGCGCCCGATGGTCGCGGTGCCCGGCGACCTCGACGCCGCGCTCGAGCGCCTCTACGGCAGCGGCAAGAGCGCGGTCGGCCAGATCGTCGGGGACGACGTCGAAATGCGCGGCGACGAGATCGCCTTCGACGCCGACGTGCAGCAGTTGAAGGACCTCGCGTCCGAGGCCCCGGTCATCCGCCTCGTGTCGCTGCTCATCACCAACGCGCTCGCCGCGCGCGCGTCGGACATCCACATCGAGCCGTTCGAGAACCGGCTGGTCGTGCGCTACCGGATCGACGGCGTCCTGCACGAGGTGGAGACGCCACCGCGGCGGCTGTCCGCCGCGGTGATCTCGCGCGTGAAGATCCTCGCGAACCTCGACATCGCCGAGCGCCGGCTGCCGCAGGACGGGCGCATCCGGCTGCGCGTCCAGGGGAAGGAGATCGACCTGCGCGTGTCGACCGTGCCGACGATGCACGGCGAGAGCGTCGTGATGCGCATCCTCGACAAGGGCGGCGTCGCGCTCGACTTCGCGCGGCTCGGCTTCCTCGACGACACGCTCGAACGCTTCATGAAGGCGCTCCGGCAGCCGAACGGCATCCTGCTCGTCACCGGGCCGACCGGCTCGGGGAAGACGACGACGCT
>JADLBN010000229.1 GCA_020847675.1 Burkholderiales bacterium | reverse complement strand
CGCACGGACGTCCCACGGACCAAGGGGTCCGAGGGACGTCCGTGCGACCGGGGGTGACGTCGAGCGCCACGCTGCGCATCAGAAGCTCGACCCCGGTTCGCGCAGGAACGCGGTCTCCTCGGGCGTCGACTCCCGTCCCAGGATTGCGTTGCGGTGCGGATAGCGACCGAATCGGCGCACGATCACCGCGTGCTTCTCGGCCCACTCCAGCGGAGACCGGTCACCGGTGTCGCGGGCGAGCTGCCCGAAAAGCTCGAGCGAACGCTCCTGGACCGCGAGATCCTCGCTGTGCTCGAACGGCAGGTAGCAGAACCATCGCTCGAACTTGTCGAGGCTGCGATCGTGGCCTGCCTCGACCGCGCGCTGCGCCAACCCGAGCGCGAGAGCGTCTCCCGCGAACGCGCGTGGCGTGTCGCGGAACACGTTGCGCGTGAACTGGTCGAGCAGGAGGATGCGCGACAGCGCGCCGCGCGGAGTCGCGCCCCACGACGCGAATCCTCCGCCGAGCGCGGTCTCGATCGCCTCCCCGAAGCGGGCGCGAATCTGCGCGTCGAAGGCGGGATCCCTGCGGAACCACTCGGCCCTTGCCGCATGCGGCGGGGGGCCGAACCAGAACGCGTGGATCCCGGCGACGAGGGTGTCGTCCATCCGCGTATGATACGGAGTCGGCGCGCACCCCCGGGGTCCTGCGCTTCTCACAATCTCGCGCCCCGGTGTCCGCCCCCGCCAAGACCGACCGCCGCACCCTCGCGCTCCTGGCGGCCTGCCAGGCGCTGCTCTTGACCAACTCGTCGTCGCTGATCTCGATGCAGGCGCTGGTCGGCTACCAGCTCGCTCCCGCGAAGACCCTCGCAACGCTCGGTGCGACGACCTACGTGATCGGCTCGGCGATCGCCACGATGCCTGCGTCGCACTGGATGGCGCGGGTCGGCCGGCGGACCGGTTTCATGACCGGGGCGCTGGTCAACGTGGCCGGATGCGCACTGGCGGTGCTGGCGCTCTACCTCGGAAGCTTCTGGCTGTTCTGCGCCGCGTCGGCGGTCATCGGCATCTACAACGCGTTCGGTCTCCAGTACCGGTTCGCGGCCGCGGAAGTCGCGGCGCCGGCCGACCGTGCGAAGGCGATCTCGTGGGTGCTCGCGGGAGGCATCGCCGGTGGCGTGATCGGCCCCACGTCGATGCGCTACGCGAAGGACGCGCTCGAGATTCCCTACGCCGGGTCGTTCATCGTGCTCGCCGCCTACGCGCTGGTCGCGCTCGCCGTCCAGTCCTTCGTCCGCGTCCCTCCGCCGACGCACGAAGAGCGCTCCGGAGGAGGACGCCCGATCGCCGAGATCGCGCGCCAGCCGGTGTTCGTCGTCGCGGTCCTCTCCGCGGCACTGGGCTACGGCATCATGAATCTCCTGATGGTCGCCACGCCGCTCGCGATGGACTTCTGCGGCTTCGGGTTCGGTTTCGCCGCGATCGTGATCCAGTGGCACGTGATCGGCATGTTCGCGCCGGGACTCGTCACCGGTTCGCTGATCCAGCGCTTCGGCGTGCTTGGCGTGATCGGCGCCGGCGTCGTGATCATGCTCGCCTGCATCGCGGTCGCGCTGTCGGGCACGACCTTCACGCACTTCCTCGTCGCGCTGGCGCTGCTCGGCATCGGCTGGAACTTCATGTACACGGGCGGCACCGCGCTCCTCACCGAGGCCTACGCGCCGGCCGAGAAGGCCCGGGTGCAGGGCGTGAACGACTTCGTGGTGTTCGCGACGATGGGCGTGTCGTCGGCGTCATCGGGAGCGCTGGTCTCCGCGGCGGGCTGGGAGATCATGAACATCGCCTCGATTCCGGTGCTCGCGGTCGTCGCGGGCGCCGTCGGCTGGCTCGCGTGGCGGCGGCGCACGCAGCCGGCGCTCTCCTGAGTCTTCCCGCGGTGACGCCGACGGCGATCCGCGAGGTCGCGTTCCACTCGGCGCGCTCGGCGCTGTCGCGCCCGATCGCCGATGCGACGCACGCGATCCCCGGGATCCGTTTCGTCGTCGCCCGCATCGTCCTCGAGAATGGAATCGTCGGGGAGTCTCATCTGCTCTCGTTCCACTATTCGCCGCACGCGATCGCGGGGGCGTGCCGCGACATGGAGGCGTTCCTGCGCGGGCGGGATGCAGCCGATACCGCGGGCGTCATCCGCGACTGGGAGACGGAAAGCGAGTACTTCGGCCACGCCGGGATCAATCGCTGGGCGCTGGGCCTCGCCAATCTCGCGATGTGGGACGCGATCGGCCGTACGCGCGGCGAGCCGGTGTGGCGGATGCTGGGCGGCGAGGCGCGGCCGGTTCCGGTGTACGGCAGCGGCGGCTGGCTGTCGTACTCGGACGCCGAACTGGTCGACGAGGTGAGGGGTTACGCGAAACGCGGCTTCGCTGCGGTGAAGGTCAAGGTCGGTTCGCGCGAGAAGGGCCGCGATCTCGAACGGCTTGCGCGCGTGCTCGACGCGGTGGGACCGAACGTGCGCGTGATGATGGACGCGAACCAGGGTCTGTCGGTCGAGGCCGCGCTCGCTCTCGCGCGCGAAGCGCGAAGGTTCGGTATCGCGTGGTTCGAGGAGCCGATCGACCACGCCGACTTCGACGGCTACGCCGAGGTGCGCGAAGGCGCCGGCATCCCGATCGCGATGGGCGAGCGCGAATACGACCTCGTCGCGCTGCGCGAACTCGCGCGTCGCGGCGCGATCGACCTGTGGCAGCCGGACCTCCTGCGGCTCGGCAGCGTGGAAGCGTGGCGCGCTTCCGCCGCGCTCGCGCAGGCGCACGCTATTCCGGTCCTGCCGCACTACTACCGCGACTACGACGTGCCGCTCCTGTGCACGGTTCCCAACGGCGCCGGCGCCGAGTCGTTCGACTGGATCGACGCGATCGTCGACCGGCCGCTTCGCGTCGAGGGGGGCTTCGCGTATCCCCGCGACGAACCGGGTTGGGGGTTCGCGATTCGCGACGATGCGTTGTCTCCACTCGTGCGCTGATCCGGGCGCGGTGCGACTGCGGCGCGGGCATCGTGCGGCGCGCGCCAACCAGCGGCGCGCAGAGTCGCAACGATCGCTCTGATCCAACGTGGCCTCCCGCGGACCGAGCGCAGGCGACCCGATACGCGCGACCTGAGAAGTGGTCAGACCAGATCGCTCGCTACGCGAACGATGGGTGCGCTGCCGTGAACTGGATGATGCGCCGCAGCGCGCTCGAGGGATTGACGCAACGTCTTGAGCGAGGATAGATTGCTGCGCGTCCCGCGCATGTTTCGTCTCGCGCGGCGAAGCCGGTGAGCGCGACGCGAAGTTCGCGACACCGCGACGTGCAGGCTGTGTCGATGGGGAGATCGTCCATGATCGGGAACGGTGCGGCCGGCGAACGAGGCTTCGTGAATGCATGGTGCGGGAAACGCGTCGGCACCATCGCAGTCGGGCTCGCAGCGACGTTCGCGATCGCCCATGCGGCTGCCGCAGGTCCGCTCGAACGCCCGCGCGCGAACGAAGCGACGGTTCTTCAGGCATTCGACGGACGCTTCGTGGCGCCCCGCGGGATACCGGCAGGTCGCCTCCGCCAGGAGGCGGTTGCGGTACTGGTCGAGTTCGAGAGCGATCCGGGGCTCAAGAGCTTCACGGACGCCGGCGGGCGGCGAGGGATGGCGAGCGTCGCTGCCGAGACCGCGCTGTCGCGGCAGGTCGCCGCCAACAAGGCGCAGCAGGACCGCTTCGCCTCGTCGACGCTGGCCGGCGGCATTCCGTTCACCGAACTGTACCGCGTGCAGCGCGTGAAGAACGCGATCGCGATGATGGTCGCGCCCTCCGACGTCGCGAGGCTGCGCGAGCTGGAAGGCGTGAAGCGGGTGCGCGTCCTCCAGAAGGAGTATCCCCACAGCGCGAAGAGCGTGCCGTTCGTCGGTGCGCCGGCCGTGTGGGAGGGAACGATGGCGCGGCCGGCCGTCGACGGTGCCGGCGTCAAGATCGCGATCATCGACACCGGCCTCGACTACGTGCACGCGGACTTCGGCGGCGACGGGAGCGCAGCTTCCTACGCCGACAACGATCGCATCAGCAACACCGGGATCAACAGCGGACTCCCGATCTTCCCTACCGCGAAGGTCGTCGGTGGCCACGACTTCGCGGGCGACGCCTACGACGCGGACGCGAACCCGGTGCCCGCTCCCGACGCGAACCCGATGGACTGCAACGGTCACGGCTCGCACGTCGCGGGCACGGCCGCGGGATTCGGCGTGACGCTCGGCGGCGCAACGTTCGCCGGTCCCTACGACACCGCGATCGACGCGTCGCTCCTTCGCATCTACCCGGGCATGGCGCCGAAGGCGGACCTCTACGCCTATCGCGTCTTCGGCTGCGAAGGGTCGACGTTCCTGACCGTCGCCGCCATCGAGCAGGCGGTGATCGACGGCGTCGACGTCATCAACATGTCGCTCGGAAGCGATTGGGGCGGACTGTCCGATGCTTCCTCGGAGGCCGCCGAGGCTGCCGCGCTGGCAGGTGTGATCGTGGTCGCTTCGGCCGGCAACAGCGGCGACTCGTACTTCAATCTCGGTACGCCATCGTCGGCCCGGCGCGTGATCTCGGTGGCCAACTCGGTGGACGGCTACGAGAGCGTGGCCACGGTGGACACTCCCGGCGGAGACTATCTCGCGATGCCGGCCGGCTTCGGCCCCGCGCTGCCGACGGTTCCCCCGCTGCTGACCGGACCGCTCGCGCTGGCTTCGCCTGCCCAGGCCTGCACGCCGCCTGCGCCGGGGTCGCTCACCGGCAAGATCGCGGTCGTCGACCGGGGCTCCTGCAACTTCCAGCTCAAGGTAATCAACGCCCAGAGCGCGGGCGCGATGGGCGTGATCGTCGTCAACAACCGGACGGGACAACCGAGTTTCATGGGAGGTGACGGAAGCGCTCCTCCGACGATTCCCTCGGTGATGGTCTCGAAGTCGGACGGAGCGCTGATCAAGGCCGAGGCGGGCGCTACCGCGACGATCCACGTCGCCGGCGACGCCGGCGACATGATCGACGCCTCGACTTCCCGCGGGCCGAACAGCGGTTCGATACCGGGCGGGGCGGTCGACATGACGCTCAAGCCGGACATCGCCGCGCCGGGCTCGAACATCGTGTCGGCGCAGTCGGGCATCGTGCCACCGCCCGGCGCCGTGGTTACCGGCAGCCAGGCGGCGACGCTGTCCGGCACCTCGATGGCTGCACCGCACGTCGCCGGCCTCGTCGCCCTGTTGCGCCAGCTCCATCCCTCCTACACCGTCGAGGAAATCAAGGCGCTGGCGATGAACGGCGCACTGCACGACCTCTACACCGGGGCGCAGCAGACCGGAAACCGGCACAGCGCGAGCAGAATCGGTGCGGGACGCATCGACGCGGTCGCTTCCGGCGACCTGGCCTTCGTCGCCTATGCCGACGACGCGGCCGGCATCGTGACCCTGTCGTTCCCGTCGCAGATCGGGCCCGGGCCGACCAGCGTGACCCGTAAGCTGCGCATGACCAACAAGAGCGCTGGCGCCATCACGCTCACGCCCAGCATCTCGATGCTTCTCGCCAACCCTGGCATCACGTTCTCGGTGTCGCCCGCGCCGGTGAACATCGCGGCCGGCGGCAGCGCGACCATCGACGTGACGATGGACGGCGATCCGGACGCGTCGATCAACAACGTCGATCCGACGATCACCGCGCTGCAGACGATCTCGCTTAACGGCGGCGACTATCCTCGGTTCTGGTTGGGCGAGGCGAGCGGGTACGTCGAACTCGACGACGGCGGCGGCGTCAAGGCGAGGGTGCCCCTGTTCGTCGCGCCGTTCGCCTCGGGCGACGTCGCGACCGATGCGTACATCCAGACCGGGGGCGCGGCCAGCGGGACCTCGACGCTCAACGTCGGCGGCACGCCGGTGTGCACCGGAATCGCCTTCGGCAGTCCGGCCACCGACTGCATACCCAGCGCGCCGCAGGGGGACGCGATCTCGATGCTCCTGCCCTTCGAGCTGGTCGCGGAACGGACGCGCAACCTGTCGATTCCGGCCACCGCGCAACTTCGGTCGATCGGCATCGGCGTCGATCCGGTCAACGAGTGGCTGGGTTTCGGGATCGGCATGTGGGCGCCGAACATCATGCCGGGCGCGTCGACCAGTTTCGTTCAGGTCACCCTCACCGGGCCCGCGCCTTCCTACGACCCGTTGTTCACGATCTACCGCTACATCGCGTCCGATCCCGGCGGACTGCCGATCAACGTGGTGTTCGACGCAGTCTACGACTGGAATCTGGGCATTTCGGCCGTGTATCCGAATCCGAACGGGTACAACCCGCTCGGCAGCCCGGACATCCGTTACTTCCAGAACGACGTGTTCTCGATGGGCGTACCGGTGAGCGCTCTGGGGCTCACGACGGCCTCCACCATCACCTACTTCGTCGAGAGTTACAGCGGCAACGACTATGTGGACGGTGCGGGTCCCTTCACCTACCACCTCGGTGCGCCGGGCGTGACCTTCGGACCGGGTGGCAGCGAGACGGCGTGGTACCGGTACGCGCTGGCGGACTACCCGATGTCGGTGAACTTCAACACCGCCAACCTCGCGGCGAACGGTTCGCTGGGCGCGCTGATGCTCCACCTGCACAACGCTCCGGGCGACACGCAGCAGAAGGTGCTCTTCGCCGGCGCCGCTCCGGCGCTCGCCAACGTGTTCTCGCGCAAGACGCACGGTGCGGAGGGCGCGTTCAATCTGCTGCTCGGAGCCAATGTGTCCAATCCGACCACCGAGCCGCGCGCGGGTCCGGTGCAGCAACTGGTGTTCGGCTTCGACAAGCCGGTGAAGTCGGCGTCCGCCGCCGTCACGTCCGGAACCGCCACCGTCGGTGCGACGACCGCCTCGGGCAACGAGGTGATCGTCGATCTCACCGGCGTGACCGACCGCCAGTACCTGACTGTGGAGGTATCGAACGTCGTCGGCATCGACGACGCTCCCAGCGGCGCGACCCTGGTGCGCCGCGTGGGCTTCCTCGCGGGGGACGTCAACCAGAACCGCGTGGTGTCGGTGGCTGACATGGGTCTCGTTCACGCGCTTCTGTCGCAGACGACGACCTCCGGCAACTTCCTGCGCGACATCGACGCGAGCGGCAGCATCGCCGTCGCCGATCGAACGGCGGTGAACGCGAACCTCACCCGGGCCCTTCCGGCGCCATGACCCGCGACGAGACCGACATGACATCCCGCCCATCGCAGAACGGAGTCCCGGCCATTTCCAAGGTTCGCTGGTCCGGCGCAACGTCGCTCGCCGTTGCGACGCTCGCCCTCGCGTGGTTCGCGTTGCCGGCGTCGGCCCAGGTGACGACGCGGCTGGTCACCGCCGGAGGCTCGGCGACGACGGCCAAGGTCGTGCCGGGCGGGAGCACGTCGATCGACGTGCGCGTCGATGCACCGGCGACGCAGACCATCGGCGCGTCGTTCCGGCTGTCGCAGACGGCACCGGGAACGAGCGGTTACGTCTCGATCACCGCGCGCAGCTTCGCCGGCAGCATCTACGACGACGCGGCTTCGGGCACGCCCGACGGAACGGTGCTCGCGGCCGGCTCCGCGCTGCTCGACCCCGACAACGACGACAACCTCGGCCGCAGCACGACCGGCCTCGTCGGCGCGGCGGCCGGCAGCAATCTCATGGTGGTCAATCTCGGCCTCACGGCTGCCGCCGCGACTCCGCTCGGCACCTACACGATCAGGCCGACGAGCGGCGTGTCGTTCGTCACTGATCCGTCCTTCACCGACTACGACATGAGCGCCGCGTCGTTCGACCTCGTCGTCGGCCAGACGCTCGCGGTCACCAAGTCGGGGACGGGAAGCGGCACGGTTCTCGCCGACAGCGGCGCGATCAACTGCGGCGCGACCTGCGCCGACATCTATCCGGGCAGCGTGGTGAACCTGAGCGCGGCGCCGGTCGCCGGCCAATTCTTCGCCGGATGGAGCGGAGACTGCAGCGGCGTCGGCGCCTGTCAGGTGACCGTCAACGCGGCCAGGACCGTCAATGCGCAGTTCGAACTCGCTCCTGCGTACTCGCTCGCGGTCACCAGGACCGGCACCGGCGCCGGAACGGTGACGGGCACCCCGGCGGGCATCGCCTGCGGCGTCACCTGCGCGGTCGCTTTCCCGCAGAACGCCGTCATCACGCTTTCCGCCGTTCCCGACCCGGGCCAGACCTTCACCGGCTGGTCGGGTTCGGGCTGCTCCGGCACCGGCACCTGCGTGGTGACGGTGAGCGGGGCGATGACGGTGTCGGCCGGGTTTGCCCGCGCCGGGCAGGC
Source organism: Burkholderiales bacterium (assembly GCA_020847675.1). GTDB lineage: Bacteria > Pseudomonadota > Gammaproteobacteria > Burkholderiales > Casimicrobiaceae > VBCG01. The sequence continues at coordinate 37,209 of JADLBN010000229.1, read as the reverse complement.
GTCGCAAGTCGTTTCCGTGCCGACGCTGGGCGAAACGGCGCTCTTGCTGCTTGCACTGCTCCTCGCGGGCGTCGCGATGCGGCAACTGGCCGGCCGGCGACGCTGACCCGGCATGGCGGGGCGCTCGCCGCCCCGCCTCCCGGGACGCTTCCTCGATGGCGAGGTCCGACGCCCCGGCGTTCCGCGGGTTCCCGGGCGGAGCGCGGTTTCCTAGGTTCGGATCTGCCCCGACCCCAGCACGATCCACTTGCGCGAGGTGAGGCCCTCGAGCCCCACCGGCCCGCGCGCGTGGAGCTTGTTGGTCGAGATGCCGATCTCGGCGCCCAGCCCGTACTCGAACCCGTCGGCGAACCGGGTCGAAGCGTTCACCATCACCGAGCTCGAATCGACCTCGCGGAGGAAGCGCATCGCGGCCGCGTGATCGTTGGTGACGATCGCGTCGGTGTGCTGCGAACCCCAGGTCGCGATGTGGTCGATCGCGGCGTCGAGAGAATCGACGACGCGCACCGCGAGGATCGGCGCGAGGTATTCGGTGCGCCAGTCCTCCTCGGTCGCGGGCTTCATCGTGGGGACGAGCGCGCGCGAACGCTCGCAGCCGCGCAGTTCGACGCCCTTCGCCGCATAGATCGCGGCGAGCGGCGGCAGGACGCGCTTCGCGATGTCGGCGTGCACGAGCAGCGTCTCCATCGTGTTGCAGGGCGCGTAGCGCTGGGTCTTCGCGTTGTCGGCGATGCGGACCGCCATGTCGACGTCCGCAGCGGCGTCGACGTAGACGTGGCACACGCCGTCGAGGTGCCGGATCACCGGCACCTTCGCCTCGCGCGAGATGCGCTCGATCAGGCTCTTGCCCCCGCGCGGCACGATCACGTCGACGTGTGCCTCGTCGACGATGAGGTGCCCGACTGCCGCGCGGTCGGTCGTCGCGACGACCTGCACCGCGGCCTCGGGTAGGCCGGCCGCGCGCAGTCCGGCGTGCACGCACGCGGCGATCGCGGCGTTGCTGCGGATCGCCTCCGAGCCGCCGCGCAGGATCGCCGCGTTGCCGGCCTTCAAGCACAGCGCCGCGGCGTCGGCCGTGACGTTGGGGCGCGACTCGTAGACGATGCCGACGACGCCGAGCGGGACGCGCATGAGGCCGACCTGGATGCCGGTCGGCCGGTAGCGCAGGTCCGAGATCTCGCCCACCGGATCGGGGAGCGCGGCCACTTCCTCCAGCCCCTTCGCCATCGCCTCGATCGCCTTCGGAGCGAGCGCGAGGCGATCGACGAATGCGGCGTCCTGGCCGGCGCCGCGTGCAGCGGCGACATCCTCGCCGTTGGCCGCGAGGAGCTTCGCCGCGTCGGCGCGGATCGCCGCGGCCATCGCAACGAGCGCGCGGTCCTTCGCCGCGGTGTCCGCGCGCGCGAGTCCGCGCGAGGCCGCGCGCGCGGCCTCCCCCACGCCGCGCATGTACGCGGCGACGTCGGCGAAAGCTTCGAGACCCGGGACAGCGAGGTCGGTCATGCGGCGATTGTAGCGCGCCGCGGGAGGCGCGGTCAGGGCACGAAACGGTACCCGACGCCGGTCTCGGTGAGAAGGTGGCGAGGCTGTGCCGCGTCGACCTCGAGCTTCGCGCGCAGCCTTCCCATGTACACGCGGAGATAATGCGCGTCGTCGGTGTGCGACGGGCCCCAGACTTCGCGCAGCAGCAGCCGGTGCGTGATCACCTTGCCCGGATGAACCGCCAGATGGGCGAGCAGCCGGAACTCGACCGGCGTGAGCTTCACCGGATCGCCCGCCCGGAACACGCGGCGGTTCGCGATGTCGAGGCGGACGTCGCCGAAGACGACCTCGGTCGTCGCGCTCTCCGCCGTCCGTGCGCCGCGGCGGGTCATCGCCCTCATGCGCGCGGCAAGTTCGCCGACGCCGAACGGCTTGGTCAGGTAGTCGTCCGCGCCGGCGTCGAGCGCGTCGATCTTGTCCTGCTCGCCCGCGCGCGCGGAGAGGACGAGGATCGGCAACGTCGAGAACGCCCGCACCTTGCGGATGAAGTCGACGCCGTCGTTGTCCGGCAGTCCGAGGTCGAGGATCGCGAGATCGGGCTTGCGCGTTCCCGCGTCGATGACGCCGCGGGCACAGGTCTCCGCCTCCGCCACGCGATAGCCGTCCGCCTCGAGCGCGGACCGGAGGAAGCGGCGGATCTCCTTCTCGTCCTCGACGACGAGCACGAGCGGCTTCAGTTCGATGGCGAGCCTCCCGTCGCGTCGGTTTCCCCGTCCGGGGGTTCGGGTTCCAGCGGAGGCGGCTCGCCCGCCGGCAGGGAGAACACGAACCGGGCGCCGCCACCCTCGCGATCCTCGGCGCGGATCTCGCCGCCATGCGCCTCTACGATGGCCCGGCAGATCGCGAGCCCGAGCCCCACGCCGGGCAGTCCCGACTCGGGCGATCCTCGGATGAACTTGTCGAAGAGCGTGGCCTCCCGGCCGGCCGGAAGGCCGGGCCCGCGGTCCTCGACCGTCACCTCGATGCGGTCGCCCGCGCGCGCCGCCGCGATGCGGACCGGCGTGCCTTCGGGCGAGTACTTGTTCGCGTTCTCGAGCAGGTTCACGAGGACGCGCTCGATCATCACGGGATCGCAGCTTACCAGCGGCACCGCGTCGCCGATGTCGACCTCGATCGGGCGCCCGCCCAACGCAGGCTCGAGCGAACGGATCGCGCTGCCCGCGAGTTCCTGCAGGCTCTGCCAGTCCTTGCGCAGCGGGACACGGCCGGCTTCCAGGCGCGCCATCTCGAGCAGGTTGTTGACGAGCTGCGCGGTGCGGCGGGCCTGGTCGCGCACCACGAGCGCGGTGGCGGACGGGCCGTCGCGGCCGTCGCGCGCGAGGTCGCGGGAGAGCGACTCCGACAGGCCGACGAGCGCCGTGAGCGGCGTGCGCAGGTCGTGCGACAGGGTGGACAGGAGCGAGTTGCGCAGCCGCTCGGTCTCGACCTCGACTGTCGTCTGCTGCGCGACCGAGACGAAATGCACGCGCTCGAGCGCGATCGCGATCAGCGCCGCGCAGGTTTCGAGCAGGCGGCGCTGCTCGGGAATCATCAATGTGCGCGGCGTCTGCGGCTCGACCACGATCACGCCGCGCGCGCGCATTGGCGCCTTCAGCGGAAGGTAGAGCGCCCCGGCAGACGGCAGCGTGTTGGTGCCGGCGCCCGCGGCTTCGACGCGGTCGAGCGCCCAGCGCGCGATCGCGCCGTCGAACGCCGGCGCCGGGTCCGCCAGCTCTGCGGCCTCGAGCGTGTCGTCGTCGCGCAGCAGGAGCAGCGCCACTTTCGCGCGGGCGATCGTCGCGACGTACCGCGCGCCGGTCTCGGCGACCTGCTCGACCGTGAGCGCGCCCGAGAGTTCGCGCGCCATCTCGAACAGCGAGCGGGCCCGCTTCTCGCGGGAGCCTGCCACCCGCGCCTGGTATCTCAGGCTCGCCGTGAGCTGCGCGACGACGAGTCCGACGACGAGCATCACGGCGAAGGTGAACAGGTAGCGTGCGTCGCTGAACGCGAAGGAGAACCGCGGCGGGACGAACAGGTAGTCGAACGCGAGCACGTTGACGATCGCGGACAGCACCGCGGGTCCGCGGCCCAGCGCCGACGCCGTGATTACCACCGCCAGCAGGAACAGCATGACGGTGTTCGCGAGGTAGAGGTAGTCGTACACGAGGAGCGCTGCGGCCGCGGTCACCGCGGAGAGCGCGAGGGCCGCGGCGTAGCCGCGCCAGGGCAGCGGTCCTGCCGCATCCGATGCGCGCGGCCGCGTCTCGCCGCCGGGCGAGCGGCTCACGACGATCGCGTCGATGTCCGGGGCGAGGTCGCCGAGCCGGGCAGCGGGCTCGCGGCCAAGCCGCGCGCGCCAGGACGGCGCTCCGGCGGCGCGCCCGAGCATGATGCGGCCCAGGTTGTGCGTGCGCGCGTACTCGACGAGCGCGGGAATCGGATCGGTGCCCGGCACGGTCGAGGTCTGCGCGCCCAGGTCTTGCGCGAGCTTGAGGACCTCGAGGATCGCGCGCCGGCGCGAGTCAGGCAGCCGCTGCAGCGCGGGTGTCTCGACGTAGACCGCGTGCCACGGCGCGTCGGTCTCGGCGGCGAGCCGCGCCGCGGCGCGCACCACCTTGTCGGAGCCTTCACTCGGGCCGATCGCCACGAGCAGCGCGTCGCGAGCCTTCCAGACGCCGCCGCCTACGCGCTCGCGGCGGTAGGTCCGCATCTCGTCGTCGACGCGGTCGGCGGTGCGCCGCAGCGCGAGTTCCCGCAGCGCGAGGAGATTGCCCTTGCGGAAGAAGTTGGCCGCGGCGCGTTCGGCCTGCTCGGGCAGGTAGACCTTGCCCTGCTTGAGCCTCGCGAGCAGGTCGTCGGGCGGCAGGTCGACCAGCACCACCTCGTCAGCATTGTCGAACACTCTATCGGGCACGGTCTCGCGGACCGCGATTCCGGTGATCGCGCCGACCACGTCGTTCAGCCGCTCGAGGTGCTGGACGTTCACCGTCGTGTAGACGTCGATGCCCGCCCCGAGGAGTTCCTCGACGTCCTGCCAGCGCTTCGGGTGCCGCGACCCCGGCGCGTTGGTGTGCGCGAGTTCGTCGACGAGGACCACCGACGGACGCCGCGCGAGCGCGGCGTCGAGGTCGAACTCGTCGATCGTCCGCCCCTTGTGCTCGACGCGCTTGCGCGGCAGCGATTCGAGCCCGGCGGCGAGCGCCGCGGTCTCGCTCCGGCCGTGGGTCTCGATCACGCCGGTCACGACGTCGATGCCGTCTGCGGCGAGGCGCCGCGCCGCGGTGAGCATCGCGTAGGTCTTGCCGACGCCGGGCGACGCGCCGAAGAACACCTTCAGCCGGCCGCGGTTCGCGCGGCTCTCGGCTGCGGCGACGCGCTCGAGCAGCGCGTCGGGGTCGGGGCGTCCCGGCTCCCGCGGTTCGTCCATCAGCCCATCTTATCCAACGCGAGGTTGAGGCGCAGGACGTTCACGCGCGGCTCGCCCAGGACGCCCAGGAACGGAAGCTCGGCGTGCTCTTCGACCAGCGCGCGGACCCGCTCGGGCGAGAGTCCGCGCGCCCGGGCAACGCGGCCGATCTGCCACTGCGCTCCGGCGAGGGTGACGTGGGGATCGAGTCCCGAGGCCGAGGCCGTCACGAGGTCGGAGGGGATCGGGGCGCGGTTCGACGGATCGGCGGCGCGCAGCGCCTCGACCCGTGCCTTCATCGCCTCGGCGAGCGCCGGGTGGGCCGGCCCGAAGTTCGAGCCTCCCGACGCGCCCCCGTTGTACGGCTGCGGCGAGGTGGCCGACGGCCGGCCCCAGAAGTAGCGGGGCGACGAGAACGGCTGGCCGATCAGCGACGATCCGACCGGTTTGCCGTCGACGACGAGGATCGAGCCGTTCGCCGCGTCGCGGAACGCGAGCTGCGCGACGCCGGTGACGGCGAGCGGGTAGATGACGCCGGTGAGGAAGGTCAGCGCGGCGAAGACGATCAGCGCAGGGCGCAGGCTGGCGAGCATGGCGGGCCTTGTCACGCGAGGTTGAAGGCGACGAGCGCGAGGTCGATCGCCTTGATGCCGACGAACGGGATGGCGATTCCGCCCAGTCCGTAGACGACGAGATTGCGGCGGAGCAGCGGGCCCGCGCCGAGCGCACGGTAGCGCACGCCCTTGAGCGCGAGCGGGATCAGGGCGACGATGACGAGCGCGTTGAAGATCGTCGCGGAGAGCACGGCCGAGGCGGGTGTCGCGAGGCGCATCACGTCGAGCGCCTCCAATGCCGGGTAGGTCGTCGCGAACGCCGCGGGGATGATCGCGAAGTACTTGGCGATGTCGTTCGCCATCGAGAACGTGGTGAGCGAGCCGCGCGTCATCAGCATCTGCTTGCCGATCTCGACCACCTCGATCAGCTTGGTCGGGTTGCTGTCCAGGTCGACCATGTTGCCGGCTTCCTTGGCCGCCTGGGTGCCGCTGTTCATCGCGACCGCGACATCGGCCTGCGCAAGCGCCGGCGCGTCGTTGGTGCCGTCGCCGGTCATCGCCACCATCCGGCCCGCCGCCTGGTGCTCGCGGATCAGCGCGAGCTTCGCCTCGGGGGTCGCGTCGGCAAGGAACTCGTCGACGCCCGACTCCGCCGCGATCGCGGCCGCCGTGAGCGAGTTGTCGCCGGTGATCATGACCGTCCGGATGCCCATGCGCCGCATCTCGGCGAAGCGCTCCTTGATGCCGGTCTTCACGATGTCCTTCAGTTCGACCACGCCGAGCACGGCGGCGTTCTCGGCGACGACCAGCGGCGTCGAGCCCCGACGGGCGACTTCGTCGATGATCCGCTTCACCTCGATGGAGACGGTTCCCCCCTGCGATGCGACGAAGCGGGCGATCGCGTCCGGCGCACCCTTTCGGATCCTGCGGCCGGGCATGTCGACGCCGCTCATCCGCGACTGCGCCGAGAACGGCACGAAGGACGCGCCGAGCTTCGTGAGGTCGCGCTCGCGGATGCCGAAGGACTGCTTGGCGAGGATCACGATGCTGCGCCCCTCGGGCGTCTCGTCGGCGAGCGAGGCGAGCTGCGCGGCGTCCATCAGCGCGCGGTCCGGCACGCGGGGCGCGCCGATCACGGCCGAGGCGTGGCGGTTGCCGAGCGTGATCGTGCCGGTCTTGTCGAGGAGCAGCACGTCGACGTCGCCGGCCGCTTCGACCGCGCGGCCGGAGGTCGCGATCACGTTCGCGGCCAGCATCCGGCTCATGCCCGCGATGCCGATCGCCGAGAGCAGCGCGCCGATGGTCGTCGGGATGAGGCAGACGAGCAGCGCGACCAGCACGGTGATCGAGACGACCGTCCCGGTCCGGTTCGCGTCGACGGCGAAGGCGGAGAACGGCCACAGCGTCGTGGTCGCGAGCAGCATCACGATCGTGAGCGCGACGAGCAGGATCGCGAGCGCGATCTCGTTGGGCGTCTTGCGCCGCTTCGCCCCTTCCACCATCGCGATCATGCGATCGAGGAAGGTCTGCCCGGGGTCGACCGTGCAGCGGACCACGATCCAGTCCGACAGGAGCTTGGTGCCGCCGGTGACCGCCGAGAAGTCGCCGCCCGATTCGCGCACGACCGGTGCGGACTCGCCGGTGATCGCCGACTCGTCGACCGTCGCCATGCCTTCGATGACCTCGCCGTCGCAGGGGACGAGTTCGCCCGCCTGAACGAGCACGACGTCGCCCTTGCGCAGTTCGTTCGCGGGCTGTTTCCACGAACTCGCTCCGAAGCGCGGCTCGCGAAGCCGGGTGGCCCAGGATTCCTTCTTCATGCCGCGCAGGCTCGCGGCCTGGGCCTTGCTGCGGCCCTCGGCGAGTGCCTCGGCGAAGTTCGCGAACAGCACGGTGACCCACAGCCAGAGCGCGATCGCCCCGATGAACCACGCAGGCGCCTCGCCCTCGCCGACGAGCGCCTGGACCCACAGCGCGGTCGTTAGGAGGCTGCCGGCGTAGACGACGAACATCACCGGGTTCTTGAACTGGTCGCGCGGACCGAGCTTGCGGAACGCGTCGACGATGGCCGGGCGGACGAGCTCCGGCGCAAACATGCCGAGACGGGGACGGGACATGGATTCGACCTATCGGTTGGCGAAGAGCGCCAGATGCTCGGCGACCGGTCCGAGAGCCAGCGCCGGCAGGTAGGTGAGGGCGCCGACGAGGAGCACGGTTCCGACCAGCAGAACCACGAACAGCGGGCCGTGCGTCGGCATCGAGCCGGCGGAAGCCGGCGTCCGCTTCCTCGCCGCGAGCGAACCCGCCACCGCGAGGACCGGAACGATCACGCCGAAGCGCCCCAGCGCCATCGCCATGCCGATCATCAGGTTGTAGAACGGCGTGTTGGCCGACAGTCCGGCGAACGCGCTGCCGTTGTTGTTGGCGCCCGACGAGAACGCGTAGAGGATCTCGGAGAAGCCGTGCGCGCCGGGGTCCTGCACGCCGACACGGCCGGCCTCGGTCAGGACCGCGATCGAGGTGCCGAGGAGCACCAGGAGCGGCGTCATCAGGACGGCGACCGCGACCATCTTCATCTCGAAGGCGCCGATCTTCTTGCCCAGGTACTCGGGCGTGCGGCCGATCATCAGCCCGGCGATGAACACCGCGAGCAGCGCGAAGACCAGCATGCCGTAGAGTCCCGAGCCGACGCCGCCGTAGACGACCTCGCCCAGCTGCATCAGCAGCATCGGCACGCCTCCCGTCAGCGGAAGCAGCGAGTCGTGCATCGCGTTGACCGCCCCGCAGGAAGCGGCGGTCGTGACGGTCGCGAACAGCGCGCTCGCGGCGATGCCGAACCGGGTTTCCTTTCCTTCCATGTTGCCGCCCGACTGGGTCGCCGATGCCGACTGATCGACGCCGATCGACGTGAATGCCGGGTTGCCCGCCTGCTCGAGGCTCATCGCCGCGATCGCGAAGAAGGCAAACATCACGCTCATCGCCGCCAGCACGGCCCAGCCCTGCCGCGTGTCGCCGACCATCTTGCCGAGCGCGTAGCAGAAACCCGCCCCGATCAGCAGGATCGCCAGCATCTCGAGGAAATTGGTGAAGGCATCCGGGTTCTCGTAGGGATGCGCGGAGTTGGCGTTGAGGAAACCCCCGCCGTTGGTGCCGAGGAGCTTGATCGCTTCCTGCGAGGCGATCGGACCCATCGGCAGCGTCTGCGTCGCCTCGGTCTTCGTCTCCTCGACCGGTCTGCCCGCGGCATCCTTGAGCGGCTGCCCGTCGGCTCCGACCTTCGGCACCGTGTAGGCGACCGCCTCGACCATCGTCACGCTCGCGTAGGGCGAGAAGTTCTGCACCACGCCGCGTCCCGCGAGACACAGCGCCAGGACGAACGACAGCGGCAGCAGAACCCAGACCGTCGCGCGCACGAGGTCGACCCACAGGTTGCCGACCGTCGACGACGAGTGGCGGGCGAACCCGCGGATCAGCGCCCACGCGACGGCGATGCCGGTCGCGGCCGACACGAAGTTCTGGACCGCGAGCGCGAGCATCTGGGTCAGGTACGACATCGTCGTCTCGCCGCCGTAGCCCTGCCAGTTCGTGTTCGCGACGAACGAGATCGCCGTGTTGAACGACGAGTCCGGCGAGACCGCGCCGAAGCCCTGCGGGTTGAGCGGCAGGAATCCCTGCGCGCGCTGAAGGGCGTAGGTGAAGAGAAGGCCGATCGCGCTGAACGCGAGCGTGCCGAACGCATAGGCTTTCCAGTCCATCTCCTCGACCGGCACGCGCAGCGCGCGAAGCGCGGCGGCCTCGGCTCGCGCGAGCGGACCGGGGAGGCGGCCTTCGCCCACCGCCGCGAGCCACAGCCCGATCGGCTTGGCGAGCGCCAGCAGGACAGCGAGGAAGAGCGCGAACAGCGCCCAGGACGTGTCGGTCATGTCAGAGGTCCTCGGCGTGGAAGAGCGCCCACACGAGGTAGGCGAACAGGAACACCGCCAGGGCAGCGCCGATCCAGAGGAAGGTGCTCACGTGGGCTCCCGCATGAAGGTGGGTTCGGAAGGTCGTGAATCCGGGCCGCGCGTCCGGGGCGTGTCCGCCGCGGCGGGTGCGGTGTGCGCAACCGCGCGAGGCCATGCGCCTTGCGCCCGGGCGGCCGTACGGAACGCCGGCCGGCGCCGAGCGGGCGCGCCACGCATCGGGCGCGGGTTCATTGGCGCTCCTTGAGCGACGCGCAGTACACGACGAGTCCCGCGGGAGCGGCGACCAGCGCCAGCAGAATGGCAATCCAGACGACATCCATCGAGGTTCCTCGTAGGAGGAAATTGCGATGAGCGCGAGTCTGGCCTGCCGCGGAGCGCGGCGGTATCAACAACTGGTCCGCCCGCATCAACGGGGCATCAATTCGGAGGGGCGGGCGACGGAGCGCCGTGCACTTCAGGGACGCGCGGCGGGTGCGCGAGGGCCGCGCCGCCATCGTTGCTGCCCGGGCGTCGTCCAGGGGAGGCCGCGGCAACGGCCGTGGGCGCGCGCGAGGCCGTGTATGCCGGGCATCGCCCGATTATTTGCACTCCGGTTATGCGCGCGGCGCCATCATCGGCTCACCCGTCCCCAGGAGACTGCGCCATGGCCGTGAAGCTCGTCTCGATCTGCCCGCACGTCGTCGAACGCGACGTCGATGCCTTCGACGCGGATCACCTGCTGCGGATCGCCGCGGCGGTGATGGCCGAGGCAGGCGCGTGCTCCGCGGACGCCGCGTTCCGTGCGTTGTCGCGTCGCGAGGCGGCTGCCTCGACGGGACTCGGTGCGGGCGTGGCCGTGCCGCACGCGCGGCTGAACGGCCTCGGCCACCGCGTGACCGCGCTGCTGCGTACGCGGATCCCTGTCGCGTTCCGTGCGCCGGACCACAAGCCGGTGGCGATCTTCTACGTCATTCTCGTGCCGGAGGACGGGAATCCGGACGACCACCTCGCGTTCCTCGCTCGCGTGGCCGCCGCGTTCTCCGACCGCAGCCTGCGCGGCGCGCTCGCCTCGGCGGCCGACGACGACGCGGTGAAGCTCGCGTTCGTGAACTGGGAGGAGGGGCAAGCCGGCGCGAGCCCGGCGCTGGCCGATTCCCGCCGGCGCGTCAGCGCCTGAGGTCGATCCGCCGCACGCCGTTCTCGCCGCCGACGAGGATGGTGTCTGCGCCACGGCGCGCGAAGAGCCCCACGGTGACGACACCGGCGAGCTGGTTCAGGTCCGACTCGAGCTTGACCGGGTCGAGGATCGAGAGCCCGCGCACGTCGAGGATCACGTTGCCGTTGTCGGTCGTGAACCCCTGCCGCAGCTCGGGCTGGCCGCCCATGCGCACGATCTCGCGCGCAACGTAGCTGCGCGCCATCGGGATCACCTCGACGGGCAGCGGGAACTTCCCGAGCACATCGACGAGCTTGCTCGCGTCGACGATGCAGACGAACCTGCGCGACGCGGCGGCGACGATCTTCTCGCGCGTCAACGCGCCGCCGCCGCCCTTGATCATCGCGCCGTGCGCGGTGACCTCGTCGGCGCCGTCGACGTAGACCGGCAGCGGCCCGACGTTGTTCAATTCGTCGAGCGGGATGCCGTGCGCCTTGAGCCGTTCGGCGGTCTTGACCGACGACGCCACCGCGCCCTTGATGCGCCCCTTGATCTTCGCGAGCTCGTCGATGAAGAAGTTCGCGGTCGAGCCCGAGCCCACGCCGATCCACGCGTCGTCGACGACGTGCGCGATCGCGTCGCGGGCGACGGCCTGTTTCAGTTCGTCCTGGGTCATGGCGCGGGCTCCGCAGCGGAAAGGGGCATTCTACGAGCGACGGCGCCGCCGCGACCGGGGAGCGCGAGCGGGGACGGCGGATGCGGGACGAAGGGGTGGCGCCGCGTCGACGCCGTGCCGTCCGCCGCAGCGTTCGATGGCTTCCAGGCCGGCTGCGAGCGCGGCGGGGTTGACGTCCCGCATCACCGCGGCCTGCACGACGTAGCCCAGGATGAGCGAAAGGAGGGCGTTCCCGACCGCGTCCGGGTCCGCGCCCGGCGGAAGCCCCCCCGCCGAACGCCACGATGTCGCGCGCGCGGCGAGCATCTCGCGGAAGCCGAGGTAGTGGCCGCGCAGGCGGTCGCGCACCGCCGGGTTGTGCTGGGACTCGCTCCAGCCGTGCACCGCCATCGTCGAGAGATTGTATCCCCGGCGCGCGGTGAACGCGTCGATCGTCGCGGCGACGCGGGCGACGAACGCCGACGGCGTGTCCAGGCAGGAATCGGCGAAGACCGGCTCGAGCAGGCTCTTGAGGCCCGAGAGCGAGGTGCCGATCGCCGTGGCGATGATGTCGTCCTTGTTGGCGAAGTAGCGGTACATCGCCGAGGCCGACATCCGCGCCTCCGCGATGATCTCCTCCATCGTGGTCGCCTGGACCCCCTGGCGCTGGAAGCACCGCCAGGCGGCGTCCAGGATCTGGGCGCGCCGGAGCGCCCGCGTCTCGTCCGAAATCTTGGGCATCCCCGGAGGATAGCAGAAAAGGGAATACATATTCCTTGACAGGCCAGCCCGAAGTCGGAAGAATAGGGAACGTTCATTCCCTTTCAAGGAGATCGACCGTGTCCGCCGCCCTGAAGGTCCACCACCTCGACTGCGCCTGCATCCAGCGCCTGCGGCTGCACGGCCGCCGGCTCGCCTGTCATTGCCTTCTGATCGAGACGCCGTCCTCCGGCCTGGTTCTGGTCGACACCGGCCTCGGAACCCAGGACTTCGTCGACCCCGCCAGGCGGCTTGGCCTCACGTTCACCTACGTCTACGCGAACCCGAAACGCGACCCGTCGTACGCGGCGGTCCACCAGATCCGCAAGCTCGGCTTCGACCCGGCCGACGTGCGCCACATCGTGATGACGCACATGGACCTCGACCACGTCGGCGGGCTCGCCGACTTCCCGAACGCGACGATCCACCTGCACGCGCGCGAACTCGACGCCTGCCGCGCCCGCCGCACGTGGAAGGACAAGAAGCGCTACCTGCCGGTGATGTGGGCGCACGAGCCGCGTTTCGAGGCGTACTCGGAAGAGGGCGAGCCCTGGATGGGCTTCGAGTCGATCCGGTCGCTGCGCGGATTGCCCCCGGAGATCCTGCTGGTGCCGCTGTTCGGCCATACGCTCGGACACTGCGGCGTCGCGGTGAGCGACCGCCGCGGGTGGCTCCTGCACGCCGGCGACGCGTACTTCGACGCGCGCGAGGTGCACGGTCCGGACCGGCAGTGCGCGTGGATGGTCGGCGGCTTCCAGGCGATCGTGCAGACGAAGCGCGCCGAGCGGCTGCGCAACCAGGACCGGCTGCGCCGGCTCACGACGGAACACCCGGAGGTTCGCGTGTTCTGCGCGCACAACCCCTGGGAGCTCGAGGCGATGCGCGGCGAGGCGACCGGCGCGGCGCGCGGACCGTTCCCGCACGCGGGCCTCGCCGCGGCGATGCGGGGCGCGTGATGGACCTCTCGCCGGTCCACGTTAGCTTCGTCGTCGCGTGCTCGGCGCTCGTCGCCGCGACGATCGCGCCCGCGGTGAGCCTCGCCGTGTCGCGGCGCCAGTTCAACGCGAGCGTGCTGTCGGCGAATCGCGAGAAGTGGATCTCGCGGCTGCGCGACACGACCGCCGAGCTCGCGTCCAGGCTGGCGATGGCGGCCGTGCAGAAGGGAAGATGGGACAGCGCGTGGGACGGCGGCCGCGCCCTGCTGCGCGCCGACCCCGCGCAGTTGCCCGAGTTCCAGAGGATCGCGCAGCTCTACTGGGAGCTGCGCCTGCTCACGAACCCGGGCGACGCCCTGCACACCGCGCTGTGCCGTGAGGTCGAGGCCGCGGTCACGAAGCTGCGCCAGGACGATCCGGCGGTGCGCCTCGAGGCCGCCGATGTGGAGCGCATCGCGACGGCCGCGCAGGCGGTGCTCGGCGCCGAGTGGCGGCGCGTGAAGCGCGGCGACTGATGCGGCGCGCCTTTGCGCGCGCCGCCGTTGCTATTTCTTCCGCGCCGGCGGCACGTCGGTGCAGGTGCCGTGGGCGACCTCGGCCGCCATGCCGATCGACTCGCCGAGCGTCGGATGCGGGTGGATCGTCTTGCCGATGTCGACGGCGTCGGCGCCCATCTCGATCGCGAGCGCGACCTCGCCGATCAGGTCGCCCGCGTGCGTGCCGACGATGCCGCCGCCGACGATGCGGTGGGTGGATGCGTCGAACAGCAGCTTGGTGAAGCCCTCGTCGCGTCCGTTCGCGATCGCGCGGCCCGACGCGGCCCACGGGAACAGGCCCTTCGTGACCGCGATGCCCTTCGCTTTCGCCTCGTCTTCGGTGAGTCCCACCCACGCGATCTCGGGGTCGGTGTAGGCGACCGAGGGGATCACGCGCGCGTCGAAGTGCGCCTTGTGGCCGGCCGCAGCTTCCGCGGCGACGTGGCCTTCGTGCACCGCCTTGTGCGCGAGCATCGGCTGGCCGACGACATCGCCGATCGCGAAGATGTGCGGCACGCTGGTGCGCATCTGCGAGTCGACCGGGATGAAGCCGCGGTCGGACACCGTCACGCCGGCCTTCTCGGCCGAGATCTTCTTCCCGTTCGGCGCGCGCCCGACGCTCATCAGCACCTTGTCGTAGGGTTGCGGACCGGAGGGCGCGCCCTCGCCCTCGAAGGTCGCGTAGATCGCGTCCTTGCGCGCCTCGACCGCGACCGTCTTCGTCTTCAGCATGATGCGGTCGAAGCGCGGCTTGTTCACCTTGTCCCACACGCGCACGAGATCGCGGTCGGCGCCCGGCATCAGGCCGTCCATCATCTCGACCACGTCGAGACGCGCGCCGAGCGTCGAATAGACGGTGCCCATCTCGAGGCCGATGATGCCGCCGCCGATCACCAGGAGCCGCTTCGGAACGGCCTCGAGTTCGAGCGCGGACGTCGAGTCGAGGACGCGCGGGTCGTCGGGGATGAACGGCAGGCGCACGACCTGCGAGCCCACGGCGATGATCGCCTTGTCGAAGCGGACCACCTTCTTCGCGCCGGTCTTCGCCTGCCCGGAGCCTTCGGTCACCTCGACCTCGAGGTGGTGCGGGTCGAGGAACTGCCCGACGCCGCGCACGACCTCGACCTTGCGGGCCTTCGCCATGCCGGCGAGGCCGCCGGTGAGCTTGCCGACGACCTTGTCCTTCCAGCACCTGAGCTTCGCGAGGTCGATCTGCGGCTTGCCGAACGAAACGCCGTGCTCGGCGAGCGACGCGGTTTCGTCCACCACCGCCGCGACGTGCAGCAGCGCCTTCGACGGAATGCAGCCGACGTTGAGGCACACGCCGCCCAGCGTCGCGTAGCGCTCGACGATCACCGTCTTCATGCCGAGGTCGGCTGCGCGGAACGCCGCGCTGTAGCCGCCGGGGCCTGCGCCCAGCACGAGCATCTCGCACTCGACGTCGACCTTGCCCTGGAACGCCGAAGCGGCAGTCGGCGCCGCGGCCCTGGCCGGCACCGCCGCGGGCGCAGCCGCGGTCGCAGCCTTCGCGGGAGCCGGCGCGGGCTTCGCGGGAGCGGCCGATGCCGCCGCTTCGAGCACCACGACGACCGAGCCTTCGCTCACCTTGTCGCCAACCTTCACCGCGACCGACTTCACCACACCCGCCGCGGTCGACGGCACGTCCATCGTCGCCTTGTCGCTTTCGAGCGTGACCAGCGAGTCGTCGACCTTCACCGCGTCGCCGGCCTTCGCCAGCACTTCGATCACCGGCACATCGGTGAAGTCGCCGATGTCCGGAACCTTGATCTCGACTGTCGCCATCGTCGTCCCCGATCCCTTCGCGCCGGCGTTACAGGATCGCGCGCCGCAGGTCGCCGAGCAGCGTGCCGAGGTACGCGGTGAACCGCGCCGCGGAGGCGCCGTCGATCACGCGGTGGTCGTAGGAGAGCGACAGCGGCAGCATGAGCCGCGGCACGAACGCCTTGCCGTCCCACACCGGCTTGTGCGCGCTCTTCGACACGCCGAGGATCGCGACCTCGGGCGCGTTGATGATCGGCGTGAACGCGGTGCCGCCGATGCCGCCGAGCGAACTGATCGAGAAGCACCCGCCCTGCATGTCGCCGGGGGCGAGCTTGCCGTCGCGCGCCTTCGCCGAGAGCACGCCCATCTCCTTCGCGATCTCGAGCACGCCCTTGCGGTCGGCATCCTTCAGCACCGGTACGACGAGCCCGTTGGGCGTGTCCGCGGCGAAGCCGACGTGGAAGTACTGCTTGAGCACGAGGTTCTCGCCGTCGAGCGACGCGTTGAACTCGGGGAACTGCTTCAGCGCCGCGACCGACGCCTTGATCAGGAACGCGAGCATCGTGATCTTGACGCCCGCCTTCTCGTTCTCCTTGTTGAGCCTCAAGCGCAGTGCCTCGAGGTCGGTGATGTCCGCCTCGTCGAACTGCGTGACGTGCGGGATCATCACCCAGTTGCGGGCGAGGTTCGCGCCCGAGAGCTTCTTGATGCGGGAAAGGGGCTTCGACTCGACCGGGCCGTACTTCGCGAAGTCGACCTTCGGCCACGGGATCAGCGCGAGTTCGCCGCCGCCGCTGATCGCGCCGCCCGCGCCCGTGGCGGGCGCGGATGCCTGTCCGGACATCACCTTCTTGACGAACGCGCGCAGGTCCTCGACCAGGATGCGGCCCTTGGGGCCGGTGCCGGTCACCTTCGACACGTCGACGCCCAGTTCGCGCGCGATCATGCGCACCGACGGCGATGCGTGCGCAACCCTGAACGCTTTCTCGTCGACCGGTGCGCTCGCCGCAGCAGGTGCGGGCGCAGGCGCCGCGGTGGCCTTGCCCGAAGACGCGGCCTTCGTCGCCGGAGGCGCGGCCGGCGCAGCGGGCGCGGTGCTCGCGGCGGGGACGGGAGCTCCGGCCGCAGCCGCGGCGGCGTCGATCACCGCGACGACGCGGCCTTCGCTCACCTTGTCGCCGACCTTGACCGCGATCGACCGGATCGTTCCGGCGACCGGCGAGGGCACGTCCATCGTCGCCTTGTCGCTCTCGAGCGTGACGAGCGCGTCCTCGACCTTGACCGCATCGCCGGGCTTCACCAGCACTTCGATGACCGGCACGTCGGTGAAGTCGCCGATGTCGGGGACCTTCACCTCGATCGCGCCGCCCGGCGCGGAAGTCCTGGCGGGAGATGCCGCCGCAGGCGCAGGCGCCGCCTTCGCGGGTGCCGGAGACGGTTTCGGAGCCGCGGTCGCGGCAGCCGCTTCGACGACGACGACGACCGAGCCTTCGCCCACCTTGTCGCCGACCTTGACCGCGACCGACTTCACCACGCCCGCGGCGGTCGACGGCACGTCCATCGTCGCCTTGTCGCTTTCGAGCGTGACCAGCGAGTCGTCGACCTTCACCGCGTCGCCGGCCTTCACCAGAACCTCGATCACCGGGACATCGGTGAAGTCGCCGATGTCCGGAACCTTGATCTCGACTGTGCCCATCGTTCGATCCTGGCTAGTGACGCTCGACCGGGCGCTTGCCCGAACCGTTCGCCCGGTGTTTCATTCCCCTTGCGGCGACCGCCTGACAGTCCGGCGATGCGATGGTCGCGCCGCCGACCCCGCGTCATCCGCAGTCGCGGCGGACGACGTTCGCATCGCAGACGCTACACCGTCCACGGAGCGGGCTTCGCCGGGTCGAGCCCGTACTTCTTCATCGCCTCCGCCGCCTTCGAGCGGTCGAGCTTGCCGTCGTCGGCGAGCGCCTTCAGCGCGGCGAGCACGATCCAGTGGCGGTCGACCTCGAAGAAGTGCCGCAGCTTCGCGCGCGTGTCCGAGCGCCCGTAGCCGTCGGTGCCGAGCACCACGTAGCGGCGAGGCACGTAGGGACGGATCTGCTCGGTGTAGGCGCGGATGTAGTCGGTCGCCGCGATCACCGGGCCCTCGGTGCCCTCGAGGCAGTGCCCGACGTGCGACTCGCGCGGCTTCTCGCCCGGGTGGAGCAGGTTCCAGCGCTCGACCGCCATCCCGTCGCGCGCGAGTTCGGTGAAGCTCGGGCAGCACCAGAGGTCGGCCTCGATGCCCCACTCGGTGCGAAGGAGCGTCGCGGCTTCGAGCGCCTCCCGGAAGATCGTGCCGGATCCCAGGAGTTGCACGCGCAGTCCCGCCTTGCCCTTGCCGCCGGTCGCATAGCGGTACATCCCCTTGATGATGTCGGGCGCCGCGCCCTCGGGCATCGCCGGGTGCTTGTAGTTCTCGTTGTTGAGCGTGAGGTAGTAGTAGCAGTCGTGCTGCTCGGCGAGCATCCGGCGCAGGCCGTCCTGCACGATCACCGCGACCTCGAAGCTGAAGGTCGGGTCGTAGGACACGCAATTCGGGATCGTCGCCGAGAGCACGTGCGAGTGGCCGTCCTCGTGCTGCAGCCCCTCGCCGTTCAGCGTCGTCCGTCCCGCCGTGCCGCCGAGCAGGAAGCCGCGCGCGCGCATGTCGCCCGCGGCCCAGGCGAGATCGCCCACGCGCTGGAAGCCGAACATCGAGTAGAACAGGTAGCACGGGATCATCGGCACGCCGTGGGTCGAGTAGCTCGTCGCCGCGGCGATCCAGTCGCTCATCGCGCCGGCTTCGTTGATCCCCTCCTGCAGGATCTGGCCCTTCTTGTCCTCCTTGTAGAAGCTCAACTGGTCGGCGTCCTGCGGCGTGTAGAGCTGGCCCAACTGGTTCCAGATGCCCAACTGCCGGAACATGCCCTCCATGCCGAAGGTGCGCGACTCGTCGGGCACGATGGGCACCACGCGCCGGCCGAGCACCTTGTCGCGCACGATGGTCTGCAGGATCTGGACGAACGCCATCGTGGTCGAGATCTCGCGCTCCTCGGTGCTCTTGAGGAAGCGCTCGAACACGGCGAGTTCCGGCACCGGCAGCGACTCGGCCTTGCGGCGGCGCGCGGGCAGGTAGCCGCCGAGCGCATTGCGCCGCGCGCGCATGTATTCGAGTTCGACGCTGCCCTCGGGGAAGCGCACGAACGGCACCTCGTCGAGCTTCTCGTCGGGCACCGGGATGTTGAACCGGTCGCGCATGTTCCGCACCGAGCCGCCGGACATCTTCTTCTGCTGGTGCGTGATGTTCTGCGCTTCGCCGGACTCGCCCATCCCGTAGCCCTTGATGGTCTTGGCGAGGATCACCGTCGGCTGGCCCTTGTGGTTCACCGCGGCATGGAACGCGGCGTAGACCTTGTGCGGGTCGTGGCCGCCGCGATTCAGGTTCCAGATATCGTCGTCCGACCAGTCGGCGACCAGTTCCTTCAGTTCCGGCGTGTTGAAGAAGTGCTCGCGGACGTACGCGCCGTCCTTCGACTTGAACGTCTGGTACTCGCCGTCGATCGCCTCCATCATCCGGCGGACCAGGATGCCCTTGGTGTCGCGGGCGAGGAGCGCGTCCCAGTGCGTGCCCCAGACGACCTTGATGACGTTCCAGCCGGCGCCGCGGAACTCGCTCTCGAGTTCCTGGATGATCTTGCCGTTGCCGCGCACCGGCCCGTCGAGGCGCTGCAGGTTGCAGTTGATGACGAAGATCAGGTTGTCGAGCGTCTCGCGCGACGCCATGCCGATCGCGCCCATCGACTCGGGCTCGTCCATCTCGCCGTCGCCGCAGAAGCACCAGACCTTCCGGCCCTCGGTCTTCGCGAAGCCGCGGTCCTCGAGGTACTTCATGAACCGCGCCTGGTAGATCGCCATCAGGGGCCCCAAGCCCATCGACACGGTCGGGAACTGCCAGAAGTCCGGCATGAGCCACGGGTGCGGGTAGCTCGAGATCCCCTTGCCGTCCACCTCCTGCCGGAAGTGGTCCATCTGCTCGTCGGTCAGGCGTCCGAGCATGTAGGCGCGCGCGTAGATGCCCGGCGCCGAGTGGCCCTGCACGAACAGGAGGTCGCCGCCGTGCTCTTCCGAGGGCGCGCGCCAGAAGTGGTTGAAGCCGACGTCGTAGAGCGTGGCGGCCGACGCGAAGCTCGCGATGTGGCCGCCGACGTTGGTGTGCTTGTTGGCGCGCACGACCATCGCCATCGCATTCCAGCGCGCGTAGCTGCGGATGCGGTGCTCGATCGCCTGGTCGCCGGGGATGCGGGGCTGGATCGAGGCGGGGATCGTGTTGATGTACGCGGTGTTGGCCGAGAACGGCATGTGCGCGCCGCGGCGGCGCGCCCCGTCGATCAGGCTCTCGATCAGGAAGTGCGCCCGGTCGGGACCCTCGTGCTCGAGCACGCCGGCCAGGGCGTCGAGCCACTCGCGGGTTTCCTGCGGATCGGGGTCGTGGGGAGGGGTCGCTTGGGCGTCCATGGTCGAAAGCTCCGGCGTGCCTCAAAGAAAGACGGCGTGGGTGCTGCGCGGGATGTCCGATTGTAGGGATCGGACGCCGGCATGTATTGCTGCGCTGCGGCGTGATGCGCCTGTTCCCGTGAGTCGCGACAACGTTACCACATTATGGAAATGATTTCCAAAAATATGCGTCCACCGGCACCGCGAACCGCAGGCCCAAGGAAAGAGCAAGCACACACTCTTGGCGAGAGCGCTGTGGAATGGCGCCCCGGATCCTGTCTACGACTCGGACCGCCGCAACAGGAACGCGGCGCCGGAGAGCCCCGAAATCATGGCAACCGCTGCGAATCCGACGCGGGTCGACCCGGCCGTTGCGGACAGCGCGGCGAACAGCGGCGGACCTGCGACGACCCCACCGAAGGTGATGACCCCTACCGTACCGGTGACCTGTCCGACGTTGCCCGCCGGCGCGAGGCGCGCGATCTCCGCCAGCATCACGCCGTTCCAGCCTACCGCGGTCGCGCCGAAGACCACGGCGAGGGCGTAGATCGCGAGCGGAGGCCAGTCGGGTGCCGCGATCGACGCCAGCGCAGCGCAGACCGAGCCGGACACCCCGATGATGCCGAGAACGGTGCGCGGCGCGCGCGTTCGATCGCTCACCGCGCCCCAGGCGATGCGTCCGGCGACCCCGCCGATCGTTCCTGCGGAAAGCGCGAACCCCGCTGCGACCAGCGACCACTGGAGGACTCCGGTCAGGTGCACGACGAGGAAACTGGTGAACGACACTTGCGTTGCCGCGTACGCGAACGAGATCAGCGCGAAGGGCGCGAGGCGGGGATCCCGGAGCACGCCAGCGACGGCCGCAAGCGCGCTGCCGATCGCCGGACGGGCATCGGCGCTCAACCCGGTGTCGAGCGTGCGGCGGATCGGCTGCGCCGCGGCGATCACCGCGACGCCGGCAAGCGCAATGGCCGCGAAGGTCCAGCGCCAGCCGAAGGCGAGCGCCGCGGCCGGCAACACGGCTCCCGCGAGGGCCGCTCCGGCCGGCACGCCGGTCTGCTTGATCGAGAACACCAGGCTCATGCGCGACGCAGGAGTGGTGCGCGCGAGGATGTGCGACGACGCGGGCGTGATCGGTCCGTAGCCGAGTCCCAGCACGACGGCGGCTGCCGCCACGGCCGGCAGCCATCCCGGCTGCGCGAGCGCCGTGCCGGCGATGCCCAGCGCGCACAGCGCCACGCAGGCCTGCGACACGCGGATCGCACCGTAGCGCGCGAGATACGCGCCGCACAGCAGGCTCGCGCTCATCGCGCCGAAGTAGACCAGGCCGACGTAGCCGCCGATCCAGCGCGACGGGACGGAGAGGTCGGCCGCGACTTCGGGCGCGAGCACCGCTGCCGCCGCTCCGGCGAGCGATGTGTAGACCTGGATCGCGAGCGTCGCGCCGAGCGCGACCGCCGGTGACACGCCGGAGGCCGTCGGGTTCAGGATCTGCCCTTTCGATCCACCACGATCTCGGCCTCGGTGACGACGGTGTCCATTCGGATATCGTGCGGCGCCGACGGCACCCGATCGACGATCTGCATCGAGAACGCTCCGGCCACCCGCGCCGCGCGCGGCGACAGGAGTGGCAGGAGCCGGTCATAGTAGCCGCCTCCGTAACCCAGCCTCCCGCCTTCGCGGTCGAAGGCGACGCCGGGCACGAGCACCCAGTCGACGGAGGCCGGGTCGGCACGCGGGCAGCGTTCCACCGGTTCCGGAATGCCGCGATAGCCGGTCACGATGTCGGCGGCCGGATCGGCGATGCGGCGCAGATCGAGCATACGCGAGGTCTCGTCGACGCGCGGGAGCAGGACTTCCTTGCCGCGCGCGAGCGCGCGTTCGATCAGCGGCGCGGCGTCCCACTCGCTGCGGAACGGGACGTTCAGCAGCACGCGGCGCGCGCCGGCGAACGCGGCGAGTGAGGTCATCCGGTCGACGAGCGCCGCCGAAGCGCGTTTTCGCCACGCCGGATCGAGCGCGTCCCGCGCCGCCGCCATCGCCTGGCGCATCGCCTGCTTCGCCTCGCGCAGCGGGGCGCCCACCGGAGTCTCGTGGTCGGTCGGCATGGGGCGATTCTAGTGCCGGCGACGCCGGAGGCGAGCGAGCCGCCCTCGCGGCCGACGTTCCCGAACCGGCAGGGTCAAAGCCCTCCGGACGACCCGCCGCGCCCCTATAATGGCCGGCCCCGGCAAGCCGCCGTTGCGGCGCATCCGACCTGCGAATCCATGAAGAACGTCCACCAGATCCATCGCGGACGCCGCGACGCGCTGATCGCCGCGATGCGCGAGCATTCCGGCGGCGGCCTCGCCGTGGTTCCCACCTCCGCCGAAGTCGCACGCAATCGCGACTCTCTGTATCCGTATCGCCACGACAGCTATTTCTACTACCTGTCCGGCTTCCCCGAACCGGAGGCGGTGGTCGCGCTGGTCGCCGGCAGCGACGGTGACCGCCACCTGCTGTTCTGCCGCGAGAAGAACGAGGAGCGCGAGATCTGGGACGGCTTCCGCTACGGGCCGGACGCCGCGAAGGAGATCTTCGGCTTCGACGAGGTCTACCCGATCGCCGAACTCGACCACCGCCTTCCCGACCTCGCGTCCGACCGCCCTGCGCTGTTCACCCCGGTCGGCATGACTTCCGAGTGGGACCGGCGCGTCGCCGGCACGCTCAACGACGTGCGCGCGCGCGTGCGGACCGGCGTCGCCGCGCCCGACGCGATCGTCGATGTGCGGGGCGTGCTGGACCGCATGCGGCTCGTCAAGGACGCGCACGAGATCGCGCTGATGCGCCGAGCCGGCGAGATCTCGTCGGTGGCGCACGCCCGCGCGATGGCCGCCACGCGGCCAGGGATGCACGAGTACGAAGTCGAGGCGGAGCTGGTGCACGAGTTCCTGCGCCACGGCGCGCAGTCGGTAGCCTATCCGTCGATCGTGGCGAGCGGGCCGAACGCCTGCGTGCTCCACTACCGCGAGAACGACCGGCAGATGGCGGACGGCGACCTGCTGCTGATCGACGCCGGTTGCGAGTACCGAGGCTACGCATCCGACATCACGCGCACGTTCCCGGTGAACGGCCGTTTCACCGCGCCGCAGAAGGCGGTCTACGAGGTCGTGCTGGCGGCGCAGCTGGCCTGCCTCGCCGCGGTGCGGCCCGGCGTGCCGTTCCACGACTACCACACGGTGGCCGAGCGCGTGCTCGCCGAAGGGCTGATCGAACTCGGGCTGATCGCGGGTCCGCTCGACGCGGCGCTCGAAAGCGGCAGCTACAAGCGCTTCTACATGCACCGCGCCGGCCACTGGCTGGGCATGGACGTGCACGACGCCGGGCTCTACCAGGAGAAGGGCGCGTCGGTCGCGCTCGCCCCGGGCATGGTCCTCACCGTCGAGCCGGGGCTGTACATCCGGCCGGGCGAGGGCGTTCCCGACGAGTTCGCCGGCATCGGCGTGCGCATCGAGGACGACGTCGTCGTCACCGCGGACGGCGTCGAGAACCTCACCGCGCGAACGCCGAAGACGGTTGCGGAGGTGGAGGCGGCGTGCGGTTCAGGGAACAGGTAACCGGGAGCAGGCATCAGAAGCGGCGGCGTCTCCGGTGGCGGCGCATTGCAGCGCCGCTGGAAGGTACTTGTTTCTGAACCCATGAATTCGGATTGTGCGGCGCTTCGGGTACCGGGGCATCAGCGGCGACCCGATGCGGCATGGCAATTCGACTTCGCACTCCACGCACTCTCCATGCAGAACGAGACGGTGCAGCGGCGCTGCAATGCGCCGCCACCGGAGACGCCGCCGCTTCTGACTCCTGACCTCTGATACCTGACCTCTGATGCCTGACCTCTGCATCGTTGGAGCGGGCCCCGTCGGCGCGACGCTCGCGCTCGCGCTGGCGGACAGCGGGCTCGACGTGGTCGCGCTCGACGCGCGCGCGCCGGGAGCGACGCTGCGCGGTGATCGTTCGCTCGCGCTGTCGCACGGCGCGAGGCTGATCCTCGAGCGCCTCGGCGTGTGGGCGTCGCTCGCGGAGGCTGCCGGCGCGGTGACGCCGATCGTCCGGATCGACGTGTCGCAGTCCGGCGGATTCGGCTCCACGACGCTCGACGCCTCCGACGCGGGACTTCCCGCGCTGGGCTACGTCGTGTCCTACGTCGCGCTGCAGGCCGCGCTCGACCGTGCGCTCGACCGTTCCGGCGTGGACGTCCGCTACGGCGTGGTCGTCGATCGGGTCGAGACCGCCCCGGCATCAGCGAGCATCGTGCCGGTCGCCGGCGGAACGCCGATCGCCGCGCGGCTCGCGGTGGTGGCCGACGGCACCGGAGCGGGTCTCGCCGGCATCGAGCGCGTGCGGCGCGACTACGGACAGGTCGCGGTGATCGGCAAGCTGGAGACGCGCGCACCGCACGGCGGCGTCGCGTACGAACGCTTCGCGCGCGGCGGCCCCATCGCGCTCCTGCCCGAGGGCGACCGCTACGGCTTCGTGTGGACGCTCGACCCGGGCGAAGCCCAGTCGATGCTCGCGTTGCCCGACGACGCCTTCGTCTCCCGTTTCGCCGCGTGCTTCGGCAACCGGCGCGACGATTTCCTGCGCGTGTCCTCACGCAAGTCGTTTCCGCTCGTGCTGGAACTCGCGCGGCCGCCGGTCTCGAACCGCATCGTCACGATCGGCAACGCGTCGCAGACGCTGCACCCGGTCGCAGGACAGGGATTCAACGTCGGGCTGCGCGACGCCTGGGAACTGAAACGGGCGATCCTCGCCGCCGGCCGCGACGCCGTGGGTTTGCGACCGATGCTCGAAGCCTACGCCGCGCGGCGACGGGCGGACCGCTGGGCCGGTGTCGCGTTCACGCACGGTCTCGTCCACCTGTTCGGAACCGACCTGCCGTTCGTGCGCTGGCCCCGCGGCGTCGGGCTCGCGATGCTCGACGCCGTGCCGCCGCTCAAGCGCTCGTTCACGCGGGCGATGCTGTTCGGGGCGTAGGCGCGATCGACGCGCCGGCGAGACGCCGGTCTGCCGTCGCCGCGCATCGCCGGCCCGCACGATCGCCGGCGCCCGCGCACCCGAAGCGGGCGCCGTGTGGCCGCGCCACCGGTTCGAGTGGAACTGGGGGAAACGCGAACGCACGTTCGTCGCGCGCCACGGTTCACGCGGCGCCCGCGCTGGGCAAAGCCGGTATAATTCCCGTCCCTCCGGAACATCCCCCGTCGTCGCGAACGCCGTGCGCATCGGTCCCTACACGCTGCCGAACAACCTTGCCGTCGCGCCGATGGCGGGAGTCACCGACCGGCCCTTCCGCCAGCTCTGCAGGCGTCTCGGCGCCGGGTACGCGGTGTCGGAGATGGTGGCGTCGAACCCCGCGCTGCGCGCGACGGCGAAGTCGCTGCGCCGCATCGACCACGCCGGCGAGAGCGCGCCGGTCGCGGTACAGATCGCGGGCGCGGATCCGGCGACGATGGCGGATGCCGCGCGCTACAACGTCGACCGGGGTGCGCAGATCGTCGACATCAACATGGGCTGTCCGGCGAAGAAGGTGTGCAACGTCGCCGCGGGCTCCGCGCTCCTGTCCGACGAGCCTCGCGTCGCGGCGATCCTCGCCGCAGTCGTCGCGGCGGTCGATGTGCCGGTCACGCTCAAGATCCGCACCGGTCCCGCGCCGGACCGGCGCAACGCGGTCCGCATTGCGAGGATCGCCGAGGATTCCGGCATCGCGATGCTGGCGGTGCACGGCCGCACGCGCGCCTGCGGGTTCGTCGGCGCCGTCGAGTACGCGACCCTCGCGCAGGTCAAGCGCGCGGTCGCGATCCCGGTGATCGCCAACGGCGACATCGACACGCCCCGGCGCGCGAAGCAGGTCCTCGACGCAACCGGTGCCGACGGCCTGATGATCGGACGCGCGGCGCAGGGGAGGCCCTGGGTTTTCCGCGAGATCGCGCAGTTCCTCGCCACCGGCACGGTTGCCCCGCCGCCGGAGGTGGCGGAGATCCGTACGCTCGTGATCGCCCACCTCCACGACCACTACGCCTTCCACGGTCCCGACGTTGGCGTGCGCACCGCGCGCAAGCACCTGGGCTGGTACGCCGAGGGCCTCGAAGGCGGCGAGGCCTTCCGTCGGGCCGTCAACGCCTGCGAGACGACGGCCGCGCAGCTCGCCGAGGTCGAGCGGTGGTTCGACGATCTCGCGCGACGCGGCGACCGGCTGCGCGAGGAGCGCGTGGTCGAAGGATCCGCGTCCGCGCGGAGGACGGCGCACTCGCCGGCGCCGAGCCGGATCGCGGAGGCTATCGCGGCATGAGTGGCGCGGGACCGTCCGGGAACTTGTGCCGCGCCGGCGCGAAGGCGCTTGCGGGGCGTCGCGCATCCAGCGTTCGCGGGGAGGCCGCGTGAGCGCGCGCAAGGCGAAGTTGAACGGCAGCAACGACATCGGGCGCAGTGTCGAGCGCTCGCTCGACGAGTACTTCCGCCGCCTCGACGGCGAGCCGCCGCACGATCTCTACGAGATGGTGATCGGGCACGTCGAGCGCGCTCTGATCGCGTCGGTCATGGAGCGCGCCGGGCACAACCAGACGCAGGCGGCCGACATGCTCGGCATGAACCGCAGTACGCTGCGGGCCAAACTCGCGAAGTACAAGCTCGTCTGATGGCGGCGCCGGTCACGCAGGCGCTGCTGTCGGTGTCGGACAAGGCGGGGCTCGTCGAGTTCGCGCGCGCGCTCGCCGGCCGCGGGGTGCAGCTCCTGTCGACCGGTGGTACCGCGAAGGCGATCGCCGACGCGGGTCTCGCGGTGACCGACGTCGGCACCTACACCGGCTTTCCCGAGATGCTCGACGGGCGCGTGAAGACGCTGCACCCGAAGGTGCACGGAGGCATCCTCGCCCGGCGCGACCTCGCCTCGCACGCCGAGGCGATCGCGGCGCACGGCATCCCTCCCATCGACCTCGTGGTGGTCAACCTCTATCCGTTCCGAGAGACGGTGGCGAAGCCCGGGTGCACGCTCGACGACGCGATCGAGAACATCGACATCGGCGGCCCGGCGATGGTGCGCGCCGCCGCGAAGAACTGGCAGCACGTCGGCGTGGTCGTGGACCCCGCGGACTACGGGGCGCTCGCCGTCGAACTCGCGCGGAGCGGCAACGCGCTGTCCGACGCAACGCGTTTCGCGCTCGCGCGCAAGGCGTTTGCGCACACCGCCGCATACGACGGCGCGATCGCGAACTGGCTCACCGCGCGCTCGCCCGACGGCACCGCGGAGGCGTTCCCGCAGTCGTTCCGCTACGCAGGCGAGCGCGTGCAGGCGTTGCGCTACGGCGAGAATCCGCACCAGGCGGCCGCGTTCTACCGCGACGAGGCCCCGGTGCCCGGGTCGATCGCCACCTTCCGGCAGCGCCAGGGCAAGGAGCTGTCGTACAACAACATCGCGGACGCGGACGCCGCGTGGGAGTGCGTGAAGTCGTTCGACTCCGCCGCCTGCGTGATCGTCAAGCACGCGAATCCCTGCGGCGTCGCGCTGGGTGCCTCGACCCTCGAGGCCTACCGGCGCGCGTTCGCGACCGACCCGACGAGTGCCTTCGGCGGCATCATCGCCTTCAACCGCGCGGTCGACGCGGCGACGCTGGAGGCGGTGGCCGCGCAGTTCGTCGAGGTGCTGGTCGCGCCCGGCTACACCGACGACGCGCTGGCGCTGATCGGCCAGAAGCGCAACGTCCGCGTGCTGGAGATCCCTGCCGGAGCGGCGGTGCAGCCTCAGCTCGACTTCAAGCGCATCGGCGGCGGACTCCTCGTCCAGACCGGCGACGCGCGCAACGTCGCGGCCCCGGAACTCAAGGTCGTCACCCGGCGGGGGCCGGATGCGGGCGAACTCGCCGACCTGATGTTCGCGTGGCGCGTCGCCAAGTTCGTCAAGTCGAACGCGATCGTCTACTGCCGGGACGGCGCGACGCTCGGCGTCGGCGCCGGCCAGATGAGCCGCGTCGATTCGACCCGGCTCGCGGCGTCGAAGGCCGCAAGCGCGAAGCTCGATCTCGCGCGCTCGGTCGCGGCTTCCGACGCGTTCTTCCCGTTCCGCGACGGGCTCGACGTCGTCGCGGATCAGGGCGCGACCGCGGTGATCCAGCCGGGCGGCAGCGTGCGCGACGACGAGGTGATCGCCGCGGCGGACGAACGCGGCATCGCGATGGTCTTCACCGGCGTCCGGCACTTCCGCCACTGACGCCGGTCAACTCCGGAAACAGCATGACGACGAAGACGACGACACGCCTGATCGCCGCGCTCGCCCTGACCTTCGCGCTCGCGCAGACGGCAATGGCGCAGCAGGCGGACCCGAAGGCGGCCTCCCCCGACTGGTCCACTCCGGACCGCTCGACCTTCGAGTGGCTCGCGTCCCACCCGAACCCGTTCATCTCCGCCGACAGCGTCGATGCGCCGCTGGACACGCGAAAGTGGGTCAACTGCAGCGGCATGTGGGCCTGGGCCGCGCGCCAATGCGAGGGTCTCAAGGCCGCGTGGTTCCAGGGGCGCGCGACCTGGTACGTGAGCGGCTACGCGTGGCACATCCCCGGCACCTGGACCGAGGAGAAGCTCGCGGAGCTGAACGAGAACGCCTGGGGTGGCGGCTACGGCTTCGCGCGCACCGACGAGCGCGGCGACAACTACAGCTGGTACGCGCTCGCGTTCCGCGACTCGCACTTCGAGACCACCGCGATGGCCGGCTGGGCGGCGATGACCTACTGGCCGTCGAAGGGGCCGGTCGCGGCCGGCCTGGGCTACACGGTGTTCATCATGATGCGGCCCGACATCGCGAAGGGCTGGCCGTTCCCCGCCGCGCTGCCGCTCGCTTCGGTCAAGGTGCACAACGCCGAGTTGCTCGGCTCGTTCATCCCGAAGCTCAACGGCGGAATCAACCACGGCGACGTCGCGTTCTTCTTCGGACGCTGGCAGTTCTGACGGCGCGCGACGCCCATCCGGCGTGAATGTCCTGATCATCGGCGGCGGAGGACGCGAGCACGCGCTGGCGTGGAAGACCGCCCAGTCGCCCCGCGCCGCGAAGGTGTGGGTCGCGCCGGGCAACGGGGGCACCGCGCGCGAGCCTGGCGTCGCGAACGTCGCGATCACGGAGATTCCCGACCTCGTGGCGTTCGCGCAGCGTGAACGCATCGCGCTGACTCTCGTCGGCCCCGAGGCGCCGCTCGCCGCCGGCGTCGTCGACGCGTTCCGCGCCGAGGGCCTCGCGATCGTCGGCGCGACGCGCGCCGCCGCGCAGCTCGAGTCGTCGAAGGACTTCGCCAAGGCGTTCATGGCGCGGCACGGCATCCCGACGGCCGCGTACCGCACGTTCTCCGATGCGTCGCTCGCGAAGGCCTACGTGGCGGAGCGGGGCGCGCCGATCGTGGTGAAGGCGGACGGGCTCGCCGCCGGCAAGGGCGTCGTCGTCGCCGCGTCGGTAGCGGAAGCACAGGCCGCGATCGACGCGATGATCGTCGGGCACTCGATGGGCGTCGCCGGCGCGCGCGTGGTGGTCGAGGACTTCCTCGAAGGCGAGGAGGCAAGCTTCATCGTGCTGTGCGACGGGCGCACCGTGCTCCCGCTCGCGTCCTCGCAGGACCACAAGCGGCTTCGCGACGGCGACAGCGGGCCGAACACCGGCGGCATGGGGGCCTACTCTCCCGCACCGGTGGTCACGCCGGAACTGCACAAGCGCATCATGCGCGAGATCGTCGTGCCGACGGTCGAAGGCATGGCCGCCGACGGCATCCCGTTCACCGGCTTCCTCTACGCCGGCGTGATGGTCGACGCGACCGGCACGCCGCGTGTGCTCGAGTTCAACTGCCGGCTGGGCGATCCGGAGACTCAGCCGATCCTCATGCGTCTCAAATCCGACCTCGTGGACCTGGCCGAGCACGCGGCGCGCGGCACGCTCGACCGCGCCGAGGCGACCTGGGACCGGCGTGCGGCGCTCGGCGTCGTGCTTGCGGCCCCGGGCTATCCGGATGCGCCGCGCAAGGGCGACGCGATCTCCGGGCTCGAGCGCGTCGACGCCGCGCGCCATCCCGACGCGAAGGTGTTCCACGCCGGCACCTCGCTCGACGGCGATCGCGTCGTGACGAGCGGCGGGCGGGTGCTGTGCGTCACCGCGCTGGGCGACTCGGTCCGCCTCGCGCAGCGTGCCGCCTACGCCGCGGTGGCGGAGATCCGGTTCGACGGGATGCAGGTCCGGATGGACATCGGCCACCGTGCTACGGCGCGACGGTGAGCGCCGCGTCGATTCGCCTTCGCTTCGTCACCGCGCGCCGGCGCTGATCCCGTGGACGTCGCCGCCGTCCGCGCGTACCTGACCGGCCTGCAGGAACGCATCGTCGCGCGCCTCGAAGCGGTCGACGGCGGCCGTTTCCTTCGCGACGAGTGGATCCGGCCGGAAGGCGGCGGCGGAGTCTCGCGCGTGATCGAGGACGGCCGCGTGTTCGAGCGCGGTGGCGTCAACTTCTCGGACGTGCGCGGCGACGCGCTGCCCGCGTCGGCGAGCGCCGGACGACCCGCGCTCGCGGGCCGCGCGTGGCAGGCGACGGGCGTCTCGCTCGTCCTCCACCCGCGCAATCCTTTCGCGCCGACCGTCCACATGAACGTCCGGATGTTTCTCGCCACGCGCGACGCGGAAGCGCCGGTCTGGTGGTTCGGCGGAGGCATGGACCTGACGCCGGTCTACGGCTTCGACGAGGACGCGATCGCGTTCCACCGCGCGTGCCGCGACGCGCTCGCGCCGTTCGGCGCGGAACTCCACCCGCGCTGGAAGAAGGCCTGCGACGACTATTTCTTCCTCAGGCACCGGCGCGAGCCGCGCGGTGTGGGCGGCGTCTTCTTCGACGACCTCGCGGAGGGCGGCTTCGAGCGTTCGTTCGCGATCGTGCGCGCGGTCGGCGACGCGTTCGCCGGCGCGTACGTCCCGATACTCGAACGGCGGAAGGATCATCCGTACGGCGAGCGCGAGCGCGAGTTCCAGGCGTACCGGCGCGGCCGCTACGTCGAGTTCAACCTCGTCTGGGACCGCGGGACCGCGTTCGGGCTGCACAGCAACGGGCGCGCCGAGGCGATCCTGATGTCGATGCCGCCGCGTGCGGCGTGGCGCTACGACTGGCATCCGGCACCCGGCACGCCCGAGGCGCGGCTCCACGAGCGATACCTGGTGCCGCGCGACTGGGCGGACGAGGAGCCGGAAGCGTGATGCTGCGCGGTGCGCACGCGGCATCCCGCCCTGCGGCGGGCCCGAATCGGAGATGAGCATGAGCGACGACGCGCGAACGGGCGACGGGAACCTGATCGAGACCCGGGTGGATTCGACGCCGGTGTTCGACGGAGCATTGCTCCACGTCCGCAAGGACACCGTGCGATTGCCTTCGGGGCGGCTTGCCACGCGCGAGTACATCGTGCACCCGGGCGCCGTGCTCGTCGCGCCCAGGCTCGCGGACGGCCGCTGGATCCTCGAGCGCCAGTTCAGGTATCCGGTCGGGCGCGTATTCGTCGAGTTCCCGGCAGGCAAGCGCGACGCGAACGAGGCGCCGATCGACACCGGCCGGCGCGAACTCCTCGAGGAGACCGGCTACGAGGCCGCGCGCTGGACCCGGCTGGGCGAGGTCCATCCCGGCATCGGCTACTCGAACGAGGCGATCGATCTGTGGCTCGCCGAGGACCTTCGCCACGTCGGACGGAAGCTCGACGAGGACGAGCACCTCGACGTCGTCGCGATGCGCGGCGCGGATCTGCTCGCCGAGGCGGATCGCGGCGGCGTCACCGACGCGAAGACGCTCGCCGCCGTCTTCCACCTGCTGCGGCGCGGCGTCCTGCCGTGATCGCGCGGCGGATCGTCGTGCACGGCCGCGTGCAGGGCGTGGGATTCCGCTACGCGACCGCGGAAGCCGCGCGCGATTTCGGCGTGGCGGGCTGGGTGCGCAACCGCCGCGACGGCACCGTCGAGGCGTGGCTGCAGGGTCCGGAGGACGCAGTCGGGCGCGCGCTCGCGTGGATGCGGCGCGGGCCGCCTTCCGCGCGCGTCGATCGGGTCGAAGTCGACGACGTCGAACCCGATATCGGGATCGAGGGCTTCAGGCAGGCGCCGACGGCGTAGCGCCGGCGGGCGCGAAGTCGCGCCACGCAGCCCAGGTCGCGCAGGCGATGAGCGGCAGCGCGATCACCAGCCCGATGCCGAGCGTCAGCAGCCCGACGGTGAGGAGCGCGAGCGCGATCGCGCCGTAGGCGACGAACGCGCCGGGCGCCCTCGCGAACGCCCTCGCGGAGACCGCGAACGAAGCTCCGAACGACGCGCCGCCGAACAGCGCGGCGAGCGGGACGAGCGTCATGGGCAGCGACACGACGACGCCGACCGCGTAGACCGCGAAGGCGGTCGCGGCGTCGAAATCGGCCGGTGGACCGCCGGGGCGGAGCAGGTCGATGCCGGCGAGCCGGTCCGCGGCGAGCCACTCGGCCGCGAACGTGATCGCCGACGAGAGCACGACCGCGGCAATCGCGCCTGCAGGTGCGCGGAACGCCGCGATCGCGTGCCACAGGCGCGGGCGCTCGCCGCGCTCGGCCGCCTCGGCGGCATAGAGCATCCCGCACGCGACGAGCGGCACGACGACCTTGGCGACGAGCGAACCCGCTTCCGGCCACAGCTCGAAGGCGAACTGCGAGACGATCGTTATCGCGCCGAGGACCGACATCACGACCGGGCCGCGTTTCCACAGGCGCATCGCGTCGCCGTACCAGGCGAGCGCGCGCGCCGCGGACAAGGACGCGCTCTTCGGGCTGGGGTCCAACGGGGTCGCCTGCGGACGGGGCCGGGGAACGTTCGCGCGCGCCCGGTCTCAGGACGAAGGCGCGTGACCGACGGGCACGTCCTACGCCCCGACGCCGAGATACGCTGCGCGGATCTTCGGATCGTGGAGGAGCGCCTTGGCTTCGCCGGCGAGCGTGATCGTACCCGACTCCATCACGTAGCCGCGGTGGCTCACTTCGAGCGCGAGCTTCGCGTTCTGCTCGATCAGCAGGATCGTGACGCCCTCGCGGCTCACCGCGATCACGGTCTCGAACACCTTCTGGACCATCAGTGGCGCGAGGCCCATCGACGGCTCGTCGAGCAGGAGCAGGCGCGGCCGCGACATCAGTGCGCGCGCCATCGCGAGCATCTGCTGCTCGCCTCCCGACAGCGTGCCCGCGGTCTGCCGCCGGCGCTCCTTGAGGCGGGGGAACAGCGCGAATGCGCGCTCGACGTCCTCGCGGATGCCCGCCTTGTCGCTGCGGATGTAGGCGCCCATCGCGAGGTTCTCCTCGATCGAGAGCGCGCCGAACACGCCGCGGCCCTCGGGCACCATCGCGAGCCCGCGGCGCACCAGTTCGAACGCCGGGCGGCCGGTGACGTCCTCGCCGTCGTAGCGCACGGTGCCGCCGGAGACCGGCTGCAGCCCGGTGACGCCCTTGAGCGTCGTCGACTTGCCCGCGCCGTTCGCCCCGATCAGGCACACGAGTTCGCCCCTGCCGACGACGAGGTCGATGCCCTTGACCGCCTGGATGCCGCCGTAGGAGACCTTGAGGCCTTCGAGCGCGAGGAGGGGAGGAGCTTCGGCCATCGATGCGCCTATGCGCCCTTGAGGTTGAGCGAGACGTCGCCGCCGAGATAGGCGGAGATGACCGCCGGGTCCTTCTGCACCGCTGCGGCGGGCCCCTCGGCGATCCGGCGGCCATAGTCGAGCACCAGCACGCGGTCGCACACGCCCATCACGAGCTTCATGTCGTGCTCGATCAGGAGGATCGTGGTGCCGTCGCGCCGGATGTTGTGCAGAAGCGCCTCGAGCGACGCAGTCTCGGTGGCGTTCATGCCCGCGGCGGGCTCGTCGAGCGCGAGGAGCTTGGGGTCGGTCGCGAGTGCGCGCGCGATCTCGAGCCGGCGCTGGAAGCCGTAGGGCAGGTTTTTCGCGAGGTCCATCGCGCGCGGCGCGACGCCGACGTACTCGAGCAGGTCGACCGCGCGCCGCTGGATGCCGGCCTCTTCGTCGCGGGCGCGGCGGTGCCGCGAGATCGCGCCCCACACGCCGGTCCTGGTGCGCACGTGGCGGCCGACCATCACGTTCTCCAGCGCCGAGAGGTTGCCGAACAGCCGGATGTTCTGGAACGTGCGGGCGATGCCGCGCGCGGCGACCTCGTTCGGCTTCAATCCCATGAGCGGGCGGCCATCGAAAGTGAAGCTTCCGCCGTCCGGCGCGTAGATGCCGGTCAGAACGTTGAACAGCGTCGTCTTGCCCGCGCCGTTGGGGCCGATCAGCCCGTAGATCTCGCCGCGCCGGATCGTGAATCCGACCTCCGAGAGCGCCTGCACGCCGCCGAAGCGCTTGCCGATGCCCTCGGCGGCGAGAAGGGTCGTCGATTCCGCAGCCATCGCGCCTCAGCCGGCCGTCCGCCGGGTCTCGAGTTCGCGCTTGCGCAGCGCGGAGGGCAGGATGCCCGCGGGCCGGAACAGCATCATCAGCACCAGCGCGAGCCCGAACAGCAGCATCCGGATCACCTCCGGATCGAGGAGCGTGCGGCCGAACACCGCCTGCTGCACCGGCCCTACCCACTCGCGCAGGAGCTCGGGCGCGAACGACAGCAGCACCGCGCCGATCACCACGCCCCACACGTTGCCCATGCCGCCCAGCACCACCATCGACAGCACCATGATGCTCTCGACCAGGATGAAGCTCTCGGGGCTGATGAAGCCCTGGATCGCGCTGAACATCCCGCCCGAGATGCCTCCGAAGGACGCGCCCATCGCGAACGCGAGGAGCTTCATGTTTCGCGTGTTGATTCCCATCGCGCGCGCGGCAACCTCGTCCTCGCGGATCGCCTCCCAGGCGCGGCCGATGCGCGAATCCTGCAGCCGCAGGTTGATCGCGATCACCACGAGCAGCACGACGAGCAGCAGGTAGTAGTACTTCATCGGGCCGGTGAACGTGAGGCCCAGGATCGAGGAAGTCCTCGAGAAGTCGAAGGTTCCGATCCGGAACGGGTCGATGCGAGCGATGCCCTGCGGCCCGCTGGTGATGTTGATCGGCTGCGACAGGTTGTTGAGGAAGATCCGGATGATTTCGCCGAAGCCCAGCGTGACGATCGCGAGGTAGTCGCCGCGCAGCTTGAGCGTGGGCGCGCCGAGCAGCACGCCGAACACGCAGGCCACCGCCGCTCCGATCGGCAGGATGATCCAGAAGGGCAGGTGGAGCCCGAAGTGCGGGCTCGCGAGCATCGCATAGACGTAGGCGCCGACCGCGTAGAACGCGATGTAGCCCAGGTCGAGGAGGCCTGCGAAGCCGACGACGATGTTCAACCCCAGCGCGAGCAGGCAGTAGAGGATCGCGAGGTTGGTGATGCGCACCCAGAACGTGCCGATGCCGGTCAGCACGAACGGCAGCACAGCGAGGGCGACGGCCACGATCACGAGGCCGGCGAACGCGAGCGCGGGACGTCCCTTCACGTCGACGAGCTGCAGCATCACCGTTCACCCCCGGTCCGTGGGACGTCCGTGGGAACCGGGGCGCGCATCGCGTCGCGAGGGGCCGCCACGCTACGCCCGGTCGGCGACCCGCTCGCCGAGGAGGCCGGAGGGCCGGAACACCAGCACGAGGATCAGCACGATGAAGGCGAACACGTCCTGGTAGTTGGATCCGAAGAGCGTCACGTTCGGGTCCGACGCGCAGCGCTGGGCGAGCGCGTCGAACCAACCGGACAGGCGACAGAGGTTGGTGAGTTCGCCGACGTATCCGGCGCCGAGCGCCTCGATGACGCCGAGCAGCAAGCCGCCCAGCATCGCGCCGGCAAGGTTGCCGATGCCCCCCAGCACCGCGGCCGAGAACGCCTTGAGCCCGAGGAGCGCTCCCATCTGGTAGTGGGCGATGCCGTAGTAGCTCCCGACCATCACGCCCGCGACCGCCCCGAGCGCGGCACCGATCACGAACGTCAGCGCGATGACGCGGTTGATGTCGATGCCCATCAGGCCGGCGATCGAGGGATTCTGGGCAACCGCGCGCATCGCGATGCCGAGCTTCGTCCGGTACACGAGCGCGAGCAGCGCGCCCATCATCATGACCGACGCGACGATGATCGCGATCTGCACGTTGGTGATGGTCGCGCCGTCGGGGTTGCCGGTCAGGTGGATCGGGACCTGACGGATGATCTGCGGATAGGACAGCGGGTTGCGCGTCCAGACGATCATCGCGAGGTGCTGCAGGATGATCGACAGGCCGATCGCCGTGATGAGCGGAGCGAGCCGCGGCGCGCCGCGCAGCGGGCGGTACGCGGTGCGCTCGAGCGCGTAGCCGACGCCCATGCAGACCGGCATCGCCACCAGCGCGCCGACGAGCACGATCGCCACGGGCGGCAGCGGCACCTGTGCGCCGGTGAGCGCCACGATCACCGAATAGGCGGTCATCGCGCCGATCATCACCACCTCGCCGTGGGCGAAGTTGATGAGCTGGATGATTCCGTAGACCATCGTGTACCCCAGCGCGACGACGGCGTAGACGCAGCCGAGCGTCAGGCCGTTCACGATCTGCTGGAGGAAGATGTCCACGCTTCAGGGATCAGGAGTCAGAGGACAGGAATCAGAGGCGGCGGCGTTTCCGGGGGGAGGCGCATCGAGCGCCGATGGCCGGGAGTCGAAGGGCGGTGGACGGGGAGGGTGGCGGGTCGGTTCCGCGCCGCGATTGTGGGGGGAGAGTCCGTTGACGGCAACACCGCCGGGCGAAAAAAAAGCGGCGCCGGGGGCGCCGCTTTCCGAAGAGGAGGCCGCGATTACTTCTTCGGGGCTTCCGGAGCCGGGGCCGGCGGAGTCGCCGGGGCGGCGGCCGGGGCCGCGCCGCCGGACATCGCGGCGATGAAGTCGGCGAACGAAGCCGCCTTGCCGCCCTGCACGACGGCGATCGGCTGGACCTTGCCGTCCTTCAGCTGGAAGATCGTGATCTCGGCGTTCTTGCGGTCGCCCTTGTCGTCGAACTCGATCTTGCCGGTCGCGCCGTTGTAGCTGATCTTCTGGAGCTCGGGCAGGTACTTGGCCGGGTCGGTCGAGTCCGCCTTCTGCATCGCGGCGATCATCAGGTTCACCGCGTCGTAGAAGAACGGAGCGTACTGCTTGACCTCGCCGTACTTCGCCTTGAACGCCTCGTTGAACTCCTTGCTGGCGGCCGACGCGGGAAGTCCGGCCTGCGAGCAGATCATTCCTTCCGCGGCGGTGCCGGCGAGCTTCGCCATCTCGTCGGTGCACGCGCCGTCGCCGAACGAGAACACCGACTTGATGCCGAGTTCGCGCGCCTGCTTGATCATCGGGCCGCCGGTCGCGTCCATGCCGCCGTAGAACACCGCGTCGGGCGACTTGCCCTTGATCTTGGTGAGGATCGCCTTGAAGTCGGTCGTCTTG
>JADLBN010000228.1 GCA_020847675.1 Burkholderiales bacterium | reverse complement strand
TCGACCGGAGCGCAGCCGCCCGGGCCGGTGGACGCGTCGGCGAGTCCGAGCAGCGCGCTCGCCCGCCTGCCGCGTATGAGTGCGAGACGCTCGGTTTCGGTCCGCCATTGACGTGGTGTCGATCCCGCGAACGCTTCGAGCTGCGCGCGCGAGAGCAGGACCGACGCGTTGCTCGCGAGGACGGCAAGGCAGGGCGGGGCGATCTTCGCCGCGAGGGCGATCTCGCGCGTGACGTCGAGCGTCTGTCCCGCGGGCGGTCGCTGCGCGTGCGTCATGGCGGCGACCGCGAGCAGGATCGCCGCGACCGGCGCGGCGAGGCTACGCCCCGAACGCATGGACCTCGCGCGCCGCGCGCAGGCCGGACTCGATCGAGCCCTGGATCCACGCGTGCGCGAGCGAAGCGTGCTCGCCCGCGAAGTGGATGCGGCCCTCGGGAGCGATGATGTGCTGGTGCAGGAGGCCCTGCTGCGAGGGTTCGAACAGCGCGAACGCGCCGCCGGCGAACGGGTCGTCGTGCCACATCCACGACGCGCCGACCTCGAAGCAGTCGATCGCCTGAGGGTGGATGAGCGCGAGGTTCTCGAGCGCCTGCGCGATGCGGTCGTCGGGCGCGAGCGAGCCCCAGCGCTGCGCGTCCTCGGCCCAGGTGTAGCTCGCGAGCAGCACGCCCCGGCCGGTCGCCCGCCCCGATTCCGGATAGTAGACGTTGCGGATCGGGAGGTCGGTCACGGTGCCGCCGCCGAAGATGCCGTCGTCCTCCTCCCAGAAGCGGCGCCGGCACTGGAAGAAGATCTTCGCCGAAGCGTCGTAGCGCAACTGGCGGATCGCGCGCCGCTTCGCGTGCGAGAACGGCTTGAGCGTCTCGACGTGGCGCAGCACCGGGTAGGGCACGGTGACGATCGCGCGGTCGCCGCTCACCTTCGCGCGTCCCGCGGCCGACTGGATGTGCACCGTGACGTCGGTGTCGGACTGGTCGATCGCGACCATGCGCGCGCCGAAGCGGATGCGCTCGCGTAAGGCGGGCAGGAACGCGTTGGGCAGGCGGTCCGAGCCGCCGTCGAGGCGGACCATGTCGGTGTAGTAGCGGCCGACGTCCTCGCGCAGATTCTCGAGGAAGCACGCGTTGATGACCGACTCCTGGTTGCTGACCAGGCCGTAGAGTTCGATCGCGGCTTCCGACCAGCCCTGCTCCTCGAGGAACTCGCGGGTCGAGTAGCCGTCGTACTTCGCCGCGATCGCCGCCCAGCCTTCCTCGCCCTCGCGTTCGACCTTCTCGGCGAACGGCCTGACCAGCGCGTCCCAGCGCGCGCCCGAGGTGAGGCCGCGGTCGTGCTCGGCGAGTTCGCTGCCGAGCAGGTCGGGGTTGGCCTCGAACTCGTCGAGCCGCAGCCTGCGCCCGAACAGGTGGCAGTACGCGCGCGGGTTGTGCATCGCGAACGGCTTCACCTCCAGTCCGAACTTGCGGATGTAGGCGAGCGTGAGCTTGTGTGCGTTCGGGATGCGCATCGCGCCCGCTTCGCCGTAGAGGCCGGGAGCGAAGGGTTCGCGCATCGTGTAGATGCGCCCGCCGACGCGCCCGCGCGCCTCCAAGATCAGCGGGTCGTGGCCCGCGCGCAGGAGTTCGTGCGCGGCGACGAGCCCCGCCATGCCGGCGCCCACGACGATCACTCGCTGGCGGCGGCCCGGGATCGGGGGCAGGCCGTCGCGGATGGTGGCGAGGTCGCGCTCGACGGCCGCGTGGTTCATGCCCAGGTCAGACGATCCGGTGAAACCACAGCACCGACAGCGCGGCGGCAGCGATGGTGATCAGCGCCGCAGCCGCAGCGACCAGTGCGGTGACCTCGATGGTCTTCTTCTCGAACACGAAGCGCGTGTTGAGCGCCTCGTAGATCTGCTTCAGTTCACCGGCGCTCCCCGCGTAGAAGTACTCGCCGCGCGTGAGGACCGAGATCGACTTGAGCGCCTCCTCGTCGAGGCGCACGCGCATCGACCAGCCCTCGGCGCCGAGGATCTCGCCCTTCACGGTGCCGACGCCGACGGTGTAGACGCGGACCCCGCGCTCGGCGGCCATCTTCGCCGATTCGATCGGGTCGGGACCGGTCGTGGTCTGGCCGTCGGTGAGCAGCACGATCACGGCCGAACCGTTCGAACCGGGCTCGACCGGCGCCGGCGGCGCCTTCGCCGGCTTCGGAGGGCCGCCGCCGAACGGGCGCGCCCCCTCGTTCTTCTTCGGGCGCGGATCCTGGCTCCTCAGGTCGAACTCGACGTCGGGCACGATCGCCTTGAGCGCCACGAGGATGCCGCTGCCGACCGCGGTGCCACGCTGCACCTGGAAGCGGTCGATCGCGGCGATGAGTTCCTCGCGCGAATGGGTCGGCGGCTGCACCAGCGACGCCGTTCCGGCGAAGGCGACGATGCCCACGCGCACCGACGATGGCAGGTCGGCGACGAACGAGCGCGCAGCTTCCTGCGCCGCGGCGAGCCGCGACGGCTCGACGTCGGTCGCGCGCATGCTGCCGGAGACGTCGATTGCGAGCAGGATCGTTTCCTGCTTGGTGGGGAGCGACACGGTCGCCTCCGGACGCGCGGAGGCGACGATCATCGTTGCGATCGCGACGAGGATCAGGAGGGGCGGAACGTGCCGCCGCCATCCCGCGCCCTGCGCGAGCGCTTCTCGTACGAGCGACAGGCTCGCGTAGCGCATCGCGAGCCGCTTGCGCCGCCGCTGCAGGAGCAGGTAGGCGCCGACCAGCAGCGGCAGCGCCGCCAGCCCCCAGAGCAGTTCAGGCCACTGGAACGACACGTCCCGCCTCGAGGTGCTTGGGCAGCCCGCCCCCGGCGGCGAGCTGCGTGCGCCGCTTGCGGAGGTCGGCGAAGCGCAGGATCGCGCCGGCGAGGTCCTCGTCGGTCGCGAGTTCCAGCGCGTCGACGCCGGCGGTCGCGAACGCGTCGCGCACGAGCGCCTCCCGCCGCGCCGCCGCCGCGGCGAAGCGCTTGCGGAAGCCGCGATCGTGGGTGTCGACGAACATCTGCTCGCCGGTCTCGCTGTCCTCGATCACCACCATGCCGAGGTCGGGCAGCGCGCGCTCGAGCGGATCGTAGAGGCGTACCGCGACGACCTCGTGGCGCCGCGCGAGGTGCGCGAGCGGCTTGTCCCAGCCCGGCTCGCTCACGAAGTCCGACACGACGAACAGGAGCGAGCGGCGCGGCACGATGCCGATCGCCGCCCGCAGCAGGTCCTCGAGGCGCGTGCCGGCGGACTTCGGCACCGGCGGCCGCTTGCCGAGACTCGCCATCAGGTGCAGCACCTGCCGCCGGCCGCCGCGCGCGGGGATCACCGCGTCGACGCGGTCGCCGTAGAGGATCGCGCCGATGCGGTTGCCGTGCCGCGTGAGCAGCCGCGCGAGCACCGCGACGAACTCGGTCGACACGCTCTTCTTGCGCACGTCGGACGACCCGAAATCGACCGACGCCGACAGGTCGAGCAGGAACCACGCGCTCACTTCGCGGTCCTCGACGAACTCGCGCACGTAGGGCGCCTGCAGGCGCGCGGTCACGTTCCAGTCGATGTGGCGCACGTCGTCGTGGTACTGGTACTCGCGGAGGTCCGCGAGGTCCAGCCCGAAGCCGCGGAACAGCGTCCGGTAGTCGCCCTGCAGGAGCCCGTCCAGACGGCGGATCACCGTCCATTCGAGCCGGGTGAGCAGGGTCTCAGGATCGCTCGGCGAGCGCGACATGGGTGTCGAGCGGCTTGTCCGGAGCGGGCACGCGGCGCAGGATCTCGAGGACCAGCCGGTCGGCCGAGATGCCGTCGGCCAGCGCCTCGTAGGACAGCGACAGGCGGTGGCGCAGCACGTCGGGCGCGATGTCGACCACGTCCTCGGGCAGTGCGTAGGAGCGGCCGCGCAGGAACGCGAGCGCACGGCCGCACTCGACCAGCGCGATCGACGCCCGCGGGCTCGCGCCGAACGTGATGTAGCGCGCGATGTCCTTGATGCCGTAGCGCTCGGGCTCGCGCGTGGCCGCGACGAGCTTGACCGCGTACTGCATCAGCGCCGGGTCGACGTAGCCCGAACGGCAGTCGCGGTAGAGCGAGGCGAGTTCGGTCGTCGTGGCGACCGGCATCACGTCCTGCGTCGCGCCGGTGACCCGCTCGACGATCACGAACTCCTCGGTCTCGGACGGGTAGCCGACCAGCACCTTCATCATGAAGCGGTCGACCTGCGCCTCGGGCAGCGGATAGGTGCCCTCGGTCTCGATCGGATTCTGCGTCGCCATCACGAGGAACGGGTCGGGCACGCGGTGCGTCTCGCCGGCGATCGTCACCTGACGCTCCTGCATCACCTCGAGCAGCGCGCTCTGCACCTTGGCCGGCGCGCGGTTGATCTCGTCGGCGAGCAGCAGGTTGGTGAACACCGGGCCGAGCGAGGTCGTGAACTCGCCGGTCTTCTGGTTGTAGATGCGCGTGCCGACGAGGTCGGCCGGAACGAGGTCGGGCGTGAACTGGATGCGCTTGAACGTGCCGCGGATGGTGCGCGCGAGCGTCTTCACCGTCAGCGTCTTGGCGAGTCCCGGCACGCCTTCGACCAGCAGGTGTCCCTGCGCGAGGATCGCCACCAGCACCCGTTCGAGGAACGGGTCCTGGCCGACGACCACCTTCTTCACCTCGTAGAGGAT
>JADLBN010000227.1 GCA_020847675.1 Burkholderiales bacterium | reverse complement strand
CAACGACTGGGTCCGGCTCACGCGGCCGGGACAGCGGCTGCACTCGTTCCTCGAAGGGCCGCAGTTCGACGGCGACGGAGCGCTGTGGTGTGTCGACGTCCCGTATGGCCGCATCTTCCGCATCGGCGCGGACGGGGGCTGGCACCTCGCGTGGCAGGGCGACGGCCAGCCGCACGGGCTCGCGCGCCTGCCCGACGGGGCGTTCGCGATCACCGACTACCGCCACGGTCTCCTGCGCTTCGATCCGCGCTCCTCGACGATGGACGTTCTCTGCGCCCGTGCGCCGGACGGCCCGTTCCGCGGCTTGAGCGACATCGCGCGCGCGGTGAACGGCGATCTCTGGTTCACCGATCCGGGGCGCACGAGCCTGTCCGACCCGACCGGCCGGCTCTTCCGCCTTCGCGCCGGCGCGCGCGAGCCGGAACCGGTGCTGGACAACGTGCCCTATCCGAACGGCGTCGCGCTCTCGCACGACCAGCGGCACGTCTACCTCGCCGCCACGCGGGCGAACGCGGTGTGGCGGCTCTTCGCCGACGGACCGGAGCGGGGTACGCCGATGGTCGGGGTGTGGACCCAGCTCTCCGGCGGGCTCGGGCCGGACGGCATCGCCGTCCACCCGGGCGGCGCCGTCGCCGTCGCTCACGGACAGGCCGGTCGCGCCTGGGTGTTCGACCGCCTGGGCGACGTGCTCGCCTGCGTTCGCACGCCGGGCGGCACCTGGACCACCTCGGTGGCGTGGTTCCCCGATGGCCGGCGGCTGGCCGTCGTCGACGCGGAAACCGGAAGCATCTACGCGGCGGACCTCACCGACGCCCTCGCGCACGTCACCTGAACTCGGAGCGTCCCCTTGAGACTCGATCGCTCGACGCTGCACGGCTTCGTACCCGCGGTGGTGACGCCATTTGCCCCCGACGGCACGCTTCTCGAGCGTGATTTCGTCACGCTGGTCGACTGGCTGGTCGAACTCGGCGCGAACGCGATCTGCGTCGCGGGGGACAACGGGGAGTCGTGGAACCTGGACCTGGTCGAGCGCGCGCGTCTGACGCGCCTCGCGGTCGACCGCGCGGGCGGCCGCGTCCCGGTGATCACCGGGGTCTCCGCGCCTTCCGCCGATCAGACGATCCGCTACGCGAAGGCCGTCGTGGAGGCCGGCGCGCACGGCCTGCTCGTGCTGCCGCAGCCCTACGTGCTCAAGGCGACGCGCGACGAACTGCTGCGCCGGTTCGAGGCGCTCGCACGCGCGGTCGATGCGCCGGTAGTCCTGTACAACTCGCCGCGCCGCAGCGGCATCGACCTGACGCTCGACGACATCGACGCAATCCTCGGCGTGGCGCCGGTGGTGGGCATCAAGGAGGCGAGCCGCGACTTCTTCCACCACTCGCACCTGATCGAACGCTTCCGCGGACGGATGCAGATCATGGTGGGTCCCTGCCACTTCGTCCTTCCCGGGCTCGCCCTGGGGGCGCACGGCTTCATCGCAAGCGGCCCGGAACTCCTGGGCGCGGATGCGGCGCGCATCGTCGGGCTCGCCCGCGCGGCGCCCGGTCCCGAGTACGCCCGGGTCCACCACCAACTGGTTGCGGTCTACGAGATGATGATGTCCCTCGGCACCTGGCCTGCCGCGCTCAAGGCCGCCTTGAACCTGCAGGGGCTGCCGGCGGGTGTGCCGCGGGAGCCGGTGCTGGCGCTGGAGGGGGTGCCGCTGGAGAAGCTGCGCAAGACGCTCTCCAGGCTGGGACTTTCGGGCTGATCCGTGCCGGCGCCGATGGGCGTGGCGCGGGGCCCGGCCCTCGGTGGGGCGGCGGGGTTGTCCGGCTTCCGCTGGCGCCGGGAAAGTTTGCTTGCAAAACGTCGTTTTATTTATAAACTGCCGCCTGGGATGCGGGCGAGGAGCCGACGATGAAGGAACCGGGTTTCCGCGGTGTCTGGCCGGCGCTCACCACGCCGTTCCGCGACGACCTGTCGCTCGACGTCGACGGCATCCGGCGGCTGGTCGATGCGGTCATCGGCGACGGCGTGCACGGCCTGGTGGTGAACGGATGCACCGGCGAGAGCTGGTCGCTTGGCACGGAGGAGCGGGCCACGCTGTTCCGCGTCTCGGTCGAGGCCGCGCGCGAGCGCGTCCGCGTGGTCGCCGGCTGTTCGGCGCAAACCGCGGCCGACACGCTCGCCAAAGTGAAGCAGGCGGCGGACGCAGGGTGCGCCGTGGCCATGATCTCGCCGCCGTGGTACGTGATGCCGGGGCCCGACGAGATCCTCGACCACTACCGGAAGATCCTCGCGGCCACGCCGCTGCCGGTGCTGCTCTACAACATCCCGCGCCGCACCGGCGTCGGCTTCACGGTCGAGATGGTCGACCGCCTCGCCGATCATCCTCGCGTCATCGGCATCAAGGAGAGTTCGAAGGACTGGGGGCTGCTCTCGTCGGTGATCCGGCGCACGCGCGACCGGATCAGCGTGTTCGCGGGTTACGCGAGCTTCTTCGGTCTCGCCGCGCTGTGCGAAGGCGCCGTCGGCTACGTGGACTCGGGCACGCCGGTGTTCGGCGCGAAGTCGGTGGCGTTCTATCACGCGGCCACCGTCGGGGACCTCGAGAAGGCGCGCGCGCTGCAGGCCGACATGGAGCGGATGCTCGCGGTCTACTTCGGGCTGGGCACCTTCCCGGCGAGCATCAAGGCGGCGCTCGACCTGCTCGGACGCC
This sequence comes from Burkholderiales bacterium, assembly GCA_020847675.1. Lineage (GTDB taxonomy): Bacteria > Pseudomonadota > Gammaproteobacteria > Burkholderiales > Casimicrobiaceae > VBCG01. The sequence goes on along the minus strand of JADLBN010000227.1, from coordinate 12,759 downwards.
CCGGGGGGCCGACCCGGGATCCGATCCGCCCGCTCGACCCGGCGCAGCGCGAGACGCTGCGGCTCACCATGCAGGCTGCGGGCCTCCTCGAGACGCGCAGCGGCGCGTTCGCGCGCTGATCCGTCCCAAGTCAAGGAGCCACGAATGGCCGTAGTGCTGACCGAGCGACCCGAAGCCGCCGACGCCGCGTTCTACGCCGAACTGCACGCGCAGGGCCCGGCGATCGAGGCCCGCTACCGCTCGCTCACGCCGGGATCGCTCGCGAGTTTCCGCCGCGCGACGTCCGTGTTCCCGGGCGGATACACGCGCGACGCGGTGATGCGAAGTCCGCACCCGACCTTCGTCGACCGCGCGCAGGGCACGGCGCTGATCGATGCCGACGGGCGCAGGCTGGTCGATTTCTGGTTCAACGCGACATCGCTGCCGCTCGGACACGCGCATCCGGCCGTGGTGGCCGCGATCGCGGGCCAGGCGCCGAAAGGCACGGCCTACTACGCCCCGACGCTGCACGAAGTGCGACTCGCCGAGGCGCTGCTGCCGCGCTTGCCGGGAGCCGAGCGCATCCGCTTCACCAACTCCGGTTCCGAAGCGGTGATGATGGCGGTGCGCTTCGCGCGCGCCTGGCGCGCCGCGGGCACGCCGGCCGGGCGCACGCCGCCGACCACCCTGGTCAAGTTCGAGGGGAGCTACCACGGCTCCTACGACGACGTGAGCTGGTCGGTGAGCCCGAAGCCGGAGAAGGCCGGCCCGCCGGCACGACCGGTGCCGGTGGCGGAGAGCGCGGGGCTCGCAGGCGCCGAAGGCCGCGTCGTCGTGCTGCCGTTCAACGACGCGCAGGGACTGCGTGTGTGGGTCGACGCGCACGCGGACAGCGTCGCCGCCATCCTGGTCGAGCCGATGGCGAACCGCATCGGGCTGGTCATGCCGGATCGCGCCTTCCTCGCCGAGGCGCGTGCGCTCGCGGATCGCCACGGCATCGCGCTGGTGTTCGACGAGGTGATCTCGTTTCGCGTCGGCTACCGCGGCGTGCAGGGCGAGGTCGGCATCCAGCCGGACCTCACGACGCTGGGCAAGATCATCGGCGGCGGATTCGCGGTGGGCGCGGTGGCGGGCAGGGCGTCGATCCTCGATCTCTCCGCGCCCGACCGCGCCGCGCGTGTGACCCACGCCGGCACCTTCAACGGCAATCCGATGACCTCGGCGGCCGGCCGGGCCACGCTCGAACTGCTCACGCCGGAAGCGTTCGCACGGCTGGGCGAGCTCGGCGCACAGGTTCGCGCGGGTCTCGCCGAGGCGGCCCGCGGCCTGCCCCTGCAGGTCACCGGCGCAGGATCGCTCTTCAAGGTGACGGCGCTGGGACGTGGCGTGCGCGACTATCGCGACGCCGCGGCGTCGGACAAACGCTGGGAGTCGCTGTGCTCGCTCGCGCTGGCGAACGAGGGCTTCGTGCTGACGCCGGGTCTGTCCGGCTGCGTGTCCACGGTGACGACGCGCGCGGAAGCCGACGCGCTGGTGTCGGCGTTCCGGGACATCGTTCGTTCCTGAGGACATCACCGTGACGAGCCAGGGAGTCCTTCACGGCCGCGTGGCGCTGGTCACCGGAGGCGGAACCGGCATCGGTGCGGCGATCGCGCGCACCTTCGCCGCGGCGGGCGCGCGCGTGGCGATCGCGGGACGACGGGCCGATACGCTCACCAGGGTCGCGGCGCCGATCGGCGGGCTGGCGATCGTCGCCGACGTGGCGGACGAGGCCTCCGTGGTCGCGATGTACGCGCGCATCGACGCCGAGGCCGGCGGCCTCGACATCCTGGTCAACAACGCCGGTGTGACCGGGCCGGTCGCGAGCGCGGCCGACATGGACATCGCCGCCTTCGACGAGACGATGGCGATCAACGTGCGCGGGACGCTCCTGTGCATCAAGCACGCGGTGCCGCGAATGCGCGCGCGCGGCGGCGGCTCGATCGTCAACCTGTCGTCGCTGATGGGTCTCAAGGGCACGCCGATGCGCAGCGCCTACACGGCGAGCAAGTATGCGGTGCTCGGCATCACCGACGCGGTGTCGCAGGAGGTCGGGGTCCACGGCATCCGGGTCAACGCGCTGTGCCCGGGGGCGGTCAACGGCGAACTGATGCAGCGGGTGATCGCCGCGCGCTCGGCAGCCGAGGGCAAGCCGGCGGAAGAGATCGTCCGGGCTCACTACACCGACAAGGCGTCGCTGCTGCGCTGGGTCGAGCCGGAGGAGGTGGCCGCGGCGGCGCTGTTCCTCGCGAGCCCGGCGTCCGCCGCGATCACCGGCGAGCGCCTGCGCATCGACGCCGGGCGAACCTGAGGACGACAGCGATGGCGACACCGATCCGGCCGACGGTCCTCACCTGCGCGGTCACCGGCAACCTGACCACCCGCGAGCAGAACCGCGCGTTGCCGGTGACCCCCGCGGAGATCGCGGCGTCCGGCGTCGAGGCCTGGCGCGCGGGTGCGGCGGCCCTGCACATCCACGCCCGCGACCCGGCGACCGGGAAGGGCACGATCCGGGCCGAACTCTTCGACGAGATCGTCATGCGCATCCGCGACGCCGGCTGCGACGCGATCCTCAACCTGTCGACCGGCGAGGGCGGCCGATTCCTGCCGTCCGACGACGACCCGAAGGTCGCCGCGCCCGGAAGTACGCTGATGCGGCCGGAACTGCGCGTCGCCCACGTCGAGCGCCTGAGGCCGGAGGTCTGCACGCTCGACTTCAACACGATGTGGTCGGGCTCCGCGGTGGTGATCAACACGCCGCGCAACCTCGAGATCATGGCCCGGCGCGTGCTCGACGCAGGCGTGGTGCCCGAACTCGAGATCTTCGACTCGGGCGACCTGCAGATGGCGCTCGCGTTCGTCGAGCGCGGCATCCTGAGCGGACCGCTCCTGTGGCAGATCGTGCTCGGCGTGCGTTACGGCGCGATGGCCGACACGCAGACGATGATGTATCTCGCCTCGCGGCTTCCCGCCGGCGCGCAGTGGACGGCGTTCGGCATCGGGCGCATGGCGTTCCCGATGATGGCGCAGTCGTTCCTGCTCGGCGGGCACGTGCGCGTCGGCATGGAGGACACGGTCTATCTCGACCGCGGCGTGCTCACGCCGGGCAACGCGGCGCTGGTCGAGAAAGGTGTGCGCATCGTCGAGAGTCTGGGCGGGCGCATCGCAACGGTCGCCGAGGCGCGCGCGCTCCTCGGCGTCGGCAGTGCGGTCTCCGCGCGCGGTCCGCGGACGGCGCAGCTCACGCCGGAGCGGACCTGAGTTCCCTACCCATCGAGCCCGAGGAGTCCACGATGAAGCGCATCAAGATCCGCAGCACGATCGCCGCGCTTGCCGCGGCGCTGGTTACTCTGCCCTTCGCGCTCGCGCCCTCCGTGGGACACGCGCAGGCGTGGCCGTCGAAGCCGATCCGGCTCGTCGCGCCGTTCCCGCCCGGCAGTTCGATCGACCTGATCGCGCGGATGATCGGGCCGCCGATGGGCGAGAAACTCGGGCAGTCGATCGTGATCGAGAACAAGGTCGGCGCAGGCGGCAACGTCGGCATCGACGTCGTCGCGAAGTCGCCGCCCGACGGCTACACGATCGGCATCGGCGCGCGCGGCCCGCTGGCGATCAACCCGTTCCTCGTCGACACCATGTCCTACGACCCGGTGAAGGACATCACGCCGATCTCGCTGTTCGGCAGCTCCGCGATCGTGCTGTGGGTCGCGGCCGACAATCCGGCGAAGACGATGCAGGAATTCGTCGCGCGCGCCAAAGCGAATCCGGGCAAACTCAACTACGCGTCCGACGGCGTGGGCACGACCAACCACCTCGGCGGCGAAGTGCTTCGCAGCGCCGCGGGTATCGACCTCGTGCACGTGCCCTACCGCGGCACCGCCGAGGCGATCACCGCGCTGCTCCAGGGCGACGTGCAGATCTTCCCCGGCGGGCTGCCGCCGCTCATGGGCCAATACAAGGCGGGCAAGATCCGTCCGCTCGCGGTGGCGGCGAAGGAGCGTATCCCGCAGTTGCCCGACGTGCCGACGGTCGCCGAGGTCGGCCTGCCCGGCGCCGAGATGTCCGCGTGGTTCGCGATGGTCGGACCGGCGGGACTGCCGCCGGACATCGTGGCGAAGGTCCGCGACGCGCTGGGTGTCGCGCTGTCGAAGCCCGAGGTGCGAGAGAAGCTCGTCTCGCTGGGCATCACGCCTCAACTCTCGACGCCGGCCGAGCTCGCCCAGCTGGTCGCCGACGAGCGCGCGAAGTGGGGCCCGGTGATCCAGGCGACCAAGGCGATGAAAACGAGCTGACCGGTGTCAGACACGGTGTCAGACACGGTGTCAGACACCGGCTAGACGGTGGCGACCGGGGTGACCGGGCCTCCGAAGGCGCCGGGAAGACGAATGGGCGGAGCGGTGAGGAGGAAGCGCGAGCGGCGATGCTCGTGCAGCCAGCGCGCGAGGTCGGCGAGAAACCAGAGTTCGCCCAGCGGCATCCCCAGCTTGAACAGGCAGAGTTCGTGCAATCGTTCGAACGCGAGACCTTCGTCGCGCCGCGTGGGCGGCACCGCCTCGACCGCGAAGTTGTCCGCCGCGATCGCGGCGATGCCGCTGTCGGCGATCCACGCGAGGAGACGATCGTCGCAGCCGTCCAGATGACAGAACGCATCGTCGAGGCTGGCCTGGTCGGGGTGGCCGTCCTGGGCGAGCAGCACCTCGGTCTGCCCGGTGTGGAGGCACAGGATGTCGCCGGTCTCGACGACCGCCTGCTGCGCGTCCATTGCCCGCAGGAGGTCGTCGTAGCCGACCGCGCGGCGCGCGTCGCCGTACGCCCGCCGAAGGTCGACGAGCACGCCGCGACCCTGCAGGCCGGTCTCCGCGAGACGCTCGAGGCCGAGCGCGCGCGCGCCGTCGTATTCGTCGATGCCGACGCGCCCGGGCGACGGCACGCGCGCGCCGATGTCCGTGCCGCCGCGGTAGCCGTTGTAGTAGCGGACCTCGGGCTCACCGTCGCCGTCCCCGTCGAACATCGAGCCGACGTGCGCCAGCGCGTCCCAGTGCGTCGACGCCTGCGAGTGGAGCAGCACGGCGTCGTCGTTGAACACGTCGGGGTGCCGCGCGTCCGCGTGCAGGTTGACCTTGACCTTGCCGTGGCGCACCACCGGGCGCAACCGCGGTGGCTCGCGCGCGAGATCGTGGTAGTTGCCTCCGGGCCGGTCGAGCGGGAGCGCGAGGCAGAACGCGATGCCTTCGCGCACTTCGGCGACCGCGGCGCGCACGCGCGAGGGCGTTATCAGGTTGAGGCGTCCCTTCTGGTCGTCGGGGCCGAACTCGCCCCAGTTCGAACCGGGCGGCCGGCGCTGCCAGCGAGGGGTCGTCGTCACGAGGAGGAGAAATCGTGCGCGCGGGCGCGGTGCAGGCGCCCGATTGAAACACGCTTCGCTCCGTGTGACCATAGCCCGATGCGACGCGGCGCGGCGGCATCGTGAGCGCGGGCGACCTGCGCATCGGCGGAGACGCTGGCCGCGGCGCGCGCGTGCGGCTGACCGTGGACGGGCACAGGTTTCACGCGTACGCCGGGGAAAGCCTGTCCACGGCGCTGTGGGCGGCCGGAGTGCGGGAACTCGCCGGCGGAATCGACGGCCCGCCGTCGCGCCCGGTCTTCTGCGCGATGGGGATCTGCCAGCAGTGCGCCGTTTGGATCGACGGCCGCCGGGTCGAGGCCTGTCGCACGCAGGTGTACGACGGCCTGGTGGCGACGAGCGTGCCCCCGGAGCCGTGATGTCGGCCAGACGCGACGATCAGGCCGACTGCGATCTCGCGATCCTGGGTGCCGGGCCGGCGGGAGCGGCGGCAGCCGTCGAGGCCACCGCGCTGGGACTGCGGACCGTCGTGGTCGACGAGGCGGCTGCGGCCGGCGGGCAAGTCCACGCGATCGCTCCCGGCGTGACGCCATTGCCGCGCGATGTCGATCGCGCAGGCGATGCGATGCGCGCGGCGCTGGCGCGCAGCGGCGCCGATTGTCGAACCGGCCGTCGCGTCTGGCACCTCGAACGGCACGGCGATATCTGGCGCGTGCACGCGCTCGCCGAACCCTCGGAGCCCGGCAAGGGTGGCGTCGCGGAGACGGTGACCGCGCGCGCGTTGCTGATCGCCACCGGTGCGGTTGAACGCCACTTGCCGTTTCCGGGCTGGGCGCGTCCCGGCGTGATCGGACTTGCAGCGGCCACGCGCCTTCTCAAGGCGCAGCGCCTGCTTCCCGGGCGGGAGGTGCTGGTCGCCGGAGCGGGACCGCTGCTCTTCCTGGTGGCGAAGACGATCGTCGAGGCGGGAGGCAGGGTCGTCGCCGTGATCGACGCCCGCCGCCGCCGCGACTGGTTCGCGGCGCTGCCCGCGATGGCCACGCGCCCCGATCTGGTGGCGAGGGGCCTCAACTGGCGGCGCGAACTGCTGGCCTGCCGCGTGCCGATCCTGCACGGTCACCGGCTCGCGGCCGTCGCCGGCGACGCGCCCGCGTTGCACGCGGAAGTGGTGGCGATCGATCGCGACGGAGCCGCGCCAAGCGGTGGGGCGTCGGTCGCGTTCCGCTGCGATGCTGTGTGCGTCGGTTACGGATTGCTGCCCGCCACCGACGCGACCCGTCTTGCCGGCGCGACGCACCGGTTCGATGAGTCCTGCGGCGCGTGGCGCGTCGACGTGGACGACGACCAGCGCACCGACCGTCCGAGGCTGTACGCGGCAGGTGACGGCGCGGGCATTGCCGGAGCGGCTGCGGCGCCCTGGGCCGGGCGCGTCGCGGCCTGCGCGGCGGCGCGGGATCTCGGCGCACTCGACGCGCGGGCGCACGGCCTTCGCGCTGCCGGCGCGAAGCGATCGCGCGATCGCGCCGCGCGCTTCGGCGCCGCGATGGCCCGGCTCGCGAATGTCGGCGACGGCGCGCACGCCGGGATCGCCGCGACGACGCTCGTGTGCCAGTGCGAGCGCATCGACCGCGCGGCGATCGACGCCGCCGTGGACGCGGGCTGCACCACGCTCAACGAACTCCGCTCCGCGACGCGCTGCGGCATGGGGCCTTGCGGCGGCCGCCTGTGCGAGGACGCCATCGCGCGCCTCGCCGCCCTGCGCACCGGCCGCACGCAGGCCGGCGTGGGCCAGCCGACCGGGCGTCCGCCGCTGCGGCCGGTCGATCTCGATGCGCTCGCCGGCGAGTTCGACTACGCGTCGCTGCCGATCGGAACGCCTGCGCCGCTGTGACCCGCCGCTACGACATCGCCGTCATCGGCTGCGGCATCATGGGCGCGACCGCCGCGCTCCGCGCCGCGCAGAACGGCATGCGCGTGGTGGTGATCGAGCGCGACGCCGCGGGGTCCGGCGCCTCGGGCGTCAACGCCGGCACGCTGTCGCTGCAGATCAAGCGGGTTTCGCTGATGCCCTACGCGCTGCGTGGCCACGCGTGGTGGCGGGCGGCGGGAGACGCGGTCGGCTTCCGCGAAACCGGCAGTTGCACGCTCGCTTTCGACGCGCGCGAACAGGCGCTGCTGGAGGAGCGGATGGCGCTCAAGCGCGAAGCCGGCGCTCCGATCGAGTTTCTGACTCCGCGGGAGCTGCACGCGCGGGAACCCGCAATAACCGATCGCGTCGTCGCCGCGAGCTGGTGCGCGGTCGACGGCCACGCCGACTCGTCGCGCACCGGCGTGTACCTGCGCGCGTTGCTTCGCGAGGCGGGTGTCGAGACGCGCGAGCACGCGGGCGCCACCGGCATCGCATCGATCGACGGCGGCGACGGCGGTTTCCGCATCGATTTGCCGGGAGGGGAGCTTCGTGCCCGCCGCGTGCTGCTCGCCTGCGGCGCCTGGACCGCGGATGTCGCGGCGAGGCTCGGCGTCACGCTGCCGATCCGGGTGCGCGTGAACACGGTCAGCGTCACCGAGCCCGGGCCGAGGCGCCTGTCCGCCGGGGTGGGACACGCCACCGGGCTGCTCACGCTCAAGCAGAAGTCGTCCGGTGCATGGCTGATCGGCGGCGGATGGCAGGGCCGCGGGTCGCCGCAGGAGGGACGGGGCGAAGTCGTCGCCGAAACGCTGCTCGGCAACTGGCGGCTCGCGCGGTTCGCCGTGCCCTCGCTCGCGCACGTGCGCGTGATCCGCTGCTGGACCGGGTTCGAGGCCTGGGTCGACGACCACCTCCCGCTGGCCGGACCGCTGCCGGGTGTTCCGGATGCCTGGGTGCTGGCCTGCGTGCGCGGTGGCTACACGATCGGCCCGTGCATCGGCCCGCTTGTCGCCGACGCGATGCTCGGGCGCGCAGGCGACCTGCCCCTGTTCGATCCCGCGCGCGTGCTCGCTTCGTCAGCGCCCGCGACGGCGCACGCCTGAGGCTCCGGTCGCGGGCTTCGCGCCGGCGACGTGACCCAGGCGCGCCGAGATGCGCGCAGCGGTCTCCACCACTTCGCGCACGTCGCGCGTGTCGAACTGAGCCAGGTCGAATGCCGAGTCCGGCGCCGAAAGGTCGATCGCCGCGACCACGCGACCGCTGCGGTCGCGCACCGGCGCCGCGATCGAGCTTCCGCCCGACTCGACGACGCCGTGGCTGATCGCGAAGCCGTCCTCCCGCGCGCGGGCGAGACGTTGCTCCAGCTCCTTCGCGTTGCGCGGTGTCTGGTCGGTGAGCTGCACGAACCTGCGTTCGGGGAACAGCGCCCCGACTTCCTTCGCGTCGCGGTCGCCGAGGAGGAGCCAGCCCATCGGCGTCGCGTAAGCCGGCAGCCGCGCGCCGACGTTGATCGTCGACAGGAACCCGGACCGGGTCTGGATGCACGAGAGATAGAGGATCTCGCGCCGGTCGAGGATCGCGAGGTGCGCCGAGACGCTGGTGCGGTCGCGCAGCGCCTCGAGCTCCGGGCGCGCCGTCTCGATCAACGACTGCGAGGCGAGGTAGGCGTAGCCGATGTTGAGCACGCGCGCGCCCAGACGCAGCGCCTTGCTCTCCGGCACCTCCTCGACGAAGCCCATGTGCTGCAGCGTGTAAGCGAGCCGGAACATCGACGAGCGGGTGAGCCCGATGCGCTTGCCGATCTCGGCCACGCTCATCGGGCGGCCCTCGCTCGCGAGCGCTTCGAGGACGAGCAGCCCGCGCCGCAGACCCGGCACGAAGTAAATCGCGTGGTTCTTGTGCACGGCGGCGCCGGCGCGGACAGTGGGCGTGCGGCGGGTCTTCGGGGATCGGGTCGTGGAGGAGGGCATGGTCGCAAAGGCGCGTAGTGCAATGGTACCCAATTCGCGGCGGGCGCGTTTGCGGACAAAACGCCGTTTCCCGCGCGGGCTCGCGGGCGGCGGCGGCCGCGTGGCGTCACGGCAACGTGCGCGCGCGCTGCCGCTACTGGACGAGGGGCGAGGGCGCCGCGGCGAGATCGGCGCCGCGGACGTCGGCGGCACCCGCGAGCACGCTGACGTACTGCGCGAGCGCCCGCTCGAGCACCTGCGAGCGGAGCCGCGCGGCGACCTGCTCGCGGACCGCTTCGAACGGCAGCGGCGTGCCGGCCACCCGGTGGTCCACCGCGACGATGTGGAATCCGTAGCGCGTGCGGGCGAGTTCCCTGCGGATGCCGACGAACGCGTCGCCGAAGAGCGCGCGATCGAATTCCGGAACCGACTCGCCGCGCTGCAACTGTCCCAGGTTGCCACCCAGCGCCGCCGATGGACAGTTCGACCACGCCTTCGCGAGATCCGTGAAACGCTCCGGAGCGTCCAGCACCTCGGCGAGCGCGCTTTCCGCGCGTTCGCGCAGCGCGGGGAGCGGCGTGGCCTCGGTGATCTGAAACAGGATGTGGCGCGCCGCGACCAGTTCGCCGCTCGTGTAGAGCTTCGCGTTCGCCTCGTGGTAGCGGCGGCATTCCGGCTCGGTAGGTTCGGGCGTGACGACTTCGCGTTCGAGCAGGCGCTCGATCGCCGCCTCGACCTCGGCATCGCCGGCGCCATCGGCCGCGAGTCCTGTCGCGACGGCGCGCTGGCGCAGGAGTTCGCGCGCGGCGGCGGCTTCCGCCGACGGGAACCCGGCGGTGTCCACGGTCACGCCGTTGACCGAGACCGCACCCCCCGCCGCGGGGGCGTCTGGCTCGCGCGGACTCACAGGCGCGGCGGAAGCGGGCGCGTCGACGATCCGCGCGAGCGCACGAGCTGGGCCGGGCGGAACAGGTAGGCGACCGACGCGAAGCCGCTCCAGATGTGCGCGAGCCGCGTGAACGGGAACACGAGGAAGATCGTGAGCCCGAGCGCGATGTGCATCTGGTAGACCCAGGGCACGCCGACGAGGAGCTGCGAGTTTCCGGCCCGGAAGATCACGATGCCCTGCACGTACTCGACCAGCCGCAGGAACATCGCGCCGTCGAGGTGCTGCGCGGACTCGTAGATCGTCCACAGGCCGAGCGCGAGCTGGATCCACAGGAGCGACAGGATCGCCACGTCCCACGGGCGCGTGTTCGCGCTGATGCGCGGCTCGACGAGCCTGCGGTGGATGAGCAGCGTCAGGCCCACGATGGCGGCGAGTCCGGCGACGCCGCCGAAGACCATCGCCGCCAGCGCGTGCTGGGTCGGCGTCATGAACACTTCCGCGATCGGCTCGGGCACCAGGAAGCCCACCAGGTGACCGAAGAACACGACGAGGATGCCGAAGTGGAACAGGTTCGAGCCCCAGCGTAGCTGCCGCCGCAGGAGGAGCTGCGACGAATCGCTCTTCCACGTGTACTGGTCGCGGTCGAAGCGCACGAGGCTCCCGAGGAAGAACACGGCGAGGGCGACGTATGGGTAGATGCCGAACACGAGCTGGTGGAGGAAGGAGAGCGTCGTCATGGTCGTTCTCGCTGGGAGTGGGGTGGCGCTCGCTGCGGGCTTCGGGTCTCGGCCGGCGCGGTTCAGGAACCCGCCGCGCGGCGGCGCGGCACGAAGCGGACTTCGGCGACCTGCGGCGCCCCGGCGTCGGCGGCCGGAGACGCGAAGGCGGGGACCTCCGCCCAGTCCTCGTCGATCGACGCTTCGGGCTTGCCGGCGTCCGGCTCCTCGACGGGCGCGTCGAAGTCGATGCCGGGCTCGCCGGCGACCGCGAGCAGCGCGTCGAACACGGCGGCATACGCGCTGTCACGCCGCCTCAGCGTCTCGCCGACATTGCGCAGCACGTGCGCGCAGTCGCCCAGCATCGCGCGGGCCTCGTCGCGCCCACGGCACGACAGGTACTCGAGGACCACCGGCAGGAAGTCGGGAAGCTCCCGCGTCGCGAGGCCGAACCCGGCGCGCGCGTAGATCTCCTTCAGTTCGACCATCGCCGGGCCGCGGTCCCGCGTGTCGCCGTGCACGTGCTCGAACAGGTTGAGCGAGGTGGCGCGGCCGCGGTCGAACTGCGCGACGTAGGCGCCCTCGAGGTCGAGGCCGTCGGTCGCGAGCATCCAGGCGACGAGGCGCGCGAGGCGCTCGCGCGAAGCGCGCGGCAGGTGACGCGCGCCGGCGAGCCCGGACCCGATCTCCGGCAGAGCGGCGCGAAGCTCGGGTCCCGGGTAGGTGAGGAGCGCGCCCAGGGCGCGCAGCGTGGTCGGCTCGTCCATCGGGCGTCGTGCTTCAGTAGTCCGCGACCTTCTCGCGCCCGTCCTCGCCGCGCACGCGGATCGGGAACACGCGCTTGCCGCCCATCTTGCCGCCGAAGAGGCTCGCGTCGCTCTCGCCGGGCGAACAGCCGTTGCCGAACGAGAAGCCGCACTCGCCGCGCAGGTAGTAGGCGGTCTCGGCGTACTCGCGATGCGTCGTCGGGATGACGAACCGGTCCTCGTAGTTGGCGATCGCGAGGTAGCGGTGCATGTCCTCGACGGCGGCGACCGAGAGGCCGACCTTCGCGAGCACCGCGGTGTCGTCGCGCCGCTCGAGTTCGCGGGTGCGGTAGAACGCGCGCATGGCGAGCATGCGTTCGAGCGCGAGGACCACCGGCTCCTCCTTGCCCGCGGTGAGCAGGTTCGCGAGGTAGCGCACCGGAATGCGCAGGCTCCGGACGTCGGGCAGGCCGCCGGCCTCGCCGACCTGGCCCGCGTGGGCGCGCGAGGTGATCGGCGACAGCGGCGGCACGTACCAGACCATCGGCAGCGTCCGGTACTCCGGGTGCAGCGGGAACGCGATCTTCCAGTCGATCGCCATCTTGTACGCGGGACTCGCGCGCGCGGCCTCGAGCCAGTTCTCCGGCACACCGTCGGCGCGCGCCTGCGCCTGCACGGCGGGGTCGTGCGGATCGAGGAACAGCTTGAGCTGCTCTTCGTAGAGGTCCTGCGGATCGGCGGCCGCGGCGGCGCGCTCGATGCCGTCGGCGTCGTAGAGCAGCACGCCCAGGTAGCGGATGCGGCCCACGCAGGTCTCGGAGCAGACGGTCGGCTGGCCCGCCTCGATGCGCGGATAGCAGAAGATGCACTTCTCGGCCTTGCCGGAGGTCCAGTTGTAGTAGATCTTCTTGTACGGGCAGCCCGACACGCACATGCGCCAGCCGCGGCACTTGTCCTGGTCGATCAGCACGATGCCGTCCTCCTCGCGCTTGTAGATCGACCCCGACGGGCACGACGCCACGCACGCCGGATTGAGGCAGTGCTCGCACAGGCGCGGCAGGTACATCATGAAGGTGTTCTCGAACTCGCCGTAGATGTCCTTCTGCACCTCGGCGAAGTTGTAGTCCTTCGAGCGCTTGGCGAACTCGCCGCCGAGGATCTCCTCCCAGTTCGGGCCCCACTCGATCT
>JADLBN010000226.1 GCA_020847675.1 Burkholderiales bacterium | reverse complement strand
TTCTACGGACGCTGGAGTGTGGTCGCCTTCGGTGGATTCGGGTCCGCGCGCATCACCGAGGGCCCTGCGCCGCGCACCAGCAACGCCGGCGCGGGCGGTGTCGGCTTCCGCTACGAGATCGCGCGCAAGTTCGGGATGCACGTCGGCGTCGACGTCGCCGGCGGCCCCGACGGAGGCGCGGTCTACCTGACGATCGGCAACGCCTGGTTCCGGCCCTGAACGCCCTCAGCCCCCGGCGCGGAAGCGCGCGAGCGCCGAGAGTCCCTCGATCGCGCGCGAGCCGTACCACGAGGTCCACTCGCCGTCGACGAGATCGACGCGCTTCCCGGTCGCCGCGGCGAGCGCCGCGCAGTCCCGCTCGCGGAACGCCCAGGGCTCGGTCGAGAGCAGGATGCGGTCGGCGTCGCGCCACGCGGCATCATCGTCGCCGAGCTTCGGATAGCGCGCCTTCGACTCCGCCGGCAGCGTGTCGAACCCGGCGCGGGCGAGCGTCGCGGACACGTAGGTGTCGCGTGCGACCGTCATCCAAGGTTCGCGCCAGATCAGGTAGAGCACGCGCGTGCGCGGCAATGGCGCGGCCGTGCGCTCGAGAGCCGCGAGCGATTCGTCGAAACTCCGCGTGAGTCGGGCAGCCTGATCGTCGCGCCCGAAGATCGCGCCGAACAGCTCGTAGAGCCGGCGATTGTCCTCAGGCACGAGAGGGTGCGTGACGATCACGTCCGGGATGAACGCGCGCGCCGCGTCGACGACCTCGCGCCGGGTCTCGTCGACGTTGACGACGAGGTGCGTGGGCCGCGCCGCGCGCAGCGCGTCGAGGTCGACGTCTTTGGTGCCGCCGACCTTCGGCACGCGGCGCACCGCGTCGCGCGGATGCACGCAGAACCCGGTGCGCGCGATCACCCGCTCGCCCAGACCGAGCGCGAACAGGAGTTCGGTGAGGCTCGGGACGAGCGAAGCGATGCGCGGCGCTGCGCCCGCGGGAGTGTGCAGCGTCCCCGCCCAGTCGGCCGTGGCGCTTCGCCCCGCCGGCGTCACGTGCCCCGCTCCTCCGGATCGTCGGCGTTCAAGGCTGCCGCGGCTTGCGCGGCGCCCGCGCGAACGCGCGGTCGTAGATCGGCCGCGGCAGCGCCGCGAGCACGCGCCCGACGATCGCCATCGGCCACGGCAGCACGTGGAAGCGCTTGCCGCGCGCGATGGCGCGCGCGATCGACGCCGCCGCGTCGTCCGCGTCCATCAGGAACGGCATCCGGTAGGGATTGCGCGCGGTCATCGGCGTCGCGACGTAGCCGGGGCAGATCGTGACCACCGCGATGCCGGCGGGCGCGAGTTCGACCCGCAGCGACTCGAGCACGCGGATCGCGGCCGCCTTCGACGCGGAATAGGCAGCCGATCCGGGCAGGCCGCGAAAACCCGCGATGCTCGCGACGCCGGCGAGCGTCCCGCGTCCCGCCGCGCGCATCGGCGCGACGAACGGGTGGAACGTGTTGAACAGGCCCGCGACGTTGGTGTCGAGCACCGCGCGGAACGCCGCGAGATCCTCCTCGTGCTCGACCATCGTGCCGCGCGACACCCCGGCGTTGGCGATGACGACGTCCGGCACACCGTGCCGGTCCAGGAAGGCGCGTCCGGCAGCGACCATCGCGTCGGCGTCGCGAACGTCCGCGGCGAAAGTCTCGACGGCCGCGGGAGCGATCGCCGCCTTCACCCGCGCGAGTTCGTCCGCGCGGCGCGCCACGAGCCCGAGCGTCGCTCCGCGCGAGGCGTAGTGCTTCGCGAGCGCCTCGCCGAGGCCGGACGACGCGCCGGTCAGGAAGACCTTGAGCGCCAACGCCGACTCTCCGCCGCTACGCTGCGGAGCGCGTCGACGGCCGTCGCCCCGCGACGGTCCGTTGCACGTGCTCCCCGTGGCGTCGCCGTCGAGACCGGGCGCTAGGATTTCGGGCGTTCGGCGCGCGCCGCCGCGATCGCGGCGTCGATCGTCGCCGGCACGTTCGGGTGGCCGCCCGCAGTGCCGGACGTGAGCTGGAACTTCCCGTCGACGATGATCGTCGGCACCGACTGGATGTTGTAGGTCTGCGCGATCTGCTTCGCGCGCCCGACCTTGCCGGCGACGCCGAACGACTTGTAGGTGTCGTCGACCTTCTTGCGGTCCAGGCCCTTCGAGGCCGCCCAGTCGAGGAACTTGTCTTCCTGCGCCAGGTTGATGCGCGACGGGCCGTGGATCGCGAGGAAGACTTCGGGGGTGAGCCTCGCGTCGTCGCCCAGCGATTCGAGCGTGTAGTAGACCTTCGCGAGGTTCTCCCAGGGCGCGAAGAACGCGACCGGCACGCGGCGGAACTGCACGTCGGCCGGCAGCTTCTTCGCCCAGGCCTGCATGTACGGCTCGAGGTCGGCGCAGTGCGGGCACCCGTAGGAGAAGAACTCGATCACCTCGATCTTCTTGCCGGTCTCGACCGCGTGCGGCACCTTGAGGCGCACGAACTCCTTGCCCTCGGCCTGCGCGAAGACCTGTCCGGCGAACGCGATCGCCGCCGCGAATGCAATCGCGAACCGGGCGGCAGTACGAACGGCGGGAAGCGTGAACACGGCGGTCATGGATGCCTTCCTTCTCGTGTGGCGAGCCGGCATCTCCGCCGGCGGGAACGTCAGTTGCGAATCACCGCGACCTCGAAGCCGCGGCGCGCGAGTTCGGCCTTGACGCGTGCGAGCTCGTCCGGACTGTCGTAAGGGCCGAGGCGCACCCGGTAGCGGACCGACTGGTCCTGGAGCGTCCCCGGCTGCACCTGGGCTTCCCAGCCCGCGAGCGCCAGCCTGGCCTTCAGATTCTCCGCCTCGGGCTCTCGCGTGAACGAGCCGGCCTGCAGCCACAGCCGCTCGCCGGGTTTGGCGGCTTTCGCCGCCGAAGGTTCCGCGGAAGCCACCTTGTCTGCCGGGCGGTCGGCCGCCTTCGGCGCGTCCAGCGTCCTGGCGGGCGGGGTCGCCGGTCGCTCCGGCGCCTTCGCCGCATTCTGCTTCGGCTCTTCGCCGCCGGGCAGGATCTTGTAGAAGTCGAAGCGGCCCTTGTCCGGCGCACCGGCCTTCGCCGCCTTCGCGTCGCGATCGCCGGACGCGACGTCCGGTGCCTTCGCCGGCGCGGGTGTCCGTCCACCCTGGAGCGTCCACGCGATGCCCGCGGCGAGCGCGAGGCCCAGCGCGAGACCGATGAAGATGCCGAGCAGCGTTCCGCCCGCGCCGCGGCGTCTCGCCGCCCGCGCGCGCGGCCGCGGCGCGCTCGCGCCTGCCCTGCGGTTCGCCGTCGCCTTCGTCGTCGCCATCGTCCCCGTCCGTCACATCTGGTCGGGCGCGCCGATGCCGAGGAGCGAGAGCCCCTGCTTCAGCACCTCGCCGGTCGCCACCGCGAGCGCGAGGCGCGCATCCCGCAGCTTCGGATCGTCGACCAGGAAGCGCTCCGCGTTGTACCAGCCGTGGAACGCGCCCGCGACTTCCCGGAGGTGCGTCGCGAGCCGATGCGGCGCGAACTCGCGCGCCGCCTCGGCGAGTTCGGCCGGGTAGTCGGCGAGCAGGTTGAGCAGCGTTCCCTCGTGGCCCCCTTCGAGCGGCGAGGTGTCGGCGCCCGCGAAGCGCTGCGCCGCCCCTTCGAGCTCGACACCGGCCTGGCGCAGCACCGAGGCGACGCGCGCGTGCGCGTACTGGACGTAGTAGACCGGGTTCTCCTCGGACTGCGAGCGGGCGAGGTCGATGTCGAAGACGAACTCGCTGTCGGCCTTGCGCGAGACGAGGAAGAAGCGCACGGCGTCCCGGCCGGCCTCGTCGATCAGGTCGCGCAGCGTGACATAGCTGCCGGCGCGTTTGCTGATCTTCACCTCCTCGCCGCCGCGCATCACGGTGACCATCTTGTGCAGCACGTAGTCCGGGGAGCCGGCGGGAATGCCCGCTCCGAGCGCCTGCAGCCCCGCCCGCACGCGCGTCACCGTGCTGTGGTGATCGGAGCCCTGCACGTTGATCACGCGCGCGAACCCGCGCTCCCACTTGGTCACGTGGT
>JADLBN010000225.1 GCA_020847675.1 Burkholderiales bacterium | reverse complement strand
TCCGGGTGGAGCCGCATCACCAGCCGCACCAGCGCGGCCGGCGCGCCCAGCGCCTTGAAGCTCCCCAGCGGCGACCGGACCGATTCGTCCTTGAGGCTGACCCCGGCCAGGCCCAGCCGCTGCGCGAGATCGGGCAGCTCGAGAAGCGGCGTCGCCCCCGGCGCGAGCCCGTCCCACGCCGAGAGCCACTCGCGGGTGCGGCGCGCCTCGTCGACGCTCAGGACCGGGCGGAGGTCATCCGGATAGCTCTCGCGCGTCGCGCGGGGATTGACGGCGAACATTCAGGACGGCAGGCCCCCCGCCTCGCCGCTACGCCCGGGAGCGGACGCGGAACCGCCCCAGCGCGACCAGACCGACCAGACCGGCCAGAACCAGAAGCGCCCACTGCGACAGCGTGGGAACCGCGGCTGCCGCTCTCGGCGTGATGTCGGTCACGACGACGTTGTCCAGCGCTGGCCCGTACGCTCCCGAGTCGAGGCTCGTGAAGCCGAGCGTCGTCGTCGTGCCGGTCGCGGTGAACGTGTAGCTTCGCGTCACCCACCCCATGGCGCCCGTGCTGTGGCCCGTGGTGTCGAACGTGTAGGCGGACGCCGGGTTTCCGGTCGCCTGCACCTGCAGGTTCTTGATCGCGTTGCCTCCGTCGGGATTGCCTGCCAGCGCGAAGTCGACCCGGTAGACGCGGCCGGGCACGGTGGAGAACGCCTGCTCGATTCCGCCGGCGTTCTGGCCGCTGAGGTCGAGCGAGCGCAGGCCGTTCGCGGCGGTCCAGTAGGCCTCGACGAAGTCGATCGAGGATCCCGTCACGGTCCAGCCCGTGATGCTCGTGTTGCCGCCGCCGAGATTGGCGAAGCCCGGCGGATTGCTGGGCAGCGGTCCGACTTCGAAACTTCCGTTCTGCAGCAACTGCGCCTGCGCCGCCGCACCGGTCGCCAGAAGTCCGGCGAGCGCCATCACGTTCATCCACCGCTTCATGTCCGACATCCTCCCGGTCCCGGATCGCCCGGACCGATCGTGCCGCGCAACGGTTGCGGCGTCGGTCCCGCGCCGCGGGCAGGATACACCAGCCCACCCCCGCAACCAATGTCGTCGGGAAGCCTGCGACACCCTCGATCCCACGGACGTCCCACGGACCGAACTTCGGTCCGTGGGATCGAGGTGCGCGGAGCGTTCACAGGATCCGATGCGCGTGCGCCGGCAGCCTGGCGCGCACCTCCGCGATGCGCGCTGGATCCACGTCGCCGACGACCACACCGGGACCGTCTTCGACGCGCTCGGCGACGACCTCGCCCCATGGATCGACGAGCAGCGAGTGCCCGTAGGTGCGCCGGCCGTTCGGGTGCACGCCGCCCTGCGCCGCCGCGAGCACGCAGGCCTGGTTCTCGATTGCGCGCGCGCGAAGAAGCAGGTGCCAGTGCGCGCTGCCGGTGGTGTACGTGAATGCCGAGGGAACGAGGATCAGGGCGCAGTCGCCCAGCGTGCGGAAGAGTTCGGGGAAGCGGACGTCGTAGCAGATCGACAATCCGATGGAGAGGCCGAAGGCGTCGAAGGCGACCGCCTCGCTCCCGCGCTCGATCGTGCGCGTCTCGTCGTAGGCCTCGTCGCCCTGCGCGAAGCGGAACAGGTGGATCTTGTCGTAGCGCGCGAGGCGCGCGCCGTCTTGTCCATAGACGAGGCACGCGCTCCTCACCCTTTCGGGATCGTCGCAGGCGATCGGGACGCTGCCGCCGACCAGCACGATCCCGTGCTCGCGCGCCGCGCGCGACAGGAACGCCTGCTGCGGGCCGTCGCCGTCGGCTTCGCGCGCACGCACCTTGTCGGACGCGCGCGCGCCGAAGATGCCGAAGTACTCGGGCAGCAGCACGAGCTTCGCTCCCGCCTCCGCCGCGGCCGCGACCAGATCGCCTGCTTGCGCCAGATTGGCCGCGACGTCGCCACCGGCGACCGTCTGCACCGCGGCGACGCGAAGCGGCGCGCTCATCGCGTGGGCGCGGTGGCGGACGAACGGCGAGGCGCAGGCGGTGCCGCGGGCGCGGGGCTGGTCGCTGCGGGGCTCTCCGGAGCCGGCGCGGCGGCACCGTCCGCGGGGGCCGGGGTGCGGGATCCGACGCGCTCGACCACCGGATCGCTCCACGACCCGGTGATGCGGTAGTCGTAGCTGAAGATCTGGTCGAGCGGGTTGTTCATCATGTTCTGCGCGACCAGCGCACCGGCGCCGACCGCCGCGGCAACCAGCGGGTTCGCCGCGAGCAGCAGCATCGCCGCTCCGGCGGTGCCCGCCGAAACCGTCGCCGACAAGGCCGGTTTCACCCGAACGGCGAGGTCCTGGGTCTCGCGGTCGAGGTCGACCTCGCCGCGGATCGTGACGTTCGCCGCCGGACCATTGAACTGCAGCGTCTGCGTCGACATGACGCCCTTGAGGATGGTCGCATCCCCGGTGATGCGGTCGAACGCGAAGCCCTCGCTGAACACGTCGCGGAAATCGAGCGTGATGCGGCGCGGCAACGCCTGCAGCGACAGCACGCCGAGCAGCCTCCCGATGCCGGGGTCGACCTGGAGGAACTGTCCCGCGCCGACCTCGAGCTTGAGCGAGCCCGACAGCACCGCGGGGTCGTAGTCCGACGGAGCGCCCGGCCATTCGAGGTTGCCCGAGAGCGTCGTGGGCGCGCCGCGCACGAGATCGGGATACCCGAAGCGCTTCAGCATGGCACCGGCGTCACTCGTCTCGAGCGACACGTCGAGGCGCGTGTGCTGCTCGGTGCCGCTGCCGCGCCACCACCCTTCGGCCTTGACGCTGCCGGCCTCGGCGCCCAGCACGAGCTTCGAAATGCGCCAGTCCGCTCCCTGCGGCGTCGCGACGAGTTCGAAACGGCCGAAGTCGCGCCCGCTGCTCACGAGCGACTCGGCTCGGACGTCGAGTTCGGGCCACGGATTCTTCGCGTCGGCCGGTCGAGCGCGCGGGCCGGTGTCGGCGCCCTGCCACGGCGTCAACTCGCCTTCGCCGGGAAGCGACAGCCGCGAGAGTCGCGCGACGAGGCGCCCGTTGGGAGCCGATGGCGACGCCGCGTGCCACTGTGCAGTACCTGCGGCCTCGCGCGAGTCGAGCCGTACGTTCCAGTCCGCGCCGCTCGCGCGCGCCGACACATTGACCTCTTTCAGGTTGCGTCCGAACGCGCTCAGCACGCCGACTTCGAGGTCGATGCCCGCCAGACCGGGCATCGTCGAGGTCACCTCGGCGCCGCCGCGCTCCATCACCTGGTCGCGGAGCGCAAGCCAGTCGGCCGGATTGAACGTCGGCAGGTCGCCGCGCACCCAGACACCGGACCGGCCGGCGTCGCCCGGCTGCTGCGTCGCGCGCCCGAGCAGCACGAGGACGCGGCCGGGTATCAGTTTCCCGTCGGCGAGGCGGCGCTGCGCCACCACCTGCCCCGCTCCCGCGAGCGCGAGCGAGAGCGTGTCGCCGCCGCCTGGCGCGTCGGGACGCCGCTCGACACGCAGCGAACGCGCGTCCGCGGCGATCTTCCCGACCGGCGAAGGCAGGTCGATCTCGACGCCGCGCAGCGTCGATTCCAACGTCCACTGCGACTGCCCCGCGCGATCGTCCAGCGTCAGCGCCCAGTCGGCCGTGCCGGAGATCCGGCTTCCCAGACCCGAGGGCAACTCCGCGCGCACCACCTGCATGTCCGCGTTGCCGCGCGCGGTCACGCGCAGGCCACCGTCGGCGTTGCCGACCGAGAATTTCACCGGGCCTCCGAACGCCCGGGCCGCGACGTCGGTGGCGCTGACCCCTGTTTCGGAGAGCAGGATGCGGCCCGTGACGTCGGTCAGCGGCGGCACGCCTGCCACGGTGAACCCGTTGTTGTCGAGCGCGAGTTCGCCGGCGACCGTAGTCCGGTCGGCCGCACCGAGCGGCAGGTCGAATCGCAGCGCGAGACGCGCGTCGCCCGTTGCCTGCACGCCGTCGAGCGCGTGCTTCGTCCAGGCAGCGATCGGAGTCTGCGCGACGAAGGCGAGAAACTCGGTCACCGGGCCCGAGGCGCTTCCTTCGACCGTGAGCACCGGCGGTTCGGCGCGCAGGTCCGCGATCGTCAGCTTCGTGGGCCCGAGAGTCGCGCCGAGGATGCTGCCGCGCTTCGCGTCGACGGTGAGGCTCGACAGTTCGAACCGGATGTCGGCGTCGAGGTCCCGGATCGCGGGCCAGCCTTCGGCATAGGCGAGACCGCCGCCGCGCACGCTGGTCGCGACGGTGAAGCTGCCCTGCTTCGGGTCGGGGAACGGGAACCGCGCCAGGTCGCCCTTGAGCGTGAACGACGCGGTCTCGATGCGGCCGGCCGTGATCGCAGAGGTGATCCAGGATTGCACTCCTTCGCCCACGGCCCGCGGGAGATAACGCGCGATCGCGCGCTGGTCGACGCGCGTCAACTGCGCCTTCCCGTCGACCACGCCGGGACCGCCGGGCGACGCCCGCCAGGTGCCGCTCGCGGTCCCTGCCGCATCGGCATTGGCGAACGCGAGCGAGGCGACTTCGACCGAGTCCACGGTGCCTCGCCAGCGCACCGCGGCGGTAAGCGAATCGAATGCGATCGGCGACGGGTAGAGCCGGGGCAGCGACAGGCTCAACTGGCGGCTCGAAATCCTGGCGTTGCCGCCGCGCTCATCCGCCTCCACGCGCCCCGACAGGCCGCTGATGCCCGGCACGCTTCCGACCGGCGCCACGCCCAGATCGACCGCATCGGCTTCCGCCGCGAACGACGTCGGCGTCTCGGCCGGCCCCTCCCAGCGGTACTTCGCGTTCTGCAGCGTGCCGCGGGGCTGATAGCGCGCGAGTTCGCTGCGCCACGACGAGGGCATCGGCAGGCTCGCCGCCACTGCCGCCAGCGGCGCGAGTTCGAGGCGGTCGGCGCTCGCGCGCCCGCTGCGGAACTCGCCTCGATTGCCCACCGTGGCCTCGAACGTGAAGTCGATCGGCGTCACGACCGCGCCCGCCCGGGCGACGAACGACAGGCCCTTGGTCGACATCCGACGCGTCGTGTCGTCCGCGTACCAGGCGACCCGTCCGCCGAGGCGATCGAGTTCGAGCGGCGGCAATGCTTGGTCGGGCTGGGTGCGGACATCGGCCAGTTCGACGTCCGCCGTCACCTGCCGCAAGGTTCCGGCGGTGACGTCGACCCACAGGCGCAGCGCCCCGTGCCCTTCGCGCATCAGGATCGGCACCGGGATCCATCGGGTCCAGGCCGCGAGGTCCACGTACTCGACCAGCACGTAGAACCGCGCGTCCAGGACGTTCCTGTCGCGCAGCGACGCGTAGGTCAGGTCGGCGCGCAGGTCGAGCGGCGCCGCCAGTTCTGGAGGCGGCTCGCCCGTGAGCCCGATGCGGTGGTGGCTCGACCCGAGCGGGTGCTCGATCCTGAAATCGACGTTGTGGAGCACGAGCGGCGGCGCACCGGTGACTTCGTCGCTCCAGACGACGACCGCGTCCTGGATCGCGATCTCGCGCTGCTTGAGCAGCCAATCGACCAACTTCCC
Organism: Burkholderiales bacterium; assembly: GCA_020847675.1. Classification (GTDB taxonomy): domain Bacteria; phylum Pseudomonadota; class Gammaproteobacteria; order Burkholderiales; family Casimicrobiaceae; genus VBCG01. Next base: position 4,872 of record JADLBN010000225.1, on the reverse strand, counting down.
GTTGCCCTCGGCCGCCGGATCGAACTCCACCCCCGCCACGCGGAAGCGTCCGTCCCTGAGCCGCGCGATCACGAGTTCCGGCCGCTCGATCGCGAAATCCTTGAGCCTCGGCTCGAGCGTGACGATCGACAGCCACGACACGGTGGCGGTGACGCGCGGCAGCAAGAGGTCGGGACGCCCTTCGCTGCCGGGCGACGCCTGCACGCGCAGGCCGGTGACCTCCACGGTGGGATTCCAGCCGTTCCAGCCGGTCTTCAACGTCTCGACGGTGACCGGCGCGCCCAGCATCTGCGACAGGCGCTCGGTGATCTGCGGCGAGTAGTTCTCGACGTGCGGCAGCAGCACGTAGCGCACGAGCAGGAGCGCCACGCACACGAGCGCCACGAGCACCGTGAAGGCGGTGCCGGCGAACGACACGAACCGCCAGAAGCGCGAGCGGCGCGCGACCGAGGCGCCGTTGGTCGGGGTGGCGGCAGGCATAATGGCGGGAACCGGTCCCGCATTCTAGCGGATCGAACCCCGGGAAATCGGCTCCGCTCCCCTCCCGCATGCAGCTCGACGACGCGCTCGCGTACAGCCGCTACGCCCGCCGCCTGATCGGCGCGAACCCCGCCCTGCGCGACGAACTCGACGCGACCCTCGATCGGGCGTTCGACTGGGGCACGGCGCGCGCGGCGATCGAAGCCGTCGCTGCCGCCCCGGGCGCCGCCGATGCCGTGGGCCCCGCCCTGCGCTCGCTGCGTGCGCGCGTCATGCTCCACACGATCGCGCGCGACCTGACAGGGCGCGCCGCGCTGCCGGAAGTCTGCGCTGCGGTCACGACGCTCGCCGAGGTCGCGATCGACGCGGCAGCCTCCGCGGTGCGACGCGATCTCGTCGACCGGCACGGCGAGCCGTTCGGCGGCGAGACCGGGGCGCCGCAGCCGCTGGTCGTCGTCGGCATGGGGAAGCTCGGCGGCGCCGAGCTCAACGTGAGCTCCGACATCGACCTCGTGTTCGCCTACCCGGAGGAAGGCGAGACCGGCGGTGCGCGCGCCATCTCGAACCGCGAGTTCTTCGAGCGTCTCGGTCGCCGCATGAACACCGTGCTCTCCGACGTGACCGCCGACGGGTTCGTGTTCCGGGTCGACATGCGGCTTCGGCCGGACGGGGAAGCCGGGCCGCTCGCGCTGCCGTTCTCGGGCCTCGAGACCTACTTCGTCACCCAGGGACGCGCGTGGGAGCGCTACGCGTGGCTCAAGGCGCGCGCGATCACCGGCGTCGCGCAGCGCGACCTCGACGCGCTGGTCGCGCCGTTCGTCTTCCGCAAGTACCTCGACTACGATGCCTACGACGGCCTGCGCGACGTCCACCGCCAGATCCGCGCCGAGGCCGCCCGGCGCGGCGCGGAGGACGACGTGAAGCTCGGGCCGGGCGGCATCCGCGAGATCGAGTTCGCGGTGCAGGCGCAGCAGATCGTGCGGGGCGGCCGCGAGCCGGCGCTGCGCGTGCGCAACACGCGCGAGGCGCTGCGCGTCCTCGCCGAGCGCGACTGCCTCCCCGAAGCCGCCGCCGCAATGCTCGACCGCGCCTACGTGTTCCTGCGCGACACCGAGCACCGGCTCCAGTACCGCGACGACGAGCAGACGCAGTCGCTTCCGGTCGATCCGGACGATCTCGGGGCGCTCGCCCGTTCGATGCGTTTCGAGGACGCCGGCGCGTTCCGCACCGCACTCGACGCGCACCGCCGCGAAGCCGGGCGCCAGTTCGAGTCGGTGTTCGGGGGCGCGGACCGCGACGAAGCGGACGCCTCCGACGGCGCGTGGTCCCGGCTGTGGGAGTCGCCGTCGGGCGAGGACGCCGGCGTCGCGAAGCTCGCCGCGGCCGGCTATGAAGATCCACGCGGCCTGCTCGGGATGCTCGAGCGCGCTCGCGCCGGTGCGCGCTACGCCACGCTGCCCGCGCTGTCGCGCGAGCGCTACGACCAGCTCGTGCCCCGGATGCTCGCCACGGCGGCCGCGCACCCCGGACCTGCTGGCGCGCAGGCGACGTTCATGCGCCTGTACTCGCTCCTCGACGCGGTCGCGCGGCGCAGCGCCTACCTCGCGCTGATCATCGAGCATCCGCCGCTGCTGCCGCGGCTCGCGACGCTGATGGGGGCCTCGGCCTGGGCCGCGGACTACCTGACGCGCCGCCCGCTCCTGCTCGATGAACTCCTCGACGCGCGCCTGCTCCTGCAGGAACCGGACTGGAACGCATGGCGCTCGGAACTCGCGCGCATGCTCGCCGAGCACGCAGGCGACGCCGAGCGCGAGATGGACGCGCTGCGCCACTTCCAGCACGCGCAGTCGTTCCGGCTGCTCGCCCAGGACCTCGCCGGACAGCTCACCGTCGAGCGCCTCGCCGACCACCTGTCCGCGCTCGCCGACGTCGTCCTCGAGGCGACACTCGCGGCCTGCTGGCGCCATCTCGCCGGAGCCGGGGCTCCCGCGCCGCGGTTCGCGGTCATCGGCTACGGCAAACTCGGCGGCAAGGAGCTGGGCTACGCCTCCGACCTCGACATCGTCTTCGTCTACGACGTCGACCCCGACGACCCCGACGCCGACGCGACGCTCGCGCGCCACTCGAAGCTCGCCCAGCGCATGAACACCTGGCTCACGAGCAACACGTCCGCCGGGCAGCTCTACGACACCGACCTGCGTCTTCGACCCGACGGCGCGAAGGGCCTGATCGCCTCGTCGCTCCCGGCGTTCCGGCGCTACCAGCGCGAGCAGGCGTGGACCTGGGAGCACCAGGCGCTCACGCGCGCACGCTTCTGCGCGGGCGACCCGGCGATCGGTGTCGCGTTCGAAGCCGAGCGCGAGGCGATCCTGCGCCTCCCCCGCGACCGCGCGAAGCTCGCCGAGGACGTGGTGGCGATGCGCCGCCGCATGCACGAAGGGCACCCGAACCCCACCGCGCTGTTCGACCTGAAGCACGACGCCGGCGGCATGGTGGACATCGAATTCGCGGTCCAGTACCTGGTGCTCGCCCACGCGCACGACCACCCGCGCCTCACCGGCAACCTCGGCAACATCGCGCTCCTGCGCATCGCGGGCGAAATCGGCCTCGTCGATGCCCCGCTGGCGCAGCGAGTAGCCGACGCCTACCGGGAGTTCCGCCGCACGCAGCACGCGGTGCGCCTGACCGGCGCGGCGCACGCTCGGGTGGAGCCGGAAGCGCAGGCGGAGCGGCGCGGGGACGTCGTGGCTCTGTGGACCGGTGTGTTCGGAGCGCCGTGGCGCGCGCAGGCGGGCGATCGGGCGTAGTTGCCCGTCTCCGCGTGTCCGCTTCGTCCCGGCGAACTGCCGCGCCCGCCGTCCGGGTCGCGTCAGGGGAGTTCGCGACCGGAGCGCTCGAGTTCGTCGCGCGCGAGTTGCAGCATCACCGATCGCCACGCGGCCTCCTGCCGCCGCCCCGATTCGGCGAACACGCGCGAGAACTCCGCCCTCTGCATCCGCGTCAGGCGCCGTTCGAGCGCGCGCCCGGCCGGCGTGAGCCCGATCCGGCGCCTCCGCCCGTCGTCGACATCCGCCTGGAGGACGACGAGGTTCTGGCGCGCGAGGTCACGCAGCGGCGCCGCGAGTGCCTGCTTCGACACCGCGAGCGTACGCAGCAGTTCGCCTACGGTCGGGCAACCGAGCCGGGCGACGAAGAACAGGATCCGGTGATGGGCGCGCGCGAGACCGCGGCCTGCAAGGAGCCGGTCGGCTTCGCCCACGAAGCCGCGGTAGGCGAAGTACATGAGCTCGATCGCGGCGTCGAGCGCGGAGGCGTGCCCTTTCACGCTTCGCGCCGCCTTGACGCGACGGCCCGGGGCCGCCAGAATAGGTCAATGTCCATGACGTATTCTGCGCGGGGAGCAGGCCCGGGCGCAAGACCCGACCCGCGGCGGTAGAATCCCCGGCGAAACGAGAAGGAGCCTTGCCCATGTCGATGGCGGACAAAGACGGATGGATCTGGTACGACGGCAGGATCGTGCCGTGGCGCGAAGCCACGACGCACGTGCTGACCCACACGCTGCACTACGGGATGGGCGTGTTCGAAGGCGTGCGCTGCTACAGGACGGTCGACGGCCCGGCGATCTTCCGGCTCTCCGACCACACCGACCGCCTGATCAACTCGGCGCGGATCTTCGGCATGAAGATCCCCTACTCGAAGGCCGAACTCGAGGAGGCGCAGAAGGAGTGCGTCCGCAGGAACGGTCTGGATTCCTGCTACATCCGGCCGATCGTGTTCTACGGCAGCAACGCGATGGGAGTGGCCGCGAAGTCGAACCCGGTGCGCGTGGCGATCGCCGCCTGGCCCTGGGGCGCCTACCTCGGCGCCGACGGCCTCGAGAAAGGCATCCGCGTGAAGACCTCGTCGTTCACGCACCATCACCCGAACGTCACGATGTGCAAGGCGAAGGCGGTCGCCAACTACCCGGTGTCGATCCTCGCCAACCAGGAGGTGACGCACGACGGCTACGAGGAGGCCATGCTGCTCGACCCCCAGGGCTTCCTGTGCCAGGGCTCGGGCGAGAACGTGTTCATCGTGCGCGGCGGCGCGCTGCACACGCCGGACCTGTCGGGCGGCGCGCTCGAAGGCATCACGCGCGCGACGATCATGGAATTCGCGCACGAACTGCACATCCCGGTCTACCAGCGCCGCATCACGCGCGACGAGGTCTACATCGCCGACGAGGCGTTCTTCACCGGCACCGCGGCCGAGGTGACGCCGATCCGCGAGTACGACCAGCGTCCGGTCGGCTCCGGTTCGCGCGGCCCGGTCACGAAGAAGCTGCAGGACCTGTTCTTCGAGACGGTGAACGGACGCAATGCGGCGAAGAAGCACTGGCTCTCGAAGGTCTGA
>JADLBN010000224.1 GCA_020847675.1 Burkholderiales bacterium | reverse complement strand
CTGGAATTCCTCGACCGGCACGCCATAGGTTTCCTTCATGATGCCGCCGTACTGGCGGATGACGGCCAGCAGGTCCTGCGGAACGGACGAGGAGCCGTGCATCACCAGGTGGGTGTTGGGCAGGCGGCGGTTGATTTCCTTGATGCGCTCGATGGCCAGGATGTCACCGGTGGGCTTGCGGGTGAACTTGTAGGCGCCGTGCGAGGTGCCGATCGCGATCGCAAGCGCGTCGAGCTGCGTGCGCTTCACGAAGTCGGCGGCCTGGTCCGGATCGGTCAGGAGCATCTCGCGCGTCATCGTGCCCTCCGCGCCGTGGCCATCCTCCTTGTCGCCGCGCATGGTCTCGAGCGAACCCAGGCACCCCAGTTACCCCTCGACGGTCACGCCCAGCGCGTGCGCCATATCGACCACATTGCTGGTCGCGTCGAGGTTGTAGTCGTAGCTCGCGATGGTCTTGCCGTCGGCCTGGAGCGAACCGTCCATCATCACGCTGGTGAAGCCGAGCCGGATCGCCGAGGCGCAGACGTCCGGCGACTGGCCGTGGTCCTGGTGCATCACCACCGGGATCTTCGGGTAGCTCTCGACCGCCGCCTCGATCAGGTGCCGCAGGAAGGTCTCTCCGGCGTACTTCCGGGCGCCGGCGGAGGCCTGCATGATGACAGGGCTGTCGGTCTCCTCCGCGGCGGCCATGATCGCCTGCACCTGCTCGAGATTGTTGACGTTGAACGCCGGCAGGCCGTAGCCGTGGTCGGCGGCGTGGTCGAGGAGCTGGCGCATCGAGACGAGGGGCATGGGAGGCTCCGGCGGTCACTGCGGGGAAACCGGAATCTTACCCCGCCGGCGAGCGGCAGCCGCCAACGGCGGAGCGCAGGCCGGGCGAGTCGGGCGTCACGCCGAGGCGCGGTGCTCGCCGACCCTGACGATCTTCATCGCGTTGGTGCCGCCGGACTTCCCCATCGGCTCGCCGATGGTGAGCACGACGAGGTCGCCGCGGCGGACTTCGCCGTTGGCGACGAGGAGCTCCTCCGCGGCGAAGAGCACCGCGTCGCGATCCTCGCTCTGCTCGAGGAAATAGGTCTGCACGTTGCGGTAGAGCGCCATCTTGCGCTGCGACGCGATTTCCGGCGTGAGCGCGAAAATCGGGCATCCGGCGTAGTGGCGCGACATCCAGAGTGCGGTCGACCCCGACTGGGTGAGCGACGCGATCGCCTTTGCCTTGAGGTGGAACGCGGTGAACAGCGTGGCCATCGCGACCGACTGGTCGATGCGCGTGAACGTCTGGTTCATGAAGTCGCGGTCGAGCGCCACGGCGTCGCTCTTCTCGGCCTCGAGGCAGATCTGCGCCATCGCCTCGACCGTCTCGACCGGAAACCGGCCGGCGGCGGTCTCCGCCGAGAGCATCACGGCGTCGGTGCCGTCGAGCACCGCGTTCGCGACGTCGGACACCTCGGCTCGCGTGGGCACCGGGTTGTGGATCATCGACTCCATCATCTGGGTCGCGGTGATCGTGAGCTTGTTGCGCTCGCGCGCGAGCCGGATCATCCGTTTCTGCAGGCCAGGCACGGCCGCGTTGCCGACCTCGACCGCCAGATCGCCGCGCGCGACCATGATGCCGTCGGACGCCTCGATGATCTCCTCCAGCGCGCCGATCGCCTCGGCCCGCTCGATCTTGGCGATCAACAGCGCGCGGCCGTTCGCGGCACGCAGGAGCTGGCGTGCCATGTACATGTCTTCCTTGTTCTTCGGGAACGACACCGCGAGGTAGTCGGCCTCGAGGCTCGCGGCCGTTTTCATGTCGTCCATGTCCTTCGGCGTCAGCGCGGGTGCGGTCAGCCCGCCGCCGAGGCGATTGATGCCCTTGTTGTTCGACAGCACGCCGCCCAGCTCGACGCGGGTCGTGATGCGCGGACCGTCGACCTCCTCGACCCGCAGCCGGATCAGCCCGTCGTCCAGCAGCAGGATCGAGCCCGGCGAGACGTCGCGGGGCAGCTCCTTGTAGTCGAGGCCGACGCCGTCCTGGCCGCCCAGCTCGCGCGTGGCGTCGAGCACGAACGTCGCGCCCGGCGCGATGGTTACGCGGCCCTCGGCGAACTTGCCGATGCGGATCTTGGGGCCCTGCAGATCGGCCATGATCGCGACTTCGCGTCCGAGTTCCTTCGCCGCGTTACGCACCATCGCGGCGCGCGCGATGTGGTCGGAGGCGTGCCCGTGCGAGAAGTTGAGCCGGACGCAGTCGACGCCCGCCGCGAGCAGGCGCATGAGGACCGCGGGATCCGAGCACGCGGGCCCGAGGGTGGCGACGATCTTGGTGGCGCGTTGCATCGGATTCCTGGATCGGAGGGACGGAGGCGCTCCGATGGTACGGGAAAACCTTCGGCGATGCCGGTGAGCGGTGGGGCGGCAGGTCGGACTTCGGCCCGACGCCGTTCGTTGCGGCCGGGCTCGTCGGCCTGAAGGTCGAGCCGCGCCGCGCCGTCAGGAGGGTGCGTTCGCCGCCCGCGCTTCGAGTGCCGCGACCGCGGGCAGCGTCCTGCCTTCGAGGAACTCGAGGAACGCGCCGCCGGCGGTCGAGATGTAGCCGATGCGCTCCGCCACGCCGAACTTGTGGATCGCGGCGATCGTGTCGCCGCCGCCGGCGATCGAGAATGCGGAGGACGAGGCGATCGCGCGGGCGAGTTCGCGGGTGCCGCTCGCGAATGCGTCGAACTCGAACACGCCGACCGGACCGTTCCAGACGATGGTGCCCGCCTTCGCGACGATGGTCTTCAGCACCGCGACGCTGGTCGGGCCGAGGTCGAGGATCCGGTCGTCCTCGTCCAGGTCCTCGATCGCCTTGAGCGTCGCGGGGGCGTCCGCGGCGAACGCCTTGGCGACCACCGCGTCGACCGGCACCGGCACCTTGCCGGGCCAGCGGTCGAGGACCGCCTTCGCCGCGCCGAGGAGCTCCGGCTCCGCGAGCGAGGCGCCGATCTTCCCGCCCGCGGCGAGGATGAACGTGTTCGCGATGCCGCCGCCGACGACCAGGACGTCGACCTTCGCCGCGAGCGTCTCGAGGAGCGCGAGCTTGGTCGACACCTTCGATCCCGCGACGATGGCGACCAGCGGCCGCTTCGGGTTCGCCAGCGCGCGCCCGAGCGCGTCGAGTTCCGCGGCCATCAGCGGCCCGGCGCACGCGACCTTCGCATGGCGCGCGATGCCGTG
>JADLBN010000223.1 GCA_020847675.1 Burkholderiales bacterium | reverse complement strand
CGCGAAGGCGCTGCACGCGCTCGTGCGCTGGATCGGCATCTGCGACGGCAACATGCAGGAGGGAAGCTTCCGCTGCGACGCGAACGTGTCGGTGCGCCGGGCGGGCGAGCCGCTCGGCACGCGCTGCGAGATCAAGAACCTCAACAGCTTCCGCTTCATGCAGCAGGCGATCGACTTCGAGGTGCGCCGCCAGGTCGCGCTGATCGAGGACGGCGGCGCGGTCGTGCAGGAGACGCGCCTCTACGATCCCGACCGCAACGAGACGCGCTCGATGCGGAGCAAGGAGGACGCGCAGGACTATCGCTACTTCCCGGATCCCGACCTGCCGCCGCTTGCGATCGACGCGGCGTGGATCGAGCGCGTCCGCGAGGCGATGCCGGAACTGCCGGAACTTCGCCGGCTGCGCTTCACCGCGACCTCGCGCGAGCACCTGATCGAACTCGTGAAAGGCGGATCCGGCCTCGATCTCTCGGGCGTCGACGACCAGCTGTTCGAGGAAGGCACGCTCGCGCTGCAGGTCTCCGCGCAGCGCCCTCACTATGGCCTTCCGGTGGCGGACGCGACCGCGCTGGTCGCGAGCCGTGCGCTCGCCGACTACTACGAGGAGACGGTGGCCGCGGGCGCGGAGCCGCGTGCGGCCGCGAACTGGATGCTGGGCGAGGTCGCCGCGGCGTTGAACCGCTCGGAGCGCGAGATCGAATCGTCGCCGGTGTCGGCGGTCGCCCTCGCGGGCCTTCTGAAACGCATCGCCGACGGCACGATCTCGGGCAAGCTCGCGAAGGACGTGTTCGAGGCGATGTGGGCGGGCGAGGCCGCGGGCGAGCGCGCGGCCGACACGATCATCGACGCGAAGGGACTCCGGCAGATCTCCGACGAAGGCGCGATCGCGAAACTGGTCGACGAGGTGATCGCGGCGAATCCTTCCATCGTCGCGGAGTTCCGCGCGGGTCGCGAGAAGGCGTTCAACGCGCTCGTCGGCAAGGCGATGGCCGCCTCGAAGGGCAAGGCGAACCCCGCGCAGGTCAACGCAATCCTGAAGGCGAAGCTCGGCGCCTGACCAGCCCCGGTGTCAGACACGGTGTCAGACACGGTGTCAGACACGGTGTCAGACACCGTCGTTCGCCGTTGGCGCGAGTCAGCCCGCCGGCGGGGCGGCGCCGAGGTAACCTCCGCCGTAGAGCCCGACGAGGATGAATACCGAACCGACCACGAACGCCACGATCGGGAAGCCCCACATGCGCATCCCCGTGCCGATCTCCGCGGTGAGGTCGGGCTGATCGGGCAGGAAGCGCACCAGCACCTTCGAGCCCTCGGCCAGCTTCGACTGCGTTCCCAGCGACGAGGTGAACTTGTACTTCTTCCCGCCGTGGTGGAACTCGACGATCGGGCTGTAGAGCTTGGTCCATCGCGTCGAGCCGCCACTCGACGACGACGAAGTCGATTCGGAATGCCCGACCACCGTGCCCTCTGCTTTCGCGCCGAAGTAGATCGTGCGCACGCGCATCACCGCTATCAGCGCGCCCATGATCAGGGCGAGCGCCCCGAGCACCAGCACCAGCATGAACGGCCAATCCATACCGACCTCCCCGGGACTGACGACGACGGCCGGGGCTGATCATGCGCGCCTGACGCCTCCGCCGCAAGAATCCCCCGCCAGCCGTCGGCTGGAGCTTGGCGATCCGGCGAAGATCCCGGCATGAGGCCAGGCGAACGGTGTCAGACACGGTGTCTGACACCGTGTCTGACACCGGGGGTCAATTGAAGATCAGCGAACCGGCGAACAAGCCCAGCATCGCGAACACGATCGCGACCTTGAGCGCGGTGCCGACGAGGAGCCCGAGCCAGGTTGCGACGCCGGCCTTGCCCGCCACGAGGACGTCGCGTTTCGCGAGGTACTCGCCGATCGCCGCGCCGGCGAGCGGGAGGAACAGGAGCCCGACGAAACCGGTGAACACCCCGGCCACGGTGCCGATCGCCGCGCCCGCGATCGCCCACGGACTCGCGCCGACGCGCTTCGCGCCCGCGGCCCCGGCGGCGAGGTCGACGATCCACGAGAGCGCGGCGAGGATGCCCGCGGCGGCCACCACCCACCACGAAATGCGCGCGAAGTCGTCGATCCAGGCGGCGAGCGCGATGCCCGCGAACACCAGTGTCGGGCCGGGCAGCGCCGGCAGGATAGTCCCGGCCACGCCGATCGCCATCATCGCCACGGCCAGCACCCACAGGAATACCGTCATCGGACCTCGCGCACCGTCGTTGCGGGTCCATCGGTCGATGGCTGCCGCCGGTCGCCGATCTTCCCACACGAGGCCACCGCCGGGTCGGCGACCGGTCGGGCCGCCGGCAAGGCGACCCGACCGCGACATCAGCGTCTGCGGCGCTGCGCTGCGCCGAACACCGCGAGCATCAACGCGAGGAGCGCAAGGAGCGGCGCGCCGAGTGCCGGCACCGGCACGACCTGCGACCGCCCGATCGCCGCGACCACCGCGGGTCCGCCCGGGTCGACGATGACGCGGTTGGCGACGCCGTCCGCGTCGCCGATGCCGCCGTCGGTGAGCGTGAGCGTGATTTCATTCCCACTCAGGACCGCGCCCGGCATCGGGAAGTAGCCGCCGTTCTGGTACTTGTAGTACTGCATCGCGGCGACGCTTCCCGGGAACGTCAGCTTCACCTGAACCGTGGCGCCCGGTGCGAGACCCTCGATCCTGAAGCCGACCAGCCCGAACGGGAACGAGGTCACGTTCGAAGGCAGCGGCAGCGGCGGCGCCGTCTCGCTCCACTGCGACAGCGTCACCGGCGGTGCGGTGCCCAGCAGTTCGATCTCGGTGCCGCCCGGGAGCGTCGCGCTGGTCTGCACGTTGGTGAGCCGGAAGGCGACCGCCGCCGTGCCTCCGCCAACCGTCGCGGTGACCTGGTGCGGTCCCGCGAACCCGTTGGCGGTGGCGTTCACCTCGGTCTCGCCCGACGCGTTGGTGGGCCCGCCGCCGGCGAGCACCGCGCTCGCGCCCGACAGCGGGTGCGGCACCAGCGCGAACACGACCGCCTGTCCGGCGACCGGCGCGCCAAGCGCGGTGGTCACCTTCACCCTGAGCGGCAGAGCGAACCCGGCGCCCGGCGCGGTGCTCTGGAGATCGCCCTGCACCATCGCGATCATGAGGTCGGTCGGACTCAGCGCATCGACCGCGAACGAGCCGCTGTGCGGTGCGTAGTTGGCGTCGCCGCTGTAGTTGTAGTCGAAGTAGTGCACGCCCGACATGAGCGTCGCCCCGCGCTGCGCGTTGCCGCCCGCGCCGAGCGCCGCGCTGCCGAACGACGTGGCGCCTTCGAAGAACTCCACGCTGCCGGTCGGATCGACCCCGCTGCCGACCTTGGTGATCGTCGCGCGCAGCGTCGTCGGGATTCCCGCCACCACCGGGAGCGGCAGCGCACCGCCGATCGAGGTGACCGCGCCCTTCGCCACCGTGAGTGCGAGCGGCCCGATGCTCGCATCGTGGTTCGCGCTGCCCGCATAGCGCGCCTCGAGCGACGCCGGTCCCGGCGGCGGCACCCAGAGCGGCGTCGTCGCCGCGCCGGCGAGGTCCACCGCGACGGTCTGTATCGTGGCGCCGGCGCCGAAGTCGAAGAACTCGACGTTCCCCTGCGGCACGCCTGCGCCGGGCGGCGTCGCGACGGAGAGAGCGTTGAGGACGACGGCCTGCCCGTAGACCGGCGACGCCGGCGCCGTACTCAACGTCGTTGCGGTCGATGACCGATCGACCGTCTGCAACAGTCCGCCGCTCGTGCTCCCGAGGTGGTTGGCGCTGCCGGCATAGGTCGCCGTGATCGCCGCGCTTCCCACCGGCAGGCCGCTCATGCCGATAGCGGCTGTACCGCCGGCGAGCGTCGCGAAACCGAGCGACGCCGCACCTTGTTTGAACTCGACCGAGCCCTCCGGCGCACCGCCGCCGGGTGCGACCGGGGTGACTGTCGCGGTGAAGGTCACGCCCTGGCCGAACTTCGACGGATTCGCATCGGACGCGATGCTCGTCATCGTGGCGGCCGGGTTCACGGTCTGCGCGAGCGCGCCGGAACTGCTCGCCGCGTGCGTCGCGTCGCCCCCGTAGTTCGCGGTGATGGAGTGCAGCCCCGGACCGAGCGTGGACAGATTCAGCACGGCGTTCGCGCCGGAGAGCGGCACGCTGCCGATCTCGACCGCGCCGTCCTTGAACGTCACGGTGCCGCTCGGCGTCCCTCCGGTCACCGTCGCGGTGAACTGGACCGTCTGGCCGAAGACGCTCGGGTTCGTGTCGGAGGCGATCAGCGTCGTCGTCGCCGTGCCGCCCGCGGTTGCGGTCACCGTGAGCAGTCCGATCGCCGGCCCATGCGTTGCGCTGCCCTCGTACACCGCCGATACGACGTAGGTCCCCGGTGTGTCGAACGTGAATGCGCGCGATGCGGACCCTGCCGCGAGCGGGACCGCTTCGCCGTCGGAGGGGCACACGAAGCGGAACCGGACGTTGCCGGTCGCGCCGCCGTCGACCGCCGCGTCGTAGGAAGCGGGGCCACCGACGACAACCGAGGTCGGACCGGTCAGCGTCACCGTCGGCGCGGCGGAAGCGCCGCCGAGAACCCGGTACGCCGAGAGTCCCGCCAGCGAATTGCGGACGCGGTTGCGGCTTCCGACGACGTATCCGCCCGTGGCGTCGCGCGCGACGCCCGGGAAGTTCAGGAACCGCTCGTTGTGCGCGCTGTACCACTGTCCGCCGGCAGTCTCGTAGACCACCACGGCTTCGTCCACGCCGCTCGAGACCATGTCCCACGCGAAACCGGCACCGCCGAATCCGTGTTGTTCGAGCGTCCCCGCGCGCGCGAAACGCGCGAGACGTCCGGTGCCGTGCACGAGGATCCGGTCGCCGTCGACGGATACGCCGGCCGGGTAGAGGTACGCGTAGGGCAGAGCGACCGATCCGCACCCGGCGAACGACGGCATCGGCACTCCGGCATCGTCCAGCGCGCCGATCCGGGTCCGGTACGCCGGACCCTCGTTGCCCGCGAGGAAAGTCGTCGTGCCGTCCACCGCCACCGCGCCGACCGATCCCTGCTCCCATCCGGGGAGGCCGACGCGGAAACCGCTGCCATTGAACGAGGTGTCCGGCGCGCCCGACGAGGTGAGCCGATACACGAGCGGCTCGGACGAGGGCGTCAGATAGCCGGCGACGACCGGCTTGTCGCCAGGCGCGACCGCGATCGAGAGTCCGACGTCGTCCGAGCCGTCGATGCCCGACGTGACGAACACACCGGAAGGGCCGGCGAAGCTTCCGTCGGCGCCCCCGGTCGCGAGCCGGCGGGCGACCGACGACCGCATGTGGCCCGCGCTCTGATAACCGATCAGGACGAGCGGGCGCTGCGCAGAGTCGACCGCCAGACCGCGCAGGGTCTCGTACTCGCCGGCGCCGTTCGCGAAGACCATGCGGTCGGCGCCGCCGCCGAACGACCCGTCGACCGCACCGGCCGCGCCGAAACGCAGGAGTTCGACGTCCGACCAACCTCCGCCCGGCGCGCCCGCGTCGGGATACCAGAGGTCGTAGGCGACGACGATCCGGTCGAGCGTGTCCGCCACCATGCGCAATCCGTACGGGTTCTCGTCGAGCGCGAACACGCGCGTCGCGACGCCGCCGGCGCCGAACGTGGCGTCGATCGTGCCGTCGGACTGGTAGCCGGCGAGATCGAGGCTGCACATGGGCTGCGTGTGCGGCCACGTCTCCTGCGTTTCGCACACGATGGCGCCGGTCACGATGCGGCCGGTCGACAGGCGCACCATCGCCTGCGAGCTCGGCGCGTCGCGCGTGGACCCTGGCGCTTGCACCAGACCGCCTCCGAACCCGGTCAGCAGCACGCCGTTACCGTCGAACGCGGTGAACGCGTTGCGCCGCACACCGGAACCGTGATCCACCGACCCCGCGACGACCACGTTGCCGCCGTCGCTCGCGATCGCTGAGGCCGCGCCGGTCAGCGCGCCGGTGAAGACCGGCGTCGTGACGCCCAGATCGTCGCCGTCGTACGAGGTGCGCCAGTACGCCAGCGTCTGGTCCCGCCGCAGCGCCATCACGGTTCCGCCGTCCGAGAGCGCGATGCCCGCCGGTGCCAGCGACGAAGCCGATCCATCGACGAGAAGGCGCGTTCCGCCGATCCCGTAACCGGCGTCCGGCGTTCCGTCGTCGGCCATCTGGTCGAATCCGATGGCAGGGCCGCCATCCTGCGTCGCGAACCCGGTGCGCAGCACCCCGTCGGCCGGGACGACGACGCCCGCCGACGCGCGAGGCGCCGGCCAGGACTTGATGCCGGTTCCGAGCCGGGTCGTATCGACGCCGGCGAGCGCATCGTCGATGGCGACCAGCACCGCGCCGGCCGAGCCGAAGACGAGCGGGTCGCTCAAGCTGCCGGCGAGGTAGAACGTCGACGTCGAAGCGTCCCAGGCGAGCCCGGTCGCCGCGAGGGCGCTCAAACCGGGCACGAGCAGACTCGCGTTCGAGGGTCCATGGATTTCACGCACGTAGAAGCGATCCTGGTTCTCCACGCGCACAGTGCCGGCGACGACGACGCGTCCGTCCGCGAGCGCTGCGATCGCACCCACGCTCGCCTGTTCGAGGGTCCCGTCGATCGGCGCGGGCGGATCGAACGCGAGGAGGACGTTGCGGCCCACGGCTTCGCCGTTCTCCGACACGACCCAGTGCGCGATGGCGCCGTGGAAACCCAGGTCGCTCACCACGTGGATCGCGGGGGAATAGCCATCGGGCTGCCAGGCGATCCGCACCGTCGTTCCCGGCGGCATCCCGTCGACCGAGGAGGCGTTCTTGAGGATGACCTCGCCCCCGACGCCGAATCCGCCGTCGGGCGTGCCGTCCGCGTTGAAGCGGGTGACGACGATCCGATACTCGTACTGGCCTTGGCCCTCCCAGGACATCAGATCGACGCGGCGCGGCGTCGAAACCACGAGCAGCTTGTCGCCCTGCCAAGCGACGCCCTGCGTGATGAGCGGGAGACCGGTCGTGAACGTGCCGGCCATGCCAAGCGTACCGAACGCGAGGTCGACGTCGCCGGGAGCTGCGCGCGCGGCGGGCGCGGCGACGAGCGCAATGCACGCGGCGAGCGCGAGGCACGCCTTCCGAACGATCGGAAGTCCGGCGATCGGAGTCCTCATGCGACCTCCCCTGGGGTCGAACGAACGGCAGATCACGGCCAACGACGTCTGCCGATCATGCGCCCCGGCTAACGACGCCGCAAGCGAAAATGCGCGCGGATTCGAGCGGAATCCTCGCAGCGGTCCGCGTTCCGTCAGGAAGTCGTCGTGGCGTGGCGCGATGCAGCGACGCGCAATCGGTCTGACCAAATCGGAGTCGGGCTCGGGTCCGACCCCGTACTGGTCGATCGGTCAGGCCATGAGCGGCTTGTAGCGCGGGCGGTGCGGCTTCGCGCCCTCCTCGCCCAGCCGCTTCTTCTTGTCGTCCTCGTAGTCGCGGTAGTTGCCCTCGACGAACACCCACTTCGAATCGTCCTCGGCGGCGAGGATGTGGGTCGCGATGCGGTCGAGGAACCAGCGGTCGTGCGAGATCACGATCGCTGTGCCGGGGAATTCGGCGAGCGCATCCTCGAGCGCGCGCAGCGTCTCGACGTCGAGGTCGTTCGACGGCTCGTCGAGGAGGAGCACGTTCGCACCCGTGAGCAGCGTCTTCGCAAGGTGCAGCCGGCCGCGCTCGCCGCCGGAGAGCGTGCCGACGATCTTCTGCTGGTCGGGACCGCGGAAGTTGAAGCGGCCGAGGTAGGCGCGCGACGGGATCTCGAAGCGGCCGATGGTCAGGATGTCGAGCCCGCCAGAGATCGCCTCCCACGCGGTCTTGTCGTTGGGCAGCGCGTCGCGCGACTGGTCGACCATCGCGACCTGCGCCGTGTGGCCGATGGTGATCTTGCCGCTGTCGGGCTTCTCCTTGCCGGTGATCAGCTTGAACAGCGTCGTCTTGCCCGCTCCGTTGGGACCGATGATGCCGACGATCGCGCCCGCCGGGATCTTGAACGAGAGGTCGTCGATCAGCACGCGGTCGCCGAACGCCTTGGTGACGTTGTCGAACTCGATCACCTGCCCGCCGAGGCGCTCGCCCACCGGGATGAAGATCTCGTTG
>JADLBN010000222.1 GCA_020847675.1 Burkholderiales bacterium | reverse complement strand
GGTGATGTGCAGCAGGCCGTCGATCCCGCCCAGGTCGACGAACGCGCCGTAGTCGGTGATGTTCTTGACGATGCCCTTGACGACCGCGCCTTCCGACAGCGTCGACAGGAGCTTCTCGCGCACCTCGCCCTGGCTCTCCTCGAGCACGGCGCGGCGGGACACCACGACGTTGTTGCGCTTGCGGTCGAGCTTGATGACCTTGAAGTCGAGCTGCTTGCCCTCGTAGGGCGAGGTGTCCTTGATCGGGCGGATGTCGACGAGCGAACCGGGCAGGAACGCGCGGATGCCGTTGATCATCACGGTGAGGCCGCCCTTCACCTTGCTGGTGACGAGCCCCTGCACCACCGAGCCCTGTTCCATCGACTGCTCGAGGTCGTGCCAGGCCTTGAGGCGCTTGGCCTTGTCGCGCGACAGCTTGGTGGTGCCGTAGCCGTCCTCGATCGACTCGATCGCGACGGTCACGAAGTCGCCGGGCTTGACCTCGACTTCGCCGCCGTCGTTGCGGAACTCCTCGATCGGGATGAACGACTCGGACTTGAGGCCGGCGTTGACGACGACGACGTTGTAGTCGACGCGCGTCACTTCGGCGGTGATGAGTTCGCCCTGCCGCATCTCCTGCCGGGCGAGGGATTCCTCGAACAGCGCGGCGAAGTTCTCGACGGGGGTGGATCCGGACATCTGGGTTGCGGTCGCCATGGGTTGGCCTTCGGTTTTCGTACCGCCCGGCGCGAGAACCCTGTATCTCGCGTCGCGGCGGGCTGGTTGGTCGTCGCGTTCCGCGAGCGCAGGCTTGTCGCGCCCGTCGGAACGACCCTTTGCAAATTCGCGCCGGTGCCGTCGTTCTCGCGGATTCGCCCGGCGAATGACACACCGCTGCGGCGAAAGCGTTCCAGAACAACGGCGACCGGCGCGTCGATCGTCAGGTCGGTCGTACCCGGATCGATGCGCCCGCCGCGAATCCGGTCGAAGTCTTCGACCGCCTCTCGCCGCGCGCGCCCCGCACCCGGATTGGATGCAAAAGACCGTCGATCATAACCGATATTCCTTTGTCGATCAACTGTTTAAGCCGTCCCCCGGAAACGCCGGGCGACACGCAGGTCCAGTCGGTTGGTGGACACCCGAAGTTGCCGAGGCGCCTTCCCGGCCGCGGGGCAGCCGACACCCCGGGACCGCGCCGCGCCGGAGGTGACCGGCGGCGCTCGGGCAACCGCGCGGCGCAGATGCGGAGTGACCCGGGCCCAGGTCCGGCCGACGGCGCCGGCGGGCGACCTGCCGCTGCCGGCGGGGAAGCGGGAACCAGAACCCCCGGCTAGCGGATTGCGCTCATCTTTCGGAGCAGCGCGACCAGCGTCGCGCGCTCGCCCGCGTCGAGGTCGCCGAACGTGAGCTCGGAGATGCGCTCGGCGGACGGAATCGTTTCCTCGATCAGCGACGCGCCTGCGGGGGTGAGCGCAATCTCCATCTGGCGCGCATCCCCGGGCTCGTGGGTCGCCGTGACCAGCTGGCGCCACTTGAGGCGTTCGACGACGCCGCGCACCGTGGGCTCGTCGATCGAGGTCGCCTCCACGATGTCCTTCACCTGGCAGCGGCCGCGTTCGCGGATCGCGCACAGCACGACGAACTGCGCGGCCTGGAGCTGGCTGTCGGGAACCGCCTGCTGGAAGATCGCCACGTGGCGCTGGTAGGCGCGGCGCAGCAGGTAGCCGATCTGTTCGGTGAACCGGTAGGGGTGAGTCGCGTCCGAGTCCATCGGGGTTCTCCTGTCCTCAAAAGGTGCTCCGGCCCGGTCCGATCACAGGCTCAGGTAGGCGCGCCGCACCTCGTCGTTCGCGGCCAGGTCGGCCATCGTGCCGGTGTAGCGGATCTGCCCCTTCTCGAGCACGTAGGCGCGATCGGACACGAGTTCGGCGAAATGCATGTTCTGCTCGGAGAGCAGGATCGAGACGCCCTGGCCCTTGAGCTCCAGGATCATCTGCGCCATCTGCTCGACGATCACCGGCGCCACGCCTTCGGAGGGCTCGTCGAGCAGCACGAGGAACGGATTGCCCATCAGCGTGCGTGCCACGGTGAGCATCTGCTGCTCGCCACCGCTCATGCGCCCGCCGGGCCGGTCGGGCATCCCGCCGAGGTTCGGGAACAGCCGGTAGAGGTGCTCGGGAGTCCAGGTCGGCGCGTCGCTGCCGTCGGGCCACCTGCGGGAGGGCTGGCGGCCGACCGCGAGGTTCTCGGCGACGGTCAGGTCGGTGAAGATGCGCCTGTCCTCGGGCACGAAGCCCAGGCCGAGTTGCGCGACCCGGTGCGGCTCGGCGCGCGAGATGTCGTGGCCCATGAACGCCAGCGTCCCCTTGCGCCGGTCGACCATGCCCATGATCGCCTTCAACGTCGTCGACTTGCCCGCGCCGTTGCGGCCCATCAGTGCCACCACCTCGCCGCGCCTGACGCCGAGGTCGACGTCGAACAGGATCTGGGCGGCGCCGTACCATGCCGACAGCGCGTGCACGTCGAGCAGCACGGCGGCCTGACCGGAACCGGTCCGTTCCGGCGCCGCGCTCACGCCGTCCCCTTGGCCGCAGCGGCCTTCTCGAACGTCTTGCCGCTGCCGAAGTAGACCTGCTGCACGTCGGGATGGTCGCGGATCGTCTGCGGCGCTCCTTCGGCGATGAGCCGCCCGCGCGCGAGCACGATGATCCGGTCGGCGTAGGCGAACACCACGTCCATGCTGTGCTCGGTGAACAGCACCGCGATCCCGCGCTCGACCACCAGCGACTTGGTGAGCGCCATCAGGTCGTTGCGCTCGCGCGGCGCCATGCCCGCGGTCGGCTCGTCCATCAGCAGGAGCTTCGGCTGGTTGGCGAGCGCGATCGCGAGTTCGACCCTCTTGACGTCGCCGTAGGCGAGCACGCTGCACGGGCGGTCCGCCTGCCCGGCCATCCCGACGAGGTCGAGGAGATCGAGCGCGTCGCTGCGCCGGTAGTCGGCCGCCCGGCGCCACATCGAGTACAAGCGGTCGTCGGCCGACACGAGCGCCATCTGCACGTTCTCCACGACCGTGAGCGAAGCGAACGTCGCCGCGATCTGGAACGTCCTGCCCACGCCCATGCGCCAGATGTCGCGCGGCTTCATGCCCACCATCTCGCGCCCGCCGAAGCGGATCGACCCGGTGTCGGCCACGAGCTGCCCGTTGACCAGGTTGAACGTGGTCGACTTGCCGGCGCCGTTGGGGCCGATGAGCGCGAGGAGTTCGCCCGCCGCGAGCGTGAAGTCGATGCCGTCGACGGCCTTGACGCCGCCGAACGACTTCGACAGTCCCGACGCCACCAGGAGCGGCTTGCGCGCGGTCACGATCCGCCCTTCGCCTCGCGCCGGCCGTAGACGACCTGGCGCACGAACCCGGCAACGCCCTGCGGGAACAGGAGCACGAGAATCAGGATGATGCCGCCCAGCATCGCGCGCCAGTACTCGGTGCTTCGCGCGACCGAATCGTGCAGCCAGGTGAACAGCGTCGCCCCGACGACCGGACCGGCGAGCGTCTGGACCCCGCCCAGCAGCACCATCACCAGGCCGTCGACCGACTTCGCGACGTGGAGCGTCTCGGGCGAGATGCTGCCCTTCGAGAAGGCGAACAGCGCTCCCGCCAATCCGGCCACGAGCCCGCCGATCACGAACGCGACCCACTGGACGCGCTTCACGTCGATGCCGATCGCGTCGGCGCGCAGCGTCGAATCGCGCACGGCGCGCATCGCGTAGCCGAACGGCGCGTACAGGATGCGCCGGAGGACGAACACGCCCGCCAGCACCAGCGCGAGCGTGAGCGCGTAGTAGGCGCGCTTGTCCGAGAACCACGCGGACGGCCAGACGCCGGTGAGGCCGTTGCTGCCGCCGGTGAACGCGTCCCACTGGTAGACGATCGCCCAGGCGATCTGCGCGAACGCGAGCGTGAGCATCGCGAGGTAGACGCCCGACAGGCGGACGCAGAACCATCCGAAGACGAGGGCGCCCACCGCGGCGATCAGCGGTGCCGCGATGAGCGCAATCTCCATCGGCGCGCCGGTCGCCCGAAGCAGGATCGCGGCACCGTAGGCGCCCAGGCCGAAGTAGGCGGCGTGGCCGAACGAGTGCATCCCTCCCGGCCCCATGATGAAATGCAGGCTCGCGGCGAAGAGCACGGCGACCAGGATGTCGATGGTCAGGATCACCACGTAGGGCGACTGGGACGAAAGCGCCGGGAGCGCGAAGAGCGCGAGGACGACCGCCGCGATGGCCGCCTTCGCAAGGCGGTCCGGCGCGCGCAGCGGCGCCTCCGCGGCGCCGGCGTTGCGAGACGGCGCCTGCGGCCTGCCCATGAGCCCCCAGGGGCGCACCACCAGCACCACCGCCATCACGAGGAACTCGACCACCAGCGTGAGTTTCGAGAACGAGATCGAGACGCCTGCGATCTCGACCACGCCGAGCCAGATGCAGATCGCCTTCAGCTCGGCGATCAGCAGCGCGGCGACGTAGGCGCCGGGAATCGAGCCCATGCCGCCGACCACCACGACGACGAACGCCGCGCCGATCGTCGCGAGGTCGAGCTCCAGGTTCGCCGGCTCGCGCGGCAACTGCAGCGCGCCGCCCAGTCCCGCGAGCATCGCGCCCAGCGCGAACACCGCGGTGAACAGCCACGCCTGGTTCACGCCGAGCGCGCCCACCATCTCGCGGTCCTGGGTTGCGGCGCGCACGAGCGTGCCGAACCGCGTGCGGGTCAGCAGGAGCCACAGGAGCCCGAGCACCAGCGGCCCCACGACGATCAGGAACAGGTCGTAGGACGGGAACTGCCGGCCGAGGATCGGGACCGATCCGCGCAGTCCCGGCGCGCGCGGACCCAGGAGTTCCTCGGGTCCCCACAGCCACAGCGCAGCGTCCTTGATCACCAGGACGAGGGCGAAAGTGGCGAGCAGCTGGAAGAGCTCCGGCGCGTGGTAGATCCGTCGCAGCAGCAGGATCTCGATCAGCGCCCCGAGGACGCCCACCGCGACGGCGGCGAGGACCAGGCCGGCCCAGTAGCCCGGCCCTTCCCCGATCCACGCCACGGCCGAATACGCGGCGTAGATCCCGACCATGTAGAACGAGCCGTGCGCGAAGTTGACGATCCTCGTGACGCCGAAGATCAGCGACAACCCCGCCGCGACCAGGAACAGCGACGACGCGCCGGCCAGCCCGTTGAGCAGTTGCGCGACGAAGCTCGCGACGGCGTCCAACGCGGCCGGCCGGTCCGTGGAACGTCAGCCTGCGGGGCGCAGCTTCTTCACTTCCGCGGCCGACGGCAGCACCTTCGCCCCGTCGATGTAGCGGAAGTCGACCATCACGCCCTTGCCTCCCTCGTTCTTCGTCCGGCCGACGTAGCCGCCCATCGTCGACTGGTGGTCCTCGGGACGGTAGGAGATCTTGCCGAACGGCGTGTCGACCGTGAGGCCGGAGAACGCGGCGATGAGCTTCTCGGTGTCGGTCGAGCCCGCCTTCTTGATGCCGGCGGCGAGCGACATGATCGCGCTGTAGCCGACGATCGAGCCGAGCCGCGGATGGTCGTTGAACGCCTTCTTGTAGGCCGCGAGGAACGCCTTGTGCTCGGGCGTGTTGATCGCGTACCACGGGTAGCCTGTCACCAGCCAGCCGTTGGGCGCCTCGTCCTTCAGCGGGTCGAGGTACTCGGGCTCACCGGTCAGCAGGCTCACGACCTCGCGGCCCTTGAACAGACCGCGCGTGTTGCCCTCGCGCACGAACTTGGCGAGGTCCGCGCCGAACAGCACGTTGAAGATCGCGTCCGGCTTCGCGTCGGCGAGCGCCTGGACGACGCTGCCGGCGTCGACCTTGCCGAGCGGCGGCGCCTGCTCGGCCACGATCTCGGCGTCGGGCTGCGCGGCCTTGAGCAGTTCCTTGAACGTGGCCGCCGCCGACTGCCCGTACTCGTAGTTCGGGTAGACGATCGCCCAGCGCTTCTTCTTGAGCGCCGCCGCCTCGGGCATCAGCATCGCGACCTGCATGTAGGTCGACGGGCGCAGCCGGAACGTGTAGTGGTTGCCGTTCTGCCAGACGATCTTGTCGGTGAGGGGCTCGCCCGCGAGGAAGAACACCTTCTTCTGCTTCGCGAAGTCGGTGAGCGCGAGTCCGATGTGCGACAGGAACGAGCCGGTCAGCACGTCGACCTTCTCGCGCGACACGAGCTCCTCGGCGAGCCGGACCGCGTCGCCCGGATTCGCGTTGTCGTCGCGGGTGATGAGCTCGACCTGCCGGCCGAGGATCCCGCCGCTCGCGTTGATCTGGTCGATTGCGAGCTGCATGCCCTTCTTGTACGGCTCGAGGAACGCGGGCTGCGCCTTGTAGCTGTTGATCTCGCCGATCTTGATCGGCTCCTTGGCGAGCGCGGGCGCTGCCGCGACGGCGAAGGCGGCCGCGACGGCGGCGGTGCAAAGCTTGCGGATCGGGTTTCGGAACATCGTCACGGCTCCACGGTTGACGTTCGTCACATTGTGCACGGTCCGGCGCCCGGCGGGGCCCGGATGGCGCTATCCTGCCACGGCGCGCGCCGGCGTGCCTCCCGGAGGGCTTCGACCCCCTCGCCGCGGCGGACCGGCGCGCACCGGCGGCGAATGTAGCATATACTTAACCAACCATGCTGCCTCCGCTCCCCGCAGGATGCGCTTCCGGAACGGTCCGTCGGCCGCGCCCGGGCGCCCGGTGCCCGCAACGATGAGCGCCTTCAACCACGAGCGCGTGCTCTCGGTCCACCACTGGACCGATCGCCTGTTCAGCTTCACCACCACGCGCGACGCAGGGCTGCGGTTCTCGAACGGCCACTTCACGATGATCGGGCTGCCGGTCGACGGACGGCCGCTCCTGCGCGCCTACAGCATCGCCAGTCCGAACTACGAGGACCATCTCGAGTTCCTGAGCATCAAGGTCGAGGACGGGCCGCTGACCTCGCGCCTGCAGCACATCCAGCCGGGCGACACGATCGTCGTCGGGCGCAAGCCCACCGGGACGCTCGTCATCGACTACCTGCTGCCCGGCGGGCGCCTCTACCTCCTGTCGACCGGCACAGGGCTCGCGCCTTTCATGAGCATCGTGCGCGACCCGACCACCTACGAGAAGTTCGGACAGATCGTCCTGGTGCACGGCGTGCGGATCGCGGACGAACTCGCCTACCACGATCTCCTGGTCGAGCGCCTGCCCGCGCACGAGTTCCTGGGCGACATGGTCACGAGCCAGCTCCTCTACTATCCGACGGTGACGCGCGAGGACTTCCGCCACCGAGGCCGCATCCCCGATCTGATCGACAGCGGCAAGCTCTTCGCCGACCTCGCGGTGGAGCCGCTCGACCCGGCCCGCGACCGGGCGATGATCTGCGGCAGCCCGGCGATGCTGCGCGACCTCAAGGCCGGCCTCGAAGCGCGCGGATTCCGCGAGGGCAACACCTCCACGCCGGGCGACTTCGTGATCGAGCGCGCGTTCGCGGAATCCTGATCCGCGCGGTCAGACGACGCCGCGCGAGCGCAATCCTTCCAGCGCCTCCGGGCCCGTGCCCAGCCACTCGGCCAGCACTTCGCCGGTGTGCGCGCCCAGCGGCGGCGGCGGCGCCCGGTACTCGACCGGCGAGGCCGACAGCCGGATCGGGTTCGCGACCAGCGGCACTTCGCCAGCGAGCGGGTGCGCCATCGTGATCTTCAGTCCGCGCGAGACCACGTGCGGGTCGGCGAACACCTCGTCGAGCCGGTTGATCGGACCGCAGGGCACGCCTGCCGCCTCCAGCGCGGCGATCCAGTCGTGCGTCGTGCGCATGACCGTCGCCTGCCTCAGCATCGGAATGAGCGTCGACCGGTTCGCGACCCGCTGCGGGTTGGTCGCGAAACGCGGATCGCCCGCCCACTCCGGGTGCGCGGCCACCGCGCAGAACTTCGCGAACTGGCCGTCGTTGCCGATCGCGAGGATCATGTCGCCGTCGGCGGTCGGGAAATCCTGGTAGGGGACGATGTTGGGGTGCGCGTTGCCCATGCGCTTCGGCACGACGCCGCCCGCGAGGTAGTTGGACGCCTGGTTGGCGAGGCAGGCGATCTGCACGTCGAGGAGCGCGAGGTCGATGTGCTGGCCCAGTCCCGAGCGCGCGCGCTCGGCGAGCGCGGCCTGCACCGCGATCGTCGCGTAGAGCCCGGTCAGGATGTCGGTGAGCGCGACGCCGACCTTTTGCGGCCCGGCGCCTTCCTCGCCCTCGCTGCGGCCGGTGATGCTCATCAGGCCGCCCATGCCCTGGATCAGGAAATCGTAGCCGGCGCGCGGCGCGTAGGGTCCGGTCTGGCCGAACCCGGTGATCGAGCAGTACACGAGGCGCGGATGGTCGGCCGCGAGGCTCGCATAGTCGAGCCGGTACTGCGCGAGCCCGCCCAGCTTGAAGTTCTCGAGCAGCACATCGGCTTCGAGCGCGAGGCTGCGCACGATCGCCTGTCCTTCCGGCTTCGCGAGGTCGACCGTAACCGACCTCTTGTTGCGGTTGGCGCACAGGTAATACGCGGACTCGCTCGTGTCGCGTCCGGCTTGGTCCTTGAGCCAGGGCGGTCCCCACGAGCGCGTGTCGTCGCCCGCGCCGGGCCGTTCGACCTTGACCACGTCCGCGCCGAGATCGGCGAGCATCTGACCCGCCCACGGCCCCGCCAGCACGCGCGAGAGGTCGAGCACCCGAACGCCGGCGAGCGGCGGCGGTCGATTCCCTCTCCCCGAAGCGCGCTCCGCGCGCTCCCGCCCAGGGGGCTCCGCGCCCCTGGGACCGCCCTGCGGGCGCGGGGAGGTCACGAGAACGCCTGGATGCCGGTGATCGCGCGCCCGAGGATCAGCGCGTGCACGTCGTGCGTGCCCTCGTAGGTGTTGACGACCTCGAGGTTGACCAGGTGGCGCGCGACGCCGAACTCGTCGCTGATGCCGTTGCCGCCCAGCATGTCGCGCGCGGCGCGCGCGATCTCCAGCGAACGCCCGCACGAGTTGCGCTTCATGATCGAGGTGACCTCGACGGCGGCCGTCCCCTCGTCCTTCATGCGGCCGAGGCGCAGGCAGCCCTGCAGGCCGAGGGCGATGTCGGTCAGCATGTCGGCGAGCTTCTTCTGGACGAGCTGGTTGGCGGCGAGCGGCCGGCCGAACTGCTTGCGCTCGAGCACGTAGTTCCGCGCGCGCTGGTAGCAGTCCTCGGCGGCGCCGAGCGCACCCCAGGCGATGCCGTAGCGGGCGCTGTTGAGGCAGGTGAACGGGCCCTTCAGGCCGCGAACGTCGGGGAACGCGTTCTCTTCGGGGCAGAACGCCTCGTCCATGACGATCTCGCCGGTGATCGATGCGCGCAGGCCGACCTTGCCGTGGATCGCGGGTGCCGAGAGTCCCTTGGTGCCCTTGTCGAGCACGAAGCCGCGGATCTGGTTGTCATGCGCCGCAGACTTTGCCCAGACGACAAAGACGTCGGCGATCGGGCTGTTGGTGATCCACATCTTCGATCCGGAGAGCGCATAGCCGCCGGGGACCTTCCGGGCGCGCGTGACCATGCTGCCGGGATCGGAGCCGTGGTTGGGCTCGGTCAGCCCGAAACAGCCGATCCACTCGCCGGTCGCGAGCTTCGGCAGGTACTTGCGCCGCGTCGCCTCGTTGCCGAACTCGAAGATCGGCACCATCACGAGCGAACTCTGCACGCTCATCATCGAGCGGTAGCCGGAGTCGATGCGCTCGACCTCGCGCGCGACGAGACCGTAGCTCACGTAGTTGAGCCCCGGACCGCCGTACTCGGGCGGGATGGTCGGGCCGAGCAGCCCGACTTCGCCCATCTCGCGGAAGATCGCCGGATCGGTCTTCTCGTGGCGGAACGATTCGAGGATGCGCGGCGCGAGCCGGTCCTCGCAGTAGCTCGCCGCGGCGTCGCGGATCATGCGCTCCTCCTCCGAGAGCTGGGCGTCGAGGAGCAGCGGGTCGTCGCGGTGGAACGTGGCTTTCGTGTTCGAAGAACGCATATCCGGAACCTCCTGCAGGCCATCAACCGGCGGCGGCGGCGCCCCGCTCCGTGGCATCGAGCGATGGTAGTGGCTGCGCAGCGCGCAGGCAAACGACTTCTTGGCACCGATCTGTGCGAGACTCGCACTTCGAAACGCCTCCCCATCCCGCCCGATGCGCCGCAAGATTCCCTCGACCGCCTCGCTCGCCGCGTTCGAGTCGGCGGCCCGCCACCAGAGTTTCACCCGGGCGGCGGCCGAACTCTCGCTCACCCAGAGCGCCGTGTGCCGCCAGGTCGCCTCGCTGGAATCGTTCCTCGGCGTGAAGCTCTTCCGCCGCTCGCGGCGCGGCGTCGTGCTGACCGAGGCGGGCGAGCGCTACGGCCGACAGGTCCGCACGCGGCTCGACGAGGTCGAGCGCGACACGCTGGACCTGATGGCCCACGGCGGTGCGGGCGGAGCGCTCGAACTGGCGGTGGTGCCCACGTTCGCCACCCGTTGGCTGCTGCCCCGGATGGCGGGGTTTCGCCTCGTCGCTCCCGATCTCACGGTGCACCTCTCCTCGCGCACTCGCCCGTTCCTGTTCGACGACACGGCGTTCGACGCGGCGGTCTACGCCGGACCCGCGGGCTGGCCCGGCACCGAATCGCGCTTCCTGATGCGCGAGTCGCTGATCGTCGTCGGCAGGCCTTCCCTCGCCGCACGGGGGCCGCTCGCCCCCGGGAAGATCGCGAAGCTGCCGCTCCTGCAGCAGAGCACGCGACCCACGATGTGGCACCAGTGGTTCGAGGCCCTCGGCCTCCAGGTGACGCACGACATGGCCGGGCCGCGCATGGAACTGTTCTCGATGCTCTGCGAAGCGGCCGCCGACGGCCTCGGCATCGCCCTCGTGCCGCCGTTCCTGGTCGAGCACGACCTCGCGCAGGGCCGTCTCGCCCGTCTCGACGACCGCGATTTCCGGTCCGACCGTTCGTACTATCTGATCTACCCGGAGAGCAAGGCGGAGAGTCCCGGGCTCTCGGTGTTCCGCGACTGGCTCGACGAGGAAGCGCAGAGCTACCGGGCGGCCAACGGGCTCGAGTAGCGCGGATGCCCGTCACTCGGGCGTGAGCGTCCGGATCCGGGCGACTTCCGCCTCGAGGCCGTTCCACGCCGGCTTCGAGGGAGCGAAACGCTCGCGCATATAGGCCGCGAGTTCGGCGATCTGCCGGTCGTTCAGCGCGTGCCGGAACGCGGGCATGAATCCCAGGTCGCGCGTCGCGGGGTGAGCGATGCCGTCGAGCACCGCGCGGATCAGGTTGTCCGGGCGCTCGCTCGAAAGGCTCGTGTGCAGCGCGAGCGGCAGGTTGCGGCCCAGCAGCACCGGTCCCGCCCCGTCGTGGTGACACGCCCCGCACGCGCCTTCGAAGAGGCGCTGCGCCGGACCGCGGATCGTCGCCGCGATCGCCACGCTGGCGTCGACCGCCGCTCGCGCCG
>JADLBN010000221.1 GCA_020847675.1 Burkholderiales bacterium | reverse complement strand
CGCTGCCGGTCACGCTCGCGGTGCTGGGCGCCGGCTTCCTGCACGCGCTGTGGAACGCGCTGCTCAAGTCGGCGGCCGGCGAGCCGCTGCTCGACACCGCGCTGATCGTCGCCGGCACCTCGGCGGTGGCGCTCGTGATGCTGCCGCTCGTCGCGCTGCCGGACCGCGCCGCGTGGCCGTTCATGGCGCTCTCGGCGGTCATCCACTTCGCCTACTACGTGACGCTCGCCGGGGCGTACCGGCGCGGCGACCTCTCGTTCGCCTACCCGCTGATGCGCGGCGTCGCACCGCTGATCACCACCGTGCTGGGCGTGGTGTTCCTGGGTGAGCACCCGACCGCGACGATGCTCTTGGGCATCGCGCTCATTTCGATCGGCATCCTGGTGATCGCCTGGTATGCGGGCGGAGGCCATACGGCCGCGTCCGCCGCGTGGGCACTGGCCAACGCCGCGATCATCGCGGTGTACACGCTGGTCGACGGCGCCGGCGCGCGCGCTTCCGGCAGCGCGGCGGCCTACGTCACCTGGCTCATGGTCTTCGAGGCCGTGCCCTACCTCGGGTGGATCGTGTGGATCCGCGGGCGCCCCGCCGTCGATTATCTGCGCCTGCGCTGGCGCCGCGGCCTCGCCGGGGGAGCCGCGAGTCTCGCCGCCTACGGCATCGCCCTGTGGGCGATGACCCGTGCGCCGGTGGCGGTCGTCGCCGCGCTGCGCGAGGTCTCGGTGATCTTCGCCGCGGCGATCGGCGCGCTCGTGCTCAAGGAAGGCTTCGGATGGAAACGCATGGCCGGCGCCGCCACGGTGGTGGCTGGCGTGGCGGCGTTGAGACTCTAGAGGCGGGCGATAGGCGATAGGCCATGGGCGATGGAGGATCAAAGGGGTCAGACTCGATTGATGCCCCATCGATCGCCTTGATCATCAAACGAGTCTGACCCTTTTGATCCGACCCCTTTGATCCGGGCGACGGGAACCGCGCGTCCTCCCATCGCCTATCACCCATCGCCCATCACCCATCGCTCCCCGCATGAACTCCCTCCCCTCCCACGCCCGCGCCGTGATCGTCGGCGGCGGCATCGCCGGCTGTTCGACCGCGTACCACCTGACGAAGCTCGGCTGGCGCGACGTCGTGCTGCTCGAACAGGGCAAGCTCACCTGCGGCACCACGTGGCACGCGGCAGGGCTCGTCGGCCAGTATCGCGCGACGCGCAACGCGACGCGGATGAGCCGCTACGGCATCGAACTCTATTCGACGCTCGAACGGGAGACCGGGTTGGCGACCGGCTGGAAGCAGTGCGGGTCGCTGAACGTCGCAAAGACGCCCGAGCGCCTCAAGCTCTTCCGGCGCCAGATGGCGCGCGCGCGCAGTTTCGGCATCGAGTTCGAGTTCATCACCCCCTCGGAGGCGGCGCGCATCGCGCCGATCCTTCGCACCGACGACCTCGCCGGCGCGGTGTGGATTCCCGGAGACGGCAAGGCCAACCCGACCGACCTCACCCAGTCGCTCGCGCGCGGCGCACGCATGGGCGGGGCGAGCATCGTCGAAGGCGCGAAGGTCACGGGCGTTCGCACCGGGCGCGGCCGCGTCCGCAGCGTCGACCTCGTGCACGACGGTGCCACGCACTCGATCGAGTGCGACGTCGTCGTCAACTGCGCCGGGCAGTGGGCACGTGCGTTCGGCGCGCTCGCCGGCGTCGACGTGCCGCTCTACTCCGCCGAACACTTCTACATCGTCACCGCGCCGGTGCCCGGCGTCGCGCCCGACCTGCCGGTGATCCGCGACCCGGATGGCTACATCTACTTCAAGGAGGAGGTCGGAGGGCTGGTCATGGGAGGTTTCGAGCCGGTCGCGAAGCCGTGGACCGTCGATCCGATTCCCGACGGCTTCGAGTTCCGGCTGCTGCCCGAAGACTGGAACCAGTTCGAGATCCTGATGACCCACGCGATCCACCGCACGCCCTGTCTCGAGACGGCGCAGGTGAAGCTTCTGCTGAACGGGCCGGAGAGCTTCACCGGCGACGGCAACTTCATCCTGGGCGAAGCGCCTTCGCTCGGCGGCTACTTCGTCTGCGCGGGCTTCAACTCGGCAGGCATCGCGAACTCGGGCGGCGCGGGCAAGCTCGTCGCGCAGTGGATCGTCGACGGCGAGGCGCCGCTCGACCTGTGGGACGTCGACATCCGCCGCTTCGCGCCATTCCACGCCAACCGCCGCCACCTCGCGGACCGCACGGTCGAGTCGCTCGGGCTGCACTACGCGATGCGCTGGCCGCGCGAGGAACTCGCCACGGTGCGACCGCTGCGGCGCTCGCCGCTCTACGACAGGCTCGCCGCGAAAGGCGCGGTGTTCGGCAGCAAGCTCGGCTGGGAGCGCGCCAACTACTTCCTGCCCGCGGGCGAGCGCGAACCGCCCCCGACGCTCGACACGCCGGGCTGGCTCCCGTGGGTGCTCCAGGAACAGCGCGCCTGCCGCGAAGACGTCGTGGTGTTCGACCAGACCTCGTTCGCGAAATTCGTGCTGAAGGGACGCGATGCCCTCGCCGTGCTCCAGCGCCTGTGCGCGAACGAGATCGACGTCGCGCCCGGTCGCATGGTCTACACGGCGATGCTCAATGCGCGCGGCGGCTTCGAGAGCGACCTGACCGTGCTGCGCGTCTCCGAGCGCGAGTTCTTCATCCTCACCGGGTCCGCGCAGGCAACGCGCGACGCGTCGTGGATCGAGCGGCACATCGGCCCCGACGAGCACGCCTCGCTCGTCGATGTGACCGGTGCGTGGTCGGTGATCTCGGTGATGGGTCCGAAGGCGCAGGCGCTCCTCGCCTCGCTCTCGCCGGACCCGCTCGGCAAGGACGCGCTGCCGTTCTCGCAGGTCCGCGCGATCGACCTGGGCTACGCGCGGGTGCGCGCCGCGCGCATGAGCTACGTCGGCGGCCCGGGCTACGAGCTCACCGTCCCGACCGAACAGTGCCTCACGCTCTACGACGCTCTCGCGGGAGCCGGTCGCGGGTTCGGCCTGCGCGACGCCGGCTACTACACGATCGACGCGCTGCGGATCGAAGCCGGCAGGCGGGCCTGGAGCGCCGAACTCTCGCCCGACGAGACGCCGTTCGAGGCTGGACTCGACTTTGCGGTCAGGCTCGACAAACCTGCGCCCTTCCTCGGGCGCGACGCCCTGCTGCGCCAGCGCGAATCCGGCCTGCGCAAGCGGCTGGTCCAGTTCACGTTCGACGATCCCGCCGCGTTCCCCTGGGGCGGCGAGCCGGTGCTGATGGACGGGCGCAACGTCGGCGAGCTCACCAGCGCGGGCTACAGCCGCAAGCTCGGCCGGGCGGTCGCGATGGCGTACGCGCGCTCCGAGGCGCCTTTGACGGACCAGGCGATCCTGTCGGCGCGCTACGAGGT
>JADLBN010000220.1 GCA_020847675.1 Burkholderiales bacterium | reverse complement strand
TGGGATCAGGGGTGCCGCAGGCTTCCCGATCAGAAGTTGACGCCGCCGGGGATTTTCCCGATTCTAGCGCCGTTGCCTCGCTCGACGGCGCGCCGACGCCGCACCGTCCCCACCCTTGTCCTCTCCCATTGTCGACGACGGCGGCGTGCCGCTGGTCCACGAGACGGTCGTGCCGTCGTCGCTGCAGGTGTCGATCGTCACCTGGCGGCCCGACCTCGGTCTCCTCGACCGGTGCCTGCGCAAGCTCGCGCTCGCGGCGGGCGCGGCCCGCGAGAGCGGCATCGTCCGCACCGTCAACGTCGCGCTGGTCGACAACAGCGAGGACCGCGCGACCGCGGCGAAGGTGATCGAACTCGGCCGCGCGCGCTTCGCCGACTCGGGTGTGCAGACGAGCTTCGTGCACGGGCACGCGAACATCGGCTACGGCGCGGCGCACAACCTGGTCCTGCACGGGAGCGGCGCCGACTTCCACCTCGTGCTCAACCCGGACGTCGAGCTCGCCGCCGACGCGATCGCGAACGGCGTTCGCTGGATGAACGCGCACCCCGACGTCGGTGCGATCGCGCCGCTCGTGCGCCGCCGCGACGGCACGCGCGACTACCTCGTGAAGCGCAAGCCCGCGGTGCTCGACCTCGCGCTGCGCGGTTTCCTTCCGGGTCTCGGGCGCGTGCTGTTTCGCCGGCGTCTCGACCGCTACGAGATGCGCGACGTCGTCGACCCCGACCCGGCACGGGACATCGTCGACATCGCGGCGATGTCGGGCGCGTGCATGCTCCTGCGGCGCAAGGCCGTCGACCAGACCGGAGGCTTCGATCCGGGCTTCTTCCTCTACTTCGAGGACTACGACTGGACGATGCGGCTCAACAAGGTCGCGCGCACCGCCTACGTGCCGTCGTTCGAGATCGTCCACCACGGCGGCGGGGCCGGGCGCAAGGGCGCGCGGCACATCGGTCACTTCGTGCGCGGCGGCTGGCGCTACTACCGCAAGCACGGGTGGAAATGGTGGTAGCCCCGCGTCTTCGTTCCCGCTGCGTCGTCGTCACCGGTGCGGCGGGGTTCATCGGCCGCGCGCTGGTCGGACGCCTTCGCGCGGACGGGCGCGAGGTTCGCGCGGTCGTGCGCGAGAGCCGAGGCGCTCCGGAAGACTCGATCGCGCTCGGCGCGCTCGAAGAGGCGTCGCCGGCCGCGCTTGCCGTTGCTTTCGCCGGCGCGAACGCGGTCGTCCACCTCGCGGGGCGCGCGCACCGGATGGACGAGCGGGGGCGCGACCTCGAGCGTCTCCATCGGGCGAACACGGTGGAGGCCACCGCGCGCATCGCGCAGGCCGCCGTGAAGGCGGGGGTCCGCCGCTTCGTGCTCGCGAGCAGCGTGAAGGTGAACGGCGAGGCGACGCTTCCCGGGCGGCCGTTCCGGCCGGACGATCCGCCTGCGCCCGCCGACGGCTACGGCCGCGGCAAGCGCGACGCCGAGACGGCGCTCGCCGGCGCGGCGGAACGCTCGTCGATGGCGGTGATCGTGCTGCGGCTTCCGCTGGTGATAGGTCCGGGAGCGCGCGGCAACGTCGAGCGCCTGGTCGAGGCGGTCGCCGCACGCCGCGTACTGCCGTTCGGCGCCATCGACAACCGGCGCAGCGTGATCGGGCTCGCCAACCTGTGCGACGCCTTCGTCGCGGCGCTGGAGGCCGACCCGCCGCCCGAGGGCGTGCACTTCGTGGCCGACGCCGGCCCGGTGTCGACGCCAGCTCTGGTACGGTCGATCGCGCGCGCGCTGGGCGTGCCGACGCCGCTGGCCTTCGTCCCGGTGCCGCTCCTGAGACTCGCCGGACGGCTGACCGGCCGCGGGGATTCGGTGGACCGCGTGTGCGGTTCGCTCGAGGTCGACGATGCCTCGTTCCGGGCCGCGACCGGCTGGCGGCCGGTGCGGACGCTGGACGAGGAACTCGCTCGCGTCGCGGCCGCGCGCGGGCGATAATCGGGTCTCGCTTTCGACGGGCCGGTGGACCGGATCCGATCGCCGACATCGATATCCCGTCGCACGCCCCCGGACCGGTCACCGGCCGGACTGCGTTTCCCCTGTCGTCTTCGACCCGCCCGTCCCAGTCCATGCGAACTTCAGGCCGCCGCCCCGACGAACTCCGACCACTGAAATTCGAGCGCGGCTGGACGAAGCACGCCGAGGGCTCGGTGCTCGTGTCCGCGGGCGACACACGCGTGCTCGTCACGGCGAGCGTGGACGAGAGCGTGCCCGCGTTCCTCAAGGGCAAGGGGCAGGGCTGGATCACCGCCGAGTACGGGATGCTGCCGCGCGCGACCCACACGCGTACGCGCCGCGAGGCGGCCGAGGGCGCGCAATCAGGCCGCACGCAGGAGATCCAGCGCCTCGTCGGCCGCTCGGTGCGAGCCGTGGCCGACCTCGGCACGCTCGGCGAGCGCACGATCCGCATCGACTGCGACGTGCTGCAGGCCGACGGCGGCACGCGCTGCGCGTCGATCACCGGCGCCTGGGTCGCGGTCACCGACGCGGTCGCCTGGCTCGCCGCGCGCGGCCTCGTGAACGGCAGCGTGCTGCGCGATCACGTGGCGGCGGTGTCGGTGGGCATCGTCGGCGGCACGCGGCTCCTCGACCTCGACTACGCCGAGGACTCCGGCTGCGACACCGACATGAACGTGGTGATGACCGGCGCCGGCGGCTTCGTCGAGTTGCAGGGCACCGCGGAGGGCGCGCCGTTCACGCACGGCGAGTTCGACGCGCTGCTCGAGCTCGCGCGCGGCGGCATCGAGGCGATCGTGGCGGCACAGCGCGGGGCGTTCGCGCCCTGGGACACCTCGCCGTGATCGAGCGCCTCGTGCTGGCCTCGAACAACGAGGGCAAGCTGCGCGAGTTCCGGCGGTTGCTCGCGCCGCACCGGATCGACGTGGTGGCGCAGGCGGAACTCGGTATCCCCGAGCCCGCGGAACCGCACGCGACCTTCGTCGAGAACGCGCTCGCGAAGGCGCGCCACGCGAGCGTCCACTCGCGCCTCCCGGCGCTGGCCGACGATTCCGGCATCTGCGTCGTCGCGCTCGGTGGCGCTCCGGGGGTGTTGAGCGCGCGCTACGCGGGCGAGCCGAAGTCGGACGCGCGCAACAACGCGAAGCTCGTCGCCGCGCTCGCGGGCGTCGCCGACCGGCGCGCCCACTACGCGTGCGTGCTCGCGCTGGTCGCCGGGGCGGACGATCCGGAGCCGGTGATCGCGGAAGGGCGCTGGCACGGCCGCGTGATCGATGCGCCGCGCGGCGGCGGCGGCTTCGGCTACGACCCGCATTTCGAGGACCTCGCGTCCGGCCTCACGGGCGCCGAGCTGCCGCTCGAGCGCAAGAACGCGCTGTCGCACCGCGGCAAGGCGATGCGCGAGCTGGTCGCCCGGCTCTTCGAGCGCGGGATGATCCGCGAGAGGGTGCCCGCGTGAGCCGGCGGGTCGAGACCGCGCGCGGCACCGTCCACCGGTGGCAGTGCGATCACATGGGACACGTGAACGTGCGCGCCTACGGCGAGCGCTTCGAGGAAGCGTGCTGGCAGTACTACGCGATGCTAGGCATCCGGCCTTCGCGGCTGCGCGCGGGGGAGATCCACATGGCCGCGGTGCAGCAGGACATCGCCTACCGCAGGGAACTCCTCGGCGGCGACGTGGTGATCGTGCACACGACGATGCTGGAGGCGCGTGACAAGGTCATCCGGTTCGTCCACGAGATGGTGAACGGCGAGACCGGGGAGACCGCGGCGACCTGCACGTTCACCGTCGTGTGCCTCGACCCGTCCGAGCGGCGCTCGCGGGCGTTCCCGCCCGACGTGATCGAACGGGCGCGCGCGATGCTTGCGGACGATCCCGATTCGGACTGAAGCGATGCCCGCCGCGATCGCGCCCTCGCCGCGCTCGTCGCCGGCCTTCCGGTCGCTTCCGCCGCTCTCGCTCTACGTGCACCTGCCGTGGTGCCTGAAGAAGTGCCCGTACTGCGACTTCAACTCGCACGAGTGGCGCGGTGCCGGCGGCCCGCCCGAGAACGCCTACGTCGATGCACTCGTCGCCGACCTGGAGCACGCGCTTCCGTCGGTGTGGGGCCGCAGGGTGGTCACGGTGTTCCTGGGCGGCGGCACGCCGAGCCTGTTCGCGCCCGAGGCGGTCGACCGTCTGCTCGCGGCGATCCGTGCGCGCGTCATGCTCGCCGCGGACGCCGAGATCACGATGGAGGCGAACCCCGGCACCTTCGAGCGGGCGCGCTTCGAGGGTTTCCGCGACGCGGGAGTGAATCGCCTCTCGATCGGCGTGCAGAGCTTCACGCCGCGCCACCTCGCGGCGCTGGGGCGCGTGCACGATGCGGCGGAGGCGCGCGCGGCGGCGGCGGCCGCGGTCGAGCTCTTCGACGAGGTGAACCTCGACCTCATGGTCGGTCTCCCGGGACAGGTCGCAGGCGATGCGCTGAACGACGTCGAGACGGCGCTCGCGTTCCGCACGACGCACCTGTCGTGCTACCGGCTCACGCTCGAACCGAACACGCTGTTCCACCGCCATCCGCCGCAGTTGCCCGACGACGACGAAGCCGCCGACATCGAGGAGGCGGTCGCGGAGCGCCTCGCCGCCGCGGGTTTTGCGCACTACGAGGTGTCGGCCTGGGCGCGACCCGGCCACCGCTGCGTGCACAACCAGAACTACTGGCGCTTCGGCGACTACCTCGGCATCGGTGCGGGCGCGCACGGCAAGGTGTCGATGCCGGACGGATCGATCGTGCGCGAGGTGCGCTGGAAGCAGCCGAAGCAGTACGTCGAGCGCGCCGCGTCGGGCGAACCGGTGATGGAGCGCCGCGAGGTCGCGCCCGACGAGCGGGGCTTCGAGTTCATGCTGAACGCGCTGAGGCTGACCGAGGGCGTGCCGGCGGCGTTGTTCGCCGAGCGCACCGGCGTTCCGATCGCGTCGATCGCGCGCGAGATCGGCACGGCCACCGCGCGCGGGCTGCTCGATCCGGATCCCGCGGTGCTCCGGGCCACGTCACTCGGCCGGAGGTTCCTGAACGAACTGGTGGCGCTGTTCCTGCGCGACCGCCCGCGCACGAAGGGGCCGGCCTGATCCCGCTCCACTCGAAGTCGCTGGCGGAGCTCGCGCCCGCGCTCGCCGCGGGCAGGCTGCGCGTGCACGAACTCGCGAGCGCACTCCTCGCGCGCATCGCCGCGACCGATGCCGGCGTGCGGGCGTGGGCGCACGTCGACCGCGCCGCGGCGCTCGAAGCCGCGTCGCGCCTCGACGACACGCCGCTCCCCGAGCGCGGACCGGCGTTCGGCCTGCCGCTGGGCGTGAAGGACATCGTCGACACCGAGGAGTGGCCGACCGAGTTCGGCTCGCCGGTCGGCTCGGGCCGGCGGCCGGCGCACGACGCCGCTTGCGTCGCGCGCTGGCGCGCGGGCGGTGGCCTGGTCCTCGGCAAGACCGTCACCACCGAGTTCGCGTTCATGCACCCGGCAGCGACGGCGAATCCGTGGAACGCGAGGCACACGCCGGGAGGGTCGTCGTCCGGCTCCGCCGCGGCCGTCGCGCTGGGGCAGGTGCCCGCGGCGCTCGGGACGCAGACCCACGGCTCGGTGATCCGCCCGGCCGCCTACTGCGGCGTGGTCGGGTTCAAGCCGACCGTTGGTCTCGTGCCGTTCGACGGAACGCACGTGTTCAGCGCGACGCTCGACACGCTCGGCACGTTCACGCGCTCGGTGGCCGACGCCGCGGTCACGATGCACGCGCTGGTCCCGTCGGTATCGCGCGAGGTTGCGCTTCCACGGCCGCCGCGCCTCGCGTTCGTCCACCGCTTCCCGTGGACCGCGCCGGTCGACGACGGCGGCGCCCTCGATCACGCGGCGAACCACCTGCGGCGGTCTGGCGCGGACGTGGTCGCGGGTGCGGTGCCCGATGCGCTCGACGCCGGGCTCGAGACGCTGCGCACGATCATGCTCGCGGAAGGCGCGCGGGCGATCGGGCCGATGCAGGCGCGCGAGCGCTCGCGGCTGTCCGCGACGCTCAACGCGGGACTCGACGCGGGGCGCGCGATCTCCGCCGGCGCGTACGCGCGGGCGATGGTCGACCGGCAGGCGATGATCGCCGCGGCGACGCACTGGCTCTGCGACTGCGACGCGTTGCTGGCGCCGCCGGCGCCCGCGCCCGCTCCCGAAGGCCACTCGACCACCGGAGACCCGTCCTGCTGCACGTTCGCCTCGCTCACGGGTTTCCCGGCAATCACCCTCCCGATCGGGTACGGCCGCAACGGCCTGCCGGTCGGTATGCAACTCGTCGGTCGGGCGGGCGAGGACGACGCGCTGCTCGGCGTGGCCGCGTGGTGCGAGTCGAAGCTGCCGCGCTGGCGGGGGCTCGTGTGAAGCGCGCGAAGCGGCACGCCGTGCCGAAACCGCGCAACCCGGTGGCGCGCTCGCCGCTCCTCGGCAAGGGCGGCGCGCACGGCAAGTCCCGCGGCGCGAAGCGGCGTCGGGAAGCGATGAAGACCGCGAAGCTCGCGCGCGACCCCGAGTCCGCGGACTGACGATGCCGCTGTCGCGCCGCGACCTCGAGGAGGGCCGCATGCGCCGGATCTACGCCGAGACGGTCGGCGCCGCGCACGCGCTCGACGACGAGGCGCTCGACCGTTCGCTCGACGCGACCCTCGCGGCGAGGCCGAAGGGCGCGGGCTGGTGGGTCTTCGCCTACGGCTCGTTGCTGTGGAATCCGCTCTTCCCGGTTGCGGAGACGCGGCCGGCTACGATCCACGGCCTGAACCGCCGCTTCTGCCTGCACTCGCTCGCCTCGCGCGGCACGCGCGAGCGGCCCGGACTGGTGCTGGGTCTCGAGCGGGGCGGATCCTGCCGCGGAGTCGCGTTGCGCCTGCCGGCGTCGCTCGCGGTCGCCGAACTGCGGCTCCTGTGGCGCCGCGAGATGGTCGTCGGGTCGTACCGGCCGGTCTGGGTGCGTGCGCGCACGGGGCGACGCAGCGTCGTCGCGCTCGCCTTCGCGGTGCGCCGCGACCATCCGCAGTACGCGTGCCTGACGCTCGGCGCGCAGGCCGACACCCTCGCGACGGCCTGCGGCGCCTTCGGCACGTCGTGCGACTACCTGATGCAGACGCGCGAGGCGCTCGCGCGCCACGGCATCGTCGACGGCTATCTGGAGTCGCTCGCGGCCGCGGTGTCCGTGCGCCGGGCGCGTCGA
Source organism: Burkholderiales bacterium (assembly GCA_020847675.1). Taxonomy (GTDB): domain Bacteria; phylum Pseudomonadota; class Gammaproteobacteria; order Burkholderiales; family Casimicrobiaceae; genus VBCG01. Next base: position 7,944 of record JADLBN010000220.1, on the reverse strand, counting down.
TCAGGCGGGCGCAGCGGGCGTTCCGGCTGACGAGCCGAACACGACGCTGACCGCGGTGCCGCGCCCGGAAGCGGGCCGGCCGAGTTCCACCGTCGCTCCGTGGCGGTTCGCGACCTCGCGCACGATCGCGAGGCCCAGTCCCGATCCGTCGCCGGGCGTGCCCTCGACCCGGTAGAAGCGTTCGAACACCTTCGCCCTCGCGTTCTCCGGAATGCCGGGACCGTCGTCCTCGACCGCGAGAAACGGTCGGCCGCCGCGCTTCCCGCAGCGCACCGTCACGACGCTGCCCGCGGGCGCGTAGCGGATCGCGTTGTCGATCAGGTTGCCGAGGAGTTCGCGGAGCATGACTTCGTTGCCGAGCACGTTGGCGTGCTCGATCTCGAAGCCGAGGTCGACGTCGCGTTCGATCGCCCGCGCAGTCCAGTCGCGCGCCGCCGCGTCGCCGAGCCGGTAGAGATCGAAGGGCTTCATCGGTCCGGCGGCTTCGGTGTCGCGCTCGGCGCGCGCGAGCGCGAGGAGCTGGTGGGCGAGGCGGGTGGTGCGCGTGGTCGCCGCGTGCATCTTCTCGAGCTCGGCCCGGATCTCCGGCGCGTGCGGGCGGCGCTTCAGCAACTCGAGCTGCATCTGCAGGCCCGCGAGCGGCGTGCGAAGCTGGTGCGCCGCGTCGGCGACGAAGCGCTGCTGGCTCTCGACCGCGTGGCGCAGCCGGTCGATCAGCCGGTTGAGCGCGACCACCGCCGGCTGCACTTCGTCGGGAGCGCCCCCGGCTTCGAGCGGCTTGAGATCCTCCGCCGTTCGCTGGAGCAACTGGTCGCGCACGCGGTCGAGCGGAGCGAGCGCGCGTCCGACCGCTCCCCAGACCAGCACCAGCGCGGCCGTCGCCACCAGCAGCGCCGGCACCAGCGTGGCGAGGAGCACCTCGTGCACGAGACGCCTGCGCTTGTCGAGCGTCTCCCCGACGAGCACGGTGATGCCGCTGGCCGCGCGGTACGACGCGACGCGCATCGGCTCGCCGCGCCAGGCGATGTCGTGGAAGGCCGCGCCGCCCTTCGCGGGGGTCGGCGGCGCGCGCAGGTCGGCTTCGCCGGCGAGGAGGCGCCCGTCGGCGTCCCGGATCTGGAACACGATCGTGTCGGAGTCGTCGAACAGGAGCGCGCGACGCGCGTCCTCGGAGAGGTCGAGCCTTCGCTCGGCGCCCTCGCCTCGGACGCTGCCCGCGAGCGCGAGCGCAGGGTCGAGGAGCGAACGGTCGTAGGCGTCGGCTGCGGCGTGCACGCCGACCGCCCACGCGATGGCGGCGGCCGCCGCGACGACCACGAGCAGGACGCCGGCCATCGAGAGGAGCACCCGATGGCGGATCGACGTCGGCGAGCGCATCAGTCCCCGTCGGGACGATCGTTCCAGAGGTAGCCGAAGCCGCGCACCGTGCGCACGCCCACGCCTGCGGGCTCGATCTTCGCGCGAAGCCTCGACACGTAGACCTCGATCGTGTTCGGCGCGACGGGCTCGTTCTGGCTGCAGAGTTCCTCGATGATCTCGTCCTTCGACAGCACGCGGCCCGGGTGCTGCAGGAACAGGCGCAGCAGCGCCCACTCGCGCGTGGTGAGGTCGACGGGAGAGCCGCGGATCTTCAGCCGCCGGGCCGCGAGGTCGATCTCCATCGGGCCGACTTCGAACGTACTCGATGCGGGAGCCCCGGGACGCCGGAGCAGCGCGCGCACGCGAGCCTCGAACTCGTCGAGCGAGAACGGCTTGGTCAGGTAGTCGTCGGCGCCCAGGTCGAGGCCGAGCACGCGGTCCTCGACCGCGTCGCGCGCGGTCAGCATCATCACGCGCGTCGCCTCGCCGCGCGCGCGCAGGCGCCGCAGCACCTCGAAACCGTCGATGCCGGGCAGCCCGACGTCGAGCACGACGAGGTCGTGCGTGCCTCCGAACGCCATCTGGTCGGCGTCCTCGCCGGCCGCCGCGACGTCGGCCGAGTGTCCGGCCGCACCGAGCGCGCGCGCGAGGCCGTCGGCGAGGAGGGGATCGTCTTCCGCGATGAGGACTCTCATCGCGACAGCGTATCAAACTGCGACGGCTTCGTGGCGGCATTCGCGTCCGTCGCGCGCGACACGGCGAAGCTGACGAAACGCTGACGACGGGCGTGCCGGAACGCCTGCCCGGCGGATCCGCGACCGGCCGGGCGTCAGATCGCGATGCCGCGGCCGCCGTCGACGGCGATCGTCTCGCCGGTCACGTAGGGAGCCTCGGCGAGGAGGAAGTGCACCGCGCGCGCGACGTCGTCCGGTTCGCCTTCGCGCTTGAGCGGCGTGTGCGAGATGATGCGCTGGCGCGACACCTCGTCGAAGCTGTCGTCGGCCTCGGGCCACAGGATCGGTCCCGGCGCGACCGCGTTGACGCGGACCTCGGGCGCGAGCTCGCGCGCGAGCGCGCGCGTGAGCCCGGAGAGCGCCGCCTTCGCGGTCGAGTAGACGAGGTAGTGCTTGAGCGGTCGCTCGGCGTGGATGTCGGTGATGTTGACGATCGCTCCCTGGGAGCGGCGCAGCGGCGCGGCGGCGGCCTGCGCGAGGAACAGCGGCGCGCGCACGTTGGTGCCCATCAGGTTGTCCCACTGCGCCGGCTCGATCTCGCCCATCGTCGTGGTGAAGAAGCTCGACGCGTTGTTGACCAGCGCGTCCAGGCGGCCGAAACGCAGGACCGTCTGCTCGACGATCGACGGCAGCTTCGCGATGTCGAGGAGGTCGGCCTGGATGAGCGCGACCGAATCCGCGCGCGCGCGGTTCAATTCCGCCTGGAGGAGGCGCGCCTCGCCCGCGGACGAGCGGTAGTGGAGCATGAGGCGCGCGCCTGCGGCGTGGAGGCGCCGGCAAATGGCGGCGCCCACGCGCTTCGCGCCGCCGGTGATCAGCACGACCTTGTCCTGCACGCGCGCTCCCGCGGTCCCGCGCCGGGCGGGCCTTCGACTTGGGTACACTAGCACAGGCCGCGCGCGACGCGCGGAGCCTCGATGCGAACGCGCCGCGACCTCGACCCCGCGCTGCCCGAGCCGGATGCGGAAGCCCGCGCTCACGCCGAGCGGGTGCGCCGGGCGCTCGTCGCGGCGCTCGATGCGCGCGGCGGCTTCATGCCGATGCGCGAGTACGTCGACTTCGTGCTCTACGCGCCGGAACTGGGCTACTACGCGGCGGGCGCGCGCAAGCTCGGCGCTGCGGGCGATTTCACGACCGCGCCCGAGCTGTCGCCGCTGTTCGGCGCGGCGCTGGCGGCGCAGGTCGCGCCAGTCCTCGAGGCGACTCGCGCGCGGGATCTGGTCGAACTGGGCGCAGGCAGCGGCGCCCTTGCGATCGATCTGCTGCGCGAACTCGATCGGCTCGGCGCCCGCCCGTCGGGCTACGCGATCGTCGAGACCAGCCCCGACCTGCGCGAGCGCCAGCAGCAGGCGATCGGCCGCGCGCTGCCCGCGTGGCGCGGCAGGGTCGCGTGGCTCGACGCTCCGCCCGCGCGGATCGACGGCGCCGTCGTGATGAACGAGGTGCTCGACGCGGTGCCGCCCGACGTTGTCGCGCGCCGCGGCGGGCGCTGGCACGAGCGCGGCGTGACGCTCGGCCGCGCCGGCGGACTGGCGATCGCCGAGCGCGCGCTCGACGACCCCGGGCTCGAAACGATCGCCCGCGAACGCTTCCCGCCGGAGATCGACTACGCGAGCGAGATCCCGAGGGCGGCCGAGGCGCTGGTCGAGGATCTGGGCCGCCGGCTCGCGGGTGGGGCGTTGCTCGCGATCGACTACGGCTTCCCGCGCAGCGAGTTCTACCATCCCGATCGCTCGGAAGGCACGATGATGGCGCACTACCGCCACCGCGCGACCTCCGATCCGCTGGTGTGGCCGGGGCTCGCCGACGTCACGTCGCACGTCGACTTCACCGGCGTCGCGGAGGCCGGCGCGCGCGCGGGGCTCGAGGTTGCCGGCTACGCTTCGCAGGCGAGCTTTCTCATCGGCTGCGGCATCCTCGACCGCCTCGCGGCCACCGGCGATCCCGCGTCGGCGGCGTACCTGCGCGCCGTCGGCCCGGTCCAGACGCTGCTCTCGCCCGCCGAGATGGGAGAACTGTTCAAGGTCATCGCGCTCGAACGAGGCCACGCGGCACGCTGGCCGGCATTCGCGCGCGGGGACGCGAGCCACCGACTCTGAGCCGGAGGATCCATGGAATCGCCGATCGCGCGCGACTGCCTCGCCCTCGGGCGCCTCGTCGAGCGTCACGCACGCTACCGGCCGCGGCACACGGCGGTCGTCGCGCCCTCGGGAACGCGCGACCTGCGCCTCGACTGGCGCGAGTTCGACCGCTGCGTGAACCGGCTTGCGAACGCGCTCGCCTCGCGGGGCGTCGCCCGCGGCGACCGCGTCGCGACGGTTCTCCCGAATTCGCTCGAACTTCTCGCCGCGTACTGGGCCTGTTTCAAGCTGGGCGCCGCGGCGGTGCCGCTGTCGACGCTGTTGAACGCGGACGGGCTCGCGTCGCTCCTCGCCTCCGCGGCGCCGCGCGTGGTCGTCGCGGCAGGCGACCTGCGGCAGGTTCTCGACGCCGTGCGATCGCGGGGCACGGAGCCCGACGCGTCGTGGATCCTCGTCGACGCCAGCGCGGACGATGCGCCCGCCGGCTACCTGTCCTTGGCGCGCCTGTGGCGGGAGGCATCCGACGCGCCACCCGGCGCCGAGGTCGCGGCGGGCGATCTCGCCACGATCATGTACACGAGCGGCACGACCGGCCTGCCGAAGGGCATCTGCCACACGCATTTCGTGCGCGCGATGTACGCAACGCTGATGGCGAATGCGTGGCGGATGACGCCGTCGTCGGTGGTGCTGCACGCCGGCGCGATCGTCTTCAACGGCGCGATGGTCACGATGCTCCCGGCGTTCATGCTGGGCGCGACCTACGTCGTGCACCGCGCGTTCGACGCCGAGGCGTTCATCGCGACGGTCGAGCGCGAGCGCGTCACGCACACGATGCTCGTGCCTTCGCAGGTGATCGCGATCCTCGGCTCGCGCGGCTTCGAACCGGCGCGGCTCGCCTCGCTCGAGTGCATCCTTTCGCTCGGCGCGCCTCTGCACGTCGAGACCAAGGACCGGCTGAACGCACTGCTGCCGGACCGGTTCTACGAACTGTACGGTCTCACCGAGGGCTTCGTGACCATCCTCGACCGCGACGACGCGCTCCGCAAGAAGGGCAGCGTCGGCGTGCCGCCGCCGTTCTACGACCTGCGCATCGTGGGCCCGGACGGCGCCGACCTTCCTCCCGGCGAGACCGGCGAGATCGTCGGCCGCGGGCCGATCACGATGCCGGGCTACTTCCGCGACGAGGCGAAGACCGGCGAGGCGCTGCGCGACGGGTGGCTCCGCACCGGCGACCTGGGCTACGTCGACGACGAGGGCTTCCTCTATCTCGTCGACCGGATGAAGGACATGATCGACTCGGGCGGCGTCAAGGTCTACCCGAAGGACGTCGAGGAGGTCGTCGCGCGTCATCCTGATGTGCGCGAGGTCGCGGTCTTCGGCATTCCGCACGAGAAATGGGGTGAGACGCCGGTCGCGGCGGTCGTGCTCCGGCCCGGCGCGGCCGTGGACGCCGCGGCGCTGCGCGAGTGGATCAACTCGCGGGTCGCGGCGAAGTTCCAGCGCGTCGAGCGGGTGCTCGTGCTGGACGACTTTCCGCGCAATGCTGCCGGCAAGACGCTCAAGCGCGAGATGCGCGCGCCGTTCTGGGAGTCGAAGGGGCGCGCGATCTGACGGCGGGGCGGACGGCGCGCGGCGCCCCCCGGCCGGTCAGGCCTTCTGCCGGCGCGGTTCGCGACCGAGGTAGATGTGCTCGGCGTTTCCGCCCAGCACCGCCGCGCGATCCTCCAAGTCGAGGTCGCGGAGCGCTTCGAGGGCGATCGCCCGCCAGCGGTCGTAGCCGCCCGCGAGGTCGACGACCGGCCAGTCGCTGCCCCAGAGGAGCCGCGCGGGGCCGAAGAGGTCGAGGAGCGCGCCGGTCCAGGGCGCGATTTCGGCGGCGCCGTCGCCGGGACGCGCCTCGGTGACGAGGCCCGACAGCTTGCAGGCGACGTTCGGATGCGCCGCGACGATCGCGAGATCCGAACGCCAGCGGTCGATCTCGCGCTCGCGGATGCTCGGCTTGGCGCCGTGGTCGACGACGACCGCGAGCGAGGGATGGCGGTCGAGCACGCGCGCGAGTCTCGTCAGGTGGCGCGGCAGCACGAGCGCATCGAACACCAGACCGTGCGCGATCATCGCGTCGAACGCCGGCCCGAGCCGCGGCCGCGCGAGCCAGTCGTCGTCGGCGATGTCCTGCACCATCGGCCGCAGTCCGACGAGTTGTGGCTCACGGGCAAGGCGTGCGATCGCATCGGGCGCGTCCGGCGCGTCGAAGTCGACCCAGCCGACCACGCCGGCGACGAATGGCGTGTCGCGCGCGACGTCGAGGAGCCAGCGCGTCTCCGCGGACGTTGGCGCCGCCTGCACGAGGATCGTTCGCTCGACGCCGTGCCGCGCGAGGATCGGAGCGAGGTCGCCGGGGCCGAAGTCGCGGTGGATCTGACCCAGCGCGGGCGTGAGCCAGCCGTAGTCGCCGCGCGCGAGACGCCAGAAGTGCTGGTGCGCGTCGATCAACTGGATCCCCCCGATGCGGCCTGCGGCCGCCTCCCCCCAGGGGGCGCCGCGCACTTGGGGCGGCCCGGCGCGCGCGGAATCACGCAGGCACCGGAACGTCGTCGCGGAGGAGCCGTTCCGCCTTCAGGTCGCGCCACAGCCCCGCTGGCACCGGCGCGCGGAACGCCGCGACGTTGCGCCGCACCTCGTCGGGCGACACCGCGCCCAGCACGACGCTCGACACCGCAGGATGTCCGAGCACGAACGCGAGCGCCGCGTGCGCGAGCACCACGCCGTGCGATGCGCAGACGCGTTCGATCGCGGCGACGCGGGAGAGCACGTCGGGCGGCGCCGGCCGGTAGTTGTAGCGCGCGCCCTCGACCGGCCCGGTCGCGAGGATGCCGGAGTTGTACACACCGCCCGCCATGACGCCGATGCCGCGCGCCTGCGCGAGCGGCAGGAACCGATCGAGCGCGGGCTGCTCGAGGAGCGAATAGCGGCCGGCGAGCATCACGCAGTCGAGGTCGGCCTCGCGCGCGAACCGCTCGCAGACGTCGGCGTCGTTGACGCCGATGCCGATCGCACGGACCACGCGCTGTGCCTTGAGGTCGACGAGCGCGCGCCACGCACCGGCGAGCGCCTCGCGCTGGCGGGCCGCGGCCGCCTCGCCGTGCGTCCAGGGGTCGATGTCGTGGATGAGCGCGACGTCGAGCGAGGCGACGCCCAGGCGCAGCATCGACTGCTCGACCGAGCGCATCGCGCCGTCGTACGAGTAGTCGAAGCGGCCCTCGTGCGGCAGGCCGCCGGCGTAACCCTCGGTGCGCAACACGCCGCCGGGAGCGGGAGCGAAGACGCGGCCAACCTTCGTCGACAGCACGACGGGGACATCCGGCCGCCGGCGCAGCGCGGTGCCGACCCGGTGTTCGGAGAGCCCGCGGCCGTAGAGCGGCGAGGTGTCGACGAGCGTTACACCGGCATCGAGCGCGGCGAGCGCGGTCGCGATCGCTGCGTCGTCGTCGAGCGGCGCGTACAGGTCGCCCAGCGGGGCGCCGCCGAAGCCCAGCGCCGAGACGGCCGGGCCGCGGACGCCGAGCGTTCGGGACGGGAGCGCGGGAGGGGCTTGCGCTGTCATCGTGTACAGGCTAACATTTCAGCATGACCGCGTCCACTGTCGCCCGGCCCGCCGGGATGCGTCCCTCCGCGCAGCGCTTCGGCCTGTCCGTCGCGCTGGTCACCCCGTTCGATCGCCACGGCGACGTCGACCTCGCCCGCCTTTCCGCCCACGCGCGCCGCTGCCT